>CAYNKL010000064.1:0-22167 GCA_964397775.1 uncultured Rhodobacterales bacterium | reverse complement strand
TGGCGACCATGGACATCATCAAGCTCTACGGCGGCGAGCCGGCCAACTTCCTCGATGTGGGCGGCGGCGCCTCCAAAGAGAAAGTGACCGCAGCCTTCAAGATCATCACGGCCGATCCGAACGTCAAAGGCATCCTCGTCAACATCTTCGGCGGCATCATGCGCTGCGACGTCATCGCCGAGGGCGTGATCGCCGCGGTGAAGGAAGTCGGCCTGCAGGTTCCGCTGGTGGTGCGCCTCGAGGGCACCAACGTGGATCTCGGCAAGAAGATCATCAACGAGTCCGGTCTCGACGTGATCGCCGCCGACAACCTGTCCGACGGTGCCGAGAAGATCGTGAAGGCGGTGAAGGGGTGAGCCGCAAGGCCTCATATACCCCCTTCCTGTTCGGACTGGGCATGGTCGGGCTGGGGCTTCTGGCGCGGCAGGCAAAGCCTTCTGCGCTGCGCCTGCCGGAGCCGGCGGACAAGCCGTCGCTGCGGGATATCCGGGGCGGGCGTGACGCCGCCCGGGCCGCGCGCGACGGGATCGCCGACATCACGCCGAACAATCTGACCAGCTCGCTGGGCCGGACCCTGATCTTCATGGGCGGTGCGCTCCTCGCGGTGCGCGCGCTCGACGAACTCGTGGATGATGACAGCGCCGAGTACTGACCGGCGCGCCGGGGTGCCAAGCCGCCCCGGGACAGACAAAGGATGATTGAACGATGGCCGTTCTAGTCGACAAGAATACCAAGGTGATCTGCCAGGGCCTGACCGGCTCGCAGGGCACCTTCCACACGGAACAAGCGATCGCCTACGGCACCAAGATGGTCGGCGGCGTGACCCCGGGCAAGGGCGGGCAGGAGCATCTGGGCCTGCCGGTCTTCAACTCGGTGCACGAGGCGAAGGCCAAGACCGAGGCGAACGCCAGCGTGATCTACGTGCCGCCGCCGTTTGCCGCGGATTCGATCTGCGAGGCGATCGACGCCGAGATGGAGCTGATCGTCTGCATCACCGAAGGCATCCCGGTGCTCGACATGATGAAGGTGAAGCGGGCGCTTGCGGACAGCAAGTCCACGCTGATCGGGCCCAACTGCCCCGGTGTCATCACGCCCGACGCCTGCAAGATCGGCATCATGCCGGGCCACATCCACAAGCGTGGCAAGGTGGGCGTCGTGTCGCGCTCGGGCACGCTGACCTACGAGGCGGTCAAGCAGACCACCGACATGGGTCTGGGCCAGTCCTCGGCCGTGGGCATCGGCGGCGACCCGATCAAGGGCAGCGAGCATATCGATATCCTCGATATGTTCCTCGACGATGACGAGACCGAGGCGATCATCATGATCGGCGAGATCGGTGGCTCGGCCGAGGAAGACGCGGCCGAGTTCCTGAAGGAACAGAAGAAGAAGGGCCGCTGGAAGCCGACCGCTGGCTTCATCGCCGGGCGCACCGCCCCTCCGGGCCGCCGCATGGGCCACGCGGGCGCGATCGTCGCCGGTGGCAAGGGCGGCGCCGAGGACAAGATCGAGGCCATGAAGTCGGCCGGGATCGTGGTCGCCGACAGCCCCGCCACGCTTGGCGAGGCCGTGATGAAGGCCATCGAACAGGGCTGAGCCGGCCCATGTCCCAGGGTGTCCCGGGCCGGGACACCTTCTGGGCCAAGAAAAATCAAGGGGTTAGAATTTCGGGTTTACCCGTTCTTAACCTCTGGCAGGGTTTCCGCCCCCTCCGGGCGGGGCGGAAACCCGGACCTTCAGGGCGCCGCGTCCTGCCCCGCGAGAAGGGCAAAAGGCGGCAGAGGGTGAGGAGCCTCCCGGCGGGGGCCGGCGTGATGCCGGTCTCCGCCCGGACGCTTCCAGACTGGGTTTGAAGGAGCCCGCTGTCACGTGATGAGAAAGATCCCTGCGCTCGTCCCGGCCCTCGCGGCCCTGAGCCTGCTTTCTGCCTGTGGCGGCGCGTCCACACCGGCCCACGAAGGCCGTCCCGGCGACGTCTACCCCCTTTCTTCCGGAGAAGATGGAAATACCTGCAGTGTCCGCAACCCCGCGGCGCTTGCCCCGAACACGCCCTGCTTTCCCTGAAGGCATGAGCCCCGCCCGAGAGGTGTCCGAATGACACAACCGCAGCACAGCGAGCAGGCCCAGCGACCGGAACCCGATCCGGTTGCGCAGCCATTGCCGCGTGGTGCCTTCGGGGCCCTTGCAGGGAGTGCGAAAGCCTTTCGCAACCTTTCCCCGGAAGAGATGGCGCGCGGGCGGCGGCGCCATGCCTTCCCGCGCGCCCTGCCCACCGGCCGCGCGCAAATCAACCGAGACCGACCGTCAAACCCCAGCGAGGTCCAACAATGACCGATCAAAGCCCCAACGACCTCTTCCACGCCTCGAGCTTCATGCAGGGCACCAACGCGGAATACCTCGAACAGATGTATGCCCGCTATGCCAACGACCCCAACGCGGTCGACGACGCATGGGCCGAGTTCTTCCGCCAGATGGGCGATGACGAGATCAGCGTGAAGAAAGAGGCCGCGGGCCCCTCGTGGCAGCGCGCCGACTGGCCGCCGCAGCCCAACGATGACCTGACCGCCGCCCTGACCGGCGAATGGCCCATGCCGCAGATCCCCGGCGAGGCCAGCGCCGCCGGCGAGAAGATCCGCAAGAAGGCAGAAGAAGCCGGCGTGAAGGTCAGCGACGATGCCGTGCAGGGTGCCGTGCTCGACAGCATCCGCGCACTCATGCTGATCCGGGCCTACCGGATCCGCGGCCACCTGGCCGCCGACCTCGACCCGCTGGGCATGCGCGACAACGCCCACCACCCCGAGCTCGACCCCAAGTCCTACGGCTTTACCGAGGCCGATCTCGACCGGCCGATCTTCATCGACAACGTGCTGGGGCTTCAGATTGCCTCCATGCGCGAGATCGTCAGCGTGCTGAAGCGCACCTACTGCGGCACCTTCGCCCTGCAGTACATGCACATTTCCGACCCCGAGCAGAGCGCCTGGCTGAAGGAGCGCATCGAGGGCTACGGCAAGGAAGTGAAGTTCACCCGCGAGGGACGCCGCGCCATCCTCAACAAGATGGTCGAGGCCGAGGGCTTCGAGAAGTTCCTGCACGTGAAGTACATGGGGACCAAGCGCTTCGGCCTCGATGGCGGCGAAAGCCTGATCCCCGCCATGGAGCAGATCGTCAAGCGCGGCGGCAACCTCGGTCTGAAAGAGGTCGTGATCGGCATGCCGCACCGCGGCCGCCTCTCGGTGCTCGCCAACGTGATGAACAAGCCCTACAAGGCGATCTTCAACGAATTCCAGGGCGGCAGCTTCAAGCCCGAGGACGTGGACGGCTCGGGCGACGTGAAATACCACCTCGGCGCGTCGAGCGACCGGGAATTCGACGGCAACACCGTGCACCTGTCGCTGACGGCGAACCCCTCGCACCTGGAGGCGGTGAACCCCGTCGTGCTGGGCAAGGTCCGCGCCAAGCAGGATCAGCTCAACGACTCCGATCGCACCGCGGTGCTGCCGATCCTTCTGCACGGCGACGCGGCCTTTGCCGGCCAGGGCGTCGTGGCGGAATGCTTCGCGCTGTCGGGCCTGCGCGGCCACCGCACCGGCGGCACGATCCATATCGTGGTGAACAACCAGATCGGCTTTACCACCGCGCCGCACTTCTCGCGCTCGTCGCCCTACCCCACCGACAACGCGCTGGTGGTCGAGGCGCCGATCTTCCACGTCAACGGGGATGACCCCGAGGCCGTGGTGCACGCGGCCAAGGTCGCGACCGAGTTCCGCCAGAAGTTCGGCAAGGACGTCGTCATCGACATGTTCTGCTACCGCCGGTTCGGTCACAACGAGGGCGACGAGCCCATGTTCACCAACCCGCTGATGTACAAGCAGATCAAGGGCCACAAGACGACCCTGACGCTCTACACCGAGCGGCTGGTGAAGGACGGCCTGATCCCCGAGGGCGAGATCGAGGATCTCAAGAACACGTTCCAGGCGCGCCTCAACGAGGAGTTCGAGGCCGGCAAGACCTACAAGCCCAACAAGGCCGACTGGCTGGACGGGCGCTGGAGCCACCTCGACCGGCAGGCGCGCGGCAAGTACCAGCGCGGCAAGACGGCGATCTCGAAGGAGACCGCCGAGGCCGTGGGCAAGGCGCTGACCACGCGCCCCGATGGGGTCACCCTGCACAAGACCATCGGGCGTCTGATCGACACCCGCACGAACATGTTCGAGACCGGAAAGGGCTTTGACTGGGCGACCGGCGAGGCCCTGGCCTTCGGCTCGCTTCTGACCGAGGGCTACCCGGTGCGTCTGTCCGGTCAGGACAGCACGCGGGGCACCTTCTCGCAGCGGCATTCGGCCTTCATCAACCAGGACACCGAAGACCGGTACTTCCCGCTCAACCACATCCGCGAGGGGCAGGCCCGCTACGAGGCGATCGACTCGGCGCTGTCGGAATACGCGGTGCTGGGCTTCGAGTACGGCTACTCGATGGCCGAGCCCAACGCGCTGACGCTCTGGGAAGCGCAGTTCGGCGACTTCGCCAACGGCGCGCAGATCATGTTCGACCAGTTCATCTCCTCGGGTGAATCGAAGTGGCTGCGGATGTCGGGGCTTGTCTGCCTGATGCCGCACGGCTTCGAGGGCCAGGGGCCGGAGCACTCCTCCGCGCGTCTGGAACGCTTCCTGCAGATGTGCGGGCAGGACAACTGGATCGTGGCCAACTGCTCGACCCCGGCGAACTACTTCCACATCCTGCGCCGTCAGCTTCACCGCAGCTTCCGCAAGCCGCTCATGCTGATGACTCCGAAGTCGCTTCTGCGTCACAAGCTCTGCGTCTCGGACATCGAGGATTTCGTGACGGGCTCCTCGTTCCACCGGGTGCTGTGGGACGACGCCGAGAAGGGCCATTCGGAGACCGAGCTGAAGCCCGACGGCGAGATCAAGCGCGTGGTGATGTGTTCGGGCAAGGTCTACTACGACCTCCTCGAAGAGCGCGACGCCCGCGGGATCGACGACATCTACCTGCTGCGCGTGGAGCAGTTCTATCCCTTCCCGGCGCTGTCGCTGGTCAAGGAGCTGGAGCGCTTCCCGCAGGCGGAGATGATCTGGTGCCAGGAAGAGCCCAAGAACCAGGGCGCCTGGAGCTTCATCGAGCCCAACATCGAGTGGGTTCTCGGCCGCATCAAGGCCGACTATGCCCGGCCCCGCTACGTGGGCCGCGCCACCTCGGCCTCGCCCGCCACGGGCCTGGCGAGCCAGCACAAGGCACAGCAAGAAGCGCTCGTGAACGAAGCGCTGACCATCGAAGGGAATTGAGACAATGACGGAAGTGCGCGTCCCCACACTCGGGGAATCGGTGACGGAGGCGACGGTCGCCACCTGGTTCAAGAAACCCGGTGACAGCGTGGCCGTGGACGAGATGCTGTGCGAGCTCGAGACCGACAAGGTCACCGTCGAGGTCCCCTCGCCCGCAGCCGGCACCCTTGCCGACATCGTCGCGAACGAAGGCGACACCGTCGGCGTCGATGCCCTGCTGGCCAACATCTCCGAGGAAGGCAACGCCGGCCCCGAGGAAACCAAGCCCAGGGCCGAGCCCAAGAGCGAGGAACCCGCCAAGGAAGAGGCTTCTTCCGAGGACAGCGGCAAATCCTCGGGCGGCTCTGGCGGCGGCAGCATCGACGTGATGGTGCCGACCCTGGGCGAAAGCGTCTCCGAGGCGACCGTGTCGACCTGGTTCAAGAAGGTCGGCGACACGGTCGAGCAGGACGAGATGCTCTGCGAGCTGGAAACCGACAAGGTCTCGGTCGAGGTCCCTGCCCCCGCGGCCGGTACGCTCTCGGAGATCGTCGCCGAGGAAGGCACCACGGTGCAGGCCGACGCCAAGCTGGCCGTGCTCAGCTCGGGCGACGCTCCCGCCAAGCAGGCCTCCGAGCCCAAGGGCGAGGACAAGCCGCAGCCGGAGGAAGCGCCCAAGGGCGACACGCAGTATTCGACGCCGCCCGCGGGCGACGGCGGCCCCGGCCGCTCAGACGTCGAGGATGCGCCCAGCGCCAAGAAGGCCATGGCCGAAAAGGGCGTCAGCCGCGACCAGGTGCAGGGTTCGGGCCGTGACGGCCGCGTCATGAAGGAAGACGTCTCCAAGGCGGTCGAGGCCACCAAGGCCGAGCCGCAGAAGGCCGAGACCAAGCAGGCGCCGCGCGCTCCCTCGGCGGCCGAGGACGCCGACCGCGAGGAACGGGTCAAGATGACCCGCCTGCGCCAGACCATCGCCCGCCGTCTCAAGGACGCGCAGAACACCGCGGCGATGCTGACCACCTACAACGAGGTGGACATGACCGAGGTCATGGCCCTGCGGAAGGAGTACAAGGATCTCTTCGAGAAGAAGCACGGCGTGCGCCTGGGCTTCATGTCCTTCTTCACCAAGGCCTGCTGCCATGCCCTGAAGGAGGTTCCCGAGGTCAACGCCGAGATCGATGGCGCCGAGATCATCTACAAGAACTTCGTGCACATGGGCATCGCCACCGGCACGCCCACGGGCCTCGTGGTTCCGGTGATCCGCGACGTGGATTCCATGTCCTTCGCCGAGATCGAGGGCGCCATTGCCGAGAAGGGCAAGCGCGCCCGTGACGGCAAGCTCTCCATGAACGACATGCAGGGCGGCACCTTCACGATCTCCAACGGCGGCGTCTACGGCTCGCTCATGTCCTCGCCGATCCTGAACCCCCCGCAGTCGGGCATCCTCGGCATGCACAAGATCCAGGAACGGCCCATGGTCGTGAACGGCGAGATCAAGATCCGCCCGATGATGTACCTGGCGCTCAGCTACGATCACCGCATCGTCGACGGCAAGGGCGCGGTGACCTTCCTCGTCCGCGTCAAGGAAGCGCTCGAGGATCCGCGCCGCCTGCTGATGGACCTCTGAGACCGCAAGGGCCCGGCCGCGCGCCGGGCCGCCCCGCCCCCGGGCTGACCGGGGGCGGTCGCGCGACACCGATCCGCGAAGGCCCCGACATGACGGAGACGCCCAGCCCCACCCGCCCAAGGCACGCGACGCGCGACCTGCGCGGCTTGGCCGGCGCGTTCGGCATCAGGAATCCACTGCCGAGGGACGCGCGCGCGAGCCGCAAAGGTCACGCCCCGAGCGGGGATATCCAACACGATCGTGCCGCCGCGGATACCAGCAACATCGCCCGTCCCCCATCCACCTGACCCGGAGAGACCGCCATGAGCCAGCAACTGCTGCTCCGCTTCGACAATTTCGACAAGGCCGCCTTCGACGATGACGCCGAGAACCGCGCCAACGCGGGCCTGAGCGTCCTGCAGCTCTGGCAGGAGGGCGGCGCCGCCCACTGGGCGCTGCTCCAGGTCAACGACAAGGGCAAGGCGCAGGGCTGGATCGACAAGAACAGCTCTCTCGGACACGGGCCCTCGGGACACCATTTCCTGACCACGCTATGACCCCCGAGCTCACCGCCCTCACCCTCGCCGCGATCCTGCAGTTCGCGCAGGTCGCGCTCTACTCCAGCCTGGCCATCGGCCAGGTCGGCGTCGACCGCGCCGCGGGGCCGCGGGACGGCGGCGTGACGCTGCAGGGCCGTGCGGGGCGCGCCTCCCGGGCGCTCAACAACCACTTCGAGGGGCTGATCCTCTTCGGCATCGCGGTGGGGGTGCTGAGCCTCTCGGGCCAGACCGGCCCGCTCACCGCCACGCTCGCCTGGATCTACCTCGCCGCGCGCCTGGCCTATGTGCCCGCCTACCTGCTGGGCTGGACGCCCTGGCGGTCGCTGATCTGGGCCGTCGGCGCCGGGGCGACGCTGCTCATGCTGCTGATGGCGCTGCTGTGAGATCCGGAATGGACATATCCGCGCTGGACAGCGGCGCGCGCCCTGCGCTTCTTCTTGGCACAAATACTCCCGGGGGAGTCCCGCAGGGACGGGGGCAGAGCCCCCTGCCCGCTCTGCACAAAAGGTCCCGCCCCGATCCGTTTTGCCCGGCCACACGCCGGGCCAATATCCCAGAATAGGAGACTTCCATGGCCACTTACGACGTGATCGTCATCGGTTCCGGCCCCGGCGGCTATGTCGCCGCCATCCGCTGCGCCCAGCTCGGGCTCAAGACCGCCTGTGTCGAGGGCCGCGAGACGCTGGGCGGCACCTGCCTGAACGTCGGCTGCATCCCCTCCAAGGCGCTGCTGCACGCCACGCACCAGCTACACGAGGCCGAGCACAACTTCGCGGCTATGGGGCTCAAGGGCAAGGCGCCCACCGTCGACTGGAAGCAGATGCTCACCTACAAGGAAGAGACCATCGCCACCAACACCAAGGGCGTGGAGTTCCTGTTCAAGAAGAACAAGATCGACTGGCTCAAGGGCTGGGGCTCGATCCCCGAGGCGGGCAAGGTCAAGGTCGGTGACGAGACTTACGAGACCAAGAACATCATCGTGGCCTCGGGTTCCGTCCCCTCCTCGCTGCCCGGCGTCGAGATCGACGAGAAGGTGGTGGTGAGCTCCACCGGCGCGCTGGAGCTGGGCAAGATCCCCAAGAAGATGGTGGTGATCGGCGCGGGCGTGATCGGGCTCGAGATGGGCTCGGTCTACAGCCGTCTCGGCACCGAGGTCGAGGTCATCGAGTTCCTCGACAAGATCACCCCCACCATGGACGGCGAGGTGTCCAAGCAATTCCAGAAGCTGCTGACCAAGCAGGGTCTGAAGTTCACCATGGGCGCCGCGGTGCAGGGCGTCGAGGCCACCAAGACCAAGGCCAAGGTCACCTACAAGCTGCGCAAGGACGACAGCGAGCACACGGTGGACGCCGATGTCGTGCTGGTGGCCACGGGCCGCAAGCCCTACACCGACGGCATCGGGCTGGCGGATCTGGGCGTGGAGATGTCCGACAAGGGCCAGATCAAGACCGACGACCAGTGGAAGACCAACATCGACGGCGTCTATGCCATCGGCGACGCCATCGCCGGGCCGATGCTGGCGCACAAGGCCGAGGACGAGGGCATGGCCGCCGCCGAGGTGATCGCGGGCAAGCATGGCCACGTGAACTACGGCGTGATCCCGAGCGTGATCTACACCCACCCCGAGGTCTCGTCGGTTGGCAAGACCGAAGAGCAGCTCAAGGACGAGGGCCGCAACTACAAGGTCGGCAAGTTCTCGTTCATGGGCAACGGCCGGGCGAAGGCCAACTTCGCGGCCGACGGCTTCGTCAAGATTCTGGCCGACAAGGACACCGACCGGGTACTGGGCGCGCATATCATCGGCCCCATGGCGGGCGACCTGATCCACGAGATCTGCGTGGCCATGGAGTTCGGCGCGGCGGCCGAGGACATCGCCCTGACCTGCCACGCGCACCCGACCTACTCCGAGGCGGTCCGCGAGGCGGCGCTCGCCTGCGGCGACGGTGCGATCCACATGTAAGGCAATGGCGCGGCCCTTCGGGGCCGCGCTACCACATGGTGCGCGCGGCGCGCTCGGGCCAGGTACGGTCGTACTCGGCGCCGCCCTCCTGCCCGCTTGAGGCCTCGAGCAGCATGTCGCCGGCGCTCGGCAGCGCGGCGCTTTCGTCCTCGCCCGACCAGAGCCGCGCGCGCATGATCGCGCGGGCGCACTGGAAATAGACTTCCCCGATCTCGATCACGATGACCGTGGCGGGCTGGCGGCCGCCCTTCTCGAAGCGGGCGCGCAGCTCGGCGTCGTCGGTGACGAAGGCGCGGCCGTTGACGCGCAGCGCGCTGGTGGAGCCCGGCACCATGAACATGAGCGCCACGCGCGGGTCGCGCACGATGTTGCGCAGGGAATCGAGGCGGTTGTTGCCGCGCCAGTCGGGCATGGCGAGCGTGCGGGCGTCGAGCTCGGTGACCACCGGGCCGTCATCACCGCGCGGGCTGCCGTCAGCGCCCTCGGGGCCGACGGTCGAGAGCACGCAGAAGCGCGATGCCATGATCCAGCGGCGGTAGTGCGGGGTCAGCGCCGGGGCGACCTTGCCCAGCGCGGTGCCCTTTGGGGTCCCGTAGAGCGCGTGCAGCGCCTCTTCAGTGTCGATCCGGTGCATGAAATCCTGCCTCTGCCATCAGCTTGTCGGATGCGGTTTCCACCTCGCGCTCGAGTCGGGCGAGGAAATCCTTCTGACGCAGGCCCTGCGGGATCTCGGGGAGGAACTCCACCACGGCAAGGCCCGGCCGCCGCAGGATGCCGTTGCGCGGCCAGAAGAGCCCCGCGTTGGTGGCGACCGGCACACACGGATAGCCCGTCTGGGCATAAAGCGCCGCGGCGCCGGTCTTGTAGCGCTCGGGCACGCCCGGCGCGACGCGGGTGCCCTGCGGGTAGATCACAAGCTGGCCGGGTTCTGCGCTGCCGGCCTCCACATCGGCAAGCATCTTGGCGATGGCCTTGCCGCGCTTGCCGCGGTCGACGGGCACGCAACCGATGCGCAGGGTGTACTGGCCGATGAAGGGCACCCACATCAGTTCCTTCTTCATGATGAACTTGGCCGCCGGAAGGCTGGCGTAGATCATGATGATGTCGAGGAAGCTCTGGTGTTTGGCGGCGATCAGCACCTCGCCCGAGGGGGGCGTGCCGCGCACCTCGGTGCGGATACCCACCATCCATGAGGCCAGCCAGCAGGCGAAATGCGCATAGGACCGGCAGGCCTGGCGCGCCGCCCGGCGCGAGAAGATGGCGGCGGGGAAGAAGGCGATGCCGTAGACCGCCATGCCGGCAAAGACGATGACAGTGAAGATCACCGAGCGAACGTATTGGAACGGGCCGGGATTGTTCATGCGAGTTGTCCCAGAACGCGGCGCGCCGCGGCGGCGGTGGCAAGGCAGGCGACGGTGGCGGCAAGCGGCGGCACGAGGAAGGGCAGGATCCAGTGCCAGCCGGCAAAGCGCAGCGAGGTGAGGAAACCGCCCGAGGTGTCGCCCCCGGGCATGAGCAGCATTGCGCCCAGCCCCAGCAGCGTGCCGATGCCGGCGCCGATCAGCGTGCGCAGGGTGAAGCGGCGCACGAAGGCGCGGGCGATGTAGCCATCGGTGGCCCCCACAAGCCGCAGGACCGCGATCACCTGCGCGTTGGCCGAAAGCGCCGCATGGGCGGCAAGCGTGACCATGGCGGTCATGGTGGCGCCGATGAGCCCGATCGAGATCCAGCCGATGCCCCGCAGCCGCGAGGCCGCCGAGACCAGCGGGCGCCGCCAGCGGGCGTGTTCGTCGAGCACGGCGCCCGGCACCTCGGCCTGCAGGCGCAGGCGCAGGCCTGCCGCGTCAAAGCCGGATGCGGCTTCGCGGATCTCGATAAGTTGCGGGACGGGCAGCTGGCCAAGCGGCAGGTCGGGCCCGAACCAGGGCTCGAGCAGGGCCTGGGCCTCTTCCTCGGTCAGGGCACGGGCGCTTTCGACGCCGGGGGTCTGGTCGAGCACGCGCAGCGCCGTCTCGGTCTGGGCGGCGAGTTGCCCCGCCGGCGCCGAGATGCGGACGGTCGAGGCCCGGGCCAGTTCCGCGCCCCAGCTTGAGGCGAGCCGCCCCGAGGCAAGCGAAAGTGCGAGCGCAAAGACCGTGAGAAAGGCCATGGCCGCAGCGGTGAAGAGCGTCAGCCACACGGTGAAGCCCGAGGGCGGCACGATGCGGTCGGCGCCCGGGTCTGCCGTGAGCAGGCGGCGCGGGGAGAGGCCGGGCCAGTTCAAAGCTCGGCTCCCGCGGCGTAGAGACCGCCGCCCGCCAGCCGCAGGACGCGCGCCTGCACGTGCGCCTTGGTGGTGCGGATCAGCATGAGGTCGTGGGTGGCGATGAGGATCGTCTTGCCCATGCGGTTGAGCTCGATCAGCAGGCGCATGAGCCGCTGCGACATCTCCCAGTCGACATTGCCGGTGGGCTCGTCCGCGAGGATGACCTCGGGCGACATGATGACGGCACGGGCAAGTGCGGCGCGCTGGCGTTCGCCGCCCGACAGCTCGGCCGGCAGGGCGCCGGCGCGGTCGGTGAGGCCCACCCAGGTAAGCAGTTCGGAGAGGTTCTCGTCGTGTTCGGGCGAATACTGGCCCGAGACCACGAGCGGCAGGGCCACGTTCTCGATCACCGGCAGGTGGTCGAGGAACTGGCAGTCCTGGTGCACGACGCCGATGCGGCGGCGGTTCATGGCCACGGCGTCGCGGTCCATCTCGGTCACGGAGCGGCCAAAGAGGCTGAGGTCGCCCTCGGTCGGGCGCAGCGCGCCGTAGCAGAGCTTGAGCAGCGTGGTCTTGCCCGCGCCCGAGGGGCCGGTCAGGAAGTGGAACGAGCCGGGCGCCAGCGTGAGAGAGAGGCCGCGGAACAGCGCCTCTCCGCCGTAACTGTAGGCCACATTGTCGAGCTCGATCACCGCTGCCCTGCCTCGCCGCTTTTCTGACTGCCGTCTTGTGCCGCAGCGCTGCCCCGGTTGCAATGAGAGGCTTGCAACGATTGGGCTTTTCCGCTCTTTCCTCGCAACCTATTGTGGGGCTGTCAGGATTTCGGTTGGCCAATGGCCAGGGGGCACGTGTGAGCAGGTTCCGGTTGATATGTCCGAATTGCGGGGCGCAGTACGACGTGCCCATGGACGTGATTCCGGCCCGGGGACGGGACGTGCAGTGTTCGAACTGCGGGCACACGTGGTTCCAGGGGCATGCGCAGGTGGGCGAGGATATCCCGCTGGTCGAGCCGGTGGCCGATCCGAAGGTACGCACCCCGGCAAGCCCGCCCCCGGCGGAACGCCCTGCGCCGACGGCGCCCGAGGGGGAGTCTGTCGAGGCTATGGACGAGGCGACCGTGGACGAGGCGACCGAAGCGCCCGTCGCCCCGGAGGACGGGAGCGAGGGCGACGAGGACGGTCGCGAGATGCCGCCCGCACCGCCGCGGCGCGAGCTGGATCCGGCAGTGGTCGGCGTGCTGCGCGAAGAGGCCGCCTACGAGAACCGGCGCCGGCAGCAAGAGCGCGGCGCGCTCGAGGTGCAGAGTGATCTCGGTCTGGAGCAACCCTCCACCGAGAGCGCCCAGCGCAAGCGAGACGTGACGCCAGGGGTCGGCGACGACAAGACGCCTTCCCCGTCGTCGAAAGCCCCCGTGACCGCGCCGGAGAGGTCCCGCAACGAGGCGTTTCCCGACGTCGACGAAGTCACGCAGTCGCTGCGCCATGACAGGACTACGCGGCGCCGCGAGGCGGAGCCGGAGGCCCGCGAGGGCGGTTCGGGCTTCGTGACGGGCTTCGTCCTGGTGGTCGTCGTGGCGGCGCTGGCGCTCGCGATCTACAGTTCGGCCGCGCAGATCGCCGAGGCGGTGCCCGAGGCGGCGCCGCTGCTGGAGGCCTATACGAACCAGGTGGACGCGGCGCGGCGCTGGCTGGACGAGAGCAGCACCGAGCTGCTCATGCAGCTCGATGCCATGAGTTCGGAGGCGGCGCAGGGCGACGGGGAGTGACCCCGCCTGCCCTCGGGCGCGACCTTCTCAGACCCGGCCCTTCCACGGCACCAGAAGCCGTTCGGCGTAGCGCATCAGGATGTCGATGCCGAAGCCGATGACGCCGATCAGGATGATGCCCATGATGACGATGTCGGTGAGCTGGAACTTGGATGCCACCATGATCATCATGCCGGCGCCCTTCTCGGCGGCGACAAGTTCCGCCGCGACCACGGTGCCCCAGCAGACCCCCATGGCGACGCGGGCGCCTGTGAAGATCTCGGGCAGCGAGTTCGGCACGATCACGTGGCGCATGATCTGCCACTTGCTGGCGCCCAGCGAATAGGCCGCGTGCACCTTTGAGATGGCCACGCCCGACACGCCCGAGCGCGCGGCGATGGCCATGATCCAGAGTGCCGCGAGGAAGAGCAGGATGATCTTGCCGACCTCGCCGATGCCCGCCCAGATGATCACCAGCGGGATCAGTGCGAGCGGCGGCACGGGGCGCATGAATTCGACGATGGGGTCGAACCAGCCGCGGAACCAGTCCGACAGCCCCATGGCGTAGCCCAGCGGGATGCCCACCAGCGCGCCGAAGAAGAAGCCCACGATCACCCGGAAGAGCGAATAGCCGAGGTGTTCCCAGAGCGTGCTGTCGCGGTAGCCGTCGCTGGCGATCTCCGAGAGGCGCGCAAGGACGGCCTCGGGCGCGGGCAGCCAGATGGGCTCCATCTGCCAGCCCTTGGCGGGCTCGAAGTTGAGTGTGCCCTTGGGCGACATGCCGACGCGGCCATAATCGGTCTCGACCGAGCCGCCGGGTTCGATGGGCGTGCCGTTGATGGCCACGATCCGATGGCCCTGGTCGCGGCCGTATTCGTCATTGTCGTCGACGCGGATCAGCCCCGAGCGCCAGGCGCCGATGGTGTCGACGTCGTTCTTCGCCCAGCCGTCGCCGGGATCGACCACCGGATCCTCGGCGTCGTTGCCGACCTCGAAGACCCGCACGGTCACCGTGGCGTCGTCGGGCGCCACCCCGTCGGCCTCGGCCGTGTAGGTGAAGGTGGCGTCGCCGATGAAGGGGCCGGGCGCGTGCAGGAAGGAGGGCACGAGGTTGGAGCCGGTGAAGGCGGCCCAGAGCAGGAAGATGGTGAGGATCGAGATGACGCTGGCAAAGCGGTTGGGGACCACGGCGGATTCGTCGCCGAAGGTCACGGTCTTGAGCGAGGCATAGTCCGTGGTGGCCTTGCGGGCGACGAACTTCACCACGACGTAGGCCGCCACGAAGATGGCGATGTAGATGAGAAGAACGATCATTGCGCCGCCTCCGTGCGTCCCATGATTTCCTCTTCCATGTTCCAGATCATGCCGAGGATTTCCTCGCGCTTCTGGCCGAACTCGGGGTTCTTCTTGACCTCGCGCAGGTCACGCCCGACGCCTTCGTCGGCGAAGGGAAGGCGGTATTCCTTGTGGATGCGGCCGGGGCGCGGGGCCATGACCAGCAGGCGTTCGCCGAGCAGTAGCGCCTCTTCCACCGAGTGGGTGATGAGGATGATGGTCTTGCCGGTTTCCTTCCAGAGACGCAGCACAAGGCCCTGCATCTTTTCGCGCGTGAGCGCGTCGAGCGCGCCGAGCGGTTCGTCCATGAGGATCACGTCGGGATCGTTGGCGAGGCACCGGGCCAGCGCCACGCGCTGCTGCATGCCGCCCGACAGCTCGTAGACGGCCTTTTCCTTGAAGTCGCGCAGTCCCACCACGTCGAGCAGGTGATCGACATTGGCGCCCCAGTCGCGTTCGCGCTTGCCGGCCATGCGTGGGCCGAAGCTGACGTTTTCGCGGACGTTCATCCATTCGAAAAGCGCGCCCTGCTGGAAGACCATGCCGCGTTCGGCGTCGGGGCCCTTCACCGGGTGGCCGTTGAGGGTGATCTTGCCCTCGGTCGGGGCGAGAAAGCCCGCGACGATGTTGAGAAGCGTGGTCTTGCCGCAGCCCGAGGGGCCGAGCACGCTCATGAGCTCGCCCGCCTTCAGGTCGAGCGAGACATCCTTCAGGGCCTGCACCGATGTGCCGTTCGGAAGGTCGAACCGCATCGACAGGTGTTCAATCGTTAACCCACTCATGGTGCTACCTCTTTCGCCAATGCCCGGGGAGCATCTGTGGCACGGGCCGTCCGATGGGACGGCCCGGCCGGGGTCTTTCAGCCTGTCCAGCGGTGCCGCTTACATGCCCGAGGACGCGGTCTCGAGCGGGCCGGTGCTCACGTGGTCGGCGTAGCTGTCGAGGGCGCTGTCGATGGAACCGGCCTCGACGAAGACCTGCGCGACGCCACCCATGAAGGTCTGCGCGCCGCCGCCGAGCCATTTCTCGGAAAGCTGCTCCTCGACGGGCGGGAAGACGAAGGTTTCGAGCGTGGCGGCGGTGGCCTCTTCGTCCATGCCGGCGTCCTTGGCGATCACGGGAAGCATCTCGGCATGGTTGGCCTCGTCCGCCCACATGGCGTTGGCCTCGGCCGTCACGCCGAGGAAGGCGGCGACCATGTCAGAGTTCTCGGCCACCCAGGTGGCGGGGCCGGAGGTCACGTCGAAGACGAGGATGCCCAGCTCCTCCTTCTCGGCGCCGGTCAGCAGGACGTTTCCGTAGTCCTTCATGCGGCGCAGGCTGCCGCCCCAGCCGCAGGCCATGTCGACCGAGCCCTGTGCCATGGCGGCGGCGCCGTCGGGCGGGGCCATGTCGACCACCTCCATCGTGCTGATGTCGACGCCGAAATGGTTCATCTGTTCGAGAAAGCCGTAGTGCGCGGCGGTGCCGAGCGGCACGGCGACGCGCTTGCCCTCAAGCTCACCGGCGGAGTCCTTGTCGATCTCGAGGATCTCCTGCACCACGCAATTGTCGTTGTCGGAGTAGCTGACCGCCACGTCGAGCGCCTGGAGGTCCTGCCCGGCGCTGGTGGCCACGACGAAGGGCGGGACGCCCTGGCTGACCGAAAGCTGCACGTCCCCCGAGGCCATGGCCGCCGACATGGCGGTGCCGGTGTCGAAGCTGACCCAGTTTACGGTGGTGCCGAGCGCCTCGTCATACATGCCGGTGGCCTTGGCGTACTGGAAGGGCATCGGCCATTCGAGGAAATAGCCGACGGTGATGTCCTGCGCCTGCGCGGCCTGTGCCCCTGCGACAAGGGCCATGCCGGCGGCGCCGGCCATCAAGGCGTTCCTGATCGTCATAGTCCTGGTACTCCCCTGTTGGTCTGCCCGCAGAACGGGCGGTTCCTGGCGCCCTTTTTTCGGCGCTCTGGACCGATCGGAGCGGAATTCCCGTGCCCGATCAACGGTTTTTCGGTCTCCGGCCCCGATAAGGGCAGGGTCGCGCACCCTGGGCGGAGGTCAATTGCCCGGTTCATCCGCCTGAATTCGCGCCTTTTTTACGGAAACTGACGTTGGGTTCGGCACCCAGACGGGCAAAACTGGATACATATCTCGACCCGATCTGGACCTACGCCTTGCCCATTTCCGTGGCGCATGTGCTATTCAGAAGAAACACCCCGCGCATCGCAGGAGAGACGCATGATGGACGGTAGCCCCAACGATCTGAGCCACGTGGTCGAGGCCGACCGCGCGCACATCTGGCATCACCTGATGCAGCACAAACCCTTCGAGACGAACGATCCGCGGATCATCGTCGAGGGCAAGGGCATGCGCGTCTGGGACCAGGGCGGCAAGGAGCATCTGGACGCCGTGTCGGGCGCGGTCTGGACGGTGAACGTGGGCTACGGCCGCGAGCGCATCGCCAAGGCGGTCTACGACCAGCTGATGAAGATGAACTATTTCGCGGGCTCCATGGGCTCGATCCCAGGCGCGCTTTTCGCCGAGAAGCTGGTCGAGAAGATGCCGGGGATGAGCCGGGTCTACTACTGCAACTCGGGATCCGAGGCCAACGAGAAGGCCTTCAAGATGGTGCGCCAGATCGCGCACAAGCGGTTCGGCGGCAAGAAGCACAAGATCCTGTTCCGCGACCGCGACTACCACGGCACCACCATCGGCTGCCTGAGCGCGGGCGGTCAGGACGAGCGCAACGCCCAGTACGGGCCCTTTGCGCCGGGCTTTGTCCGGGTGCCGCACTGCCTCGAATACCGCGCCTTCGAGCAGGAGGGCGCGCCGGAAGAGAACTACGGCGAATGGGCGGCCTCCCAGATCGAGAAGGTGATCCTGGCCGAGGGGCCCGAGACGGTGGGCGCGCTTTGCCTTGAGCCCGTGACCGCCGGTGGCGGCGTGATCGTGCCGCCCGAGGGCTACTGGCAGAAGGTGCGCGAGATCTGCGACAAGTACGAGATCCTGCTGCACATCGACGAGGTGGTCTGCGGCGTGGGCCGGACGGGGACCTGGTTCGGCTACCAGCACTACGGGATCGAGCCCGATTTCGTGACCATGGCCAAGGGCGTGGCCTCGGGCTATGCGGCGATTGCCTGTCTCGTGACGAACGAGAAGGTCTTCGAGCTGTTCAAGGACGACGACACCGACCCGCTGAACTACTTCCGCGACATCTCGACCTTCGGGGGCTGCACGGCCGGTCCCGCGGCGGCGATCGAGAACATGGCGATCATCGAGGAAGAGGGCCTGCTGGAGAACACCACAAAGATGGGCGACTACATGCTCGACCAGCTGCACGCGCTGGCCGACAAGCACGCGGTGATCGGCGATGTGCGCGGCAAGGGGCTGTTCCTGGGCGCCGAGCTGGTGGCCGACCGCGAGAGCCGCGCGCCCATGCCCGAGGCGAAGGTACAGGCGGTGGTCAAGGACTGCATGGCGCAGGGCGTCATCATCGGGGCCACCAACCGGTCGGTGCCGGGCAAAAACAACACCCTGTGCTACAGCCCCGCGCTGATCGCCACGAAGGACGACATCGACCAGATCATCGCCGCCACCGACGGCGCGCTGGGGCGCGTCTTTGGCTGAGGTGAACCATCTCGGGCAGCCTGTCGGGCTGCCCGTGGACCTCGCCCTGCCCCGCCCTGCCCCGCGGCACGTGACGCTGCAGGGCCGCTACGGGGCGGTGGTGCCTTTGGAGGCGGGCCATGCGGATGCGCTGTTCGCGGCCTATGCCGAGGACCCGGAGGGGCGCGGCTGGACCTACATGCCGCAGCATCCCTGGGGCGACGCGACGACCGGGCGGGCCTGGGCGATGCAGGCGGCGGCGAGCGAGGACCCGCTGTTCTTTGCCGTGACCGATCCGGACGGCGTCCCGCTGGGGGTCTCTTCCTACCTCAGGATCGCGCCCGAGGTGGGGTCGGTGGAGGTGGGCTTCATCCATTTCGCCCAGCCCCTGCAGCGGACGCGGCTGGCGACCGAGGCCATGGCGCTGATGATGGGGCATGTCTTCGACGAGCTCGGCTACCGCCGGTACGAGTGGAAATGCGACGCGCTCAACGCCCCCTCGCGGGCGGCGGCGGAGCGTCTGGGGTTCACCTACGAGGGGACCTTCCGGCAGGCCACGGTGGTCAAGGGGCGCAACCGGGACACGGCCTGGTTCTCGGTGATCGACAGCGAGTGGCCCCGGCTGAAGGCGGGGTTTGAGGCCTGGCTGGCGCCGGAGAATTTCGACGCCGAGGGGCGGCAGAAGGTCTCGCTGAAGGCGCTGCGGGAGGGCTGAGTCTTTTCCGCCGCAGGTTGCCCTGGAGCGCCAAACGCGGTGTCCCGGGCCGGGATACCGGCGGTTTATATGAATCAATAGGTTACAGAGACGAATTCACTGAAAATCAGGACGGTCCCCGGCGGGCACGATTTCGCGGGCCCCTGTGCTTGTCAGTCTCCGGGACCGTACTGAGGGGCCGCGCAGCCCGGCTGAAAACCGGCCCGTGCCCCCGGCCGGCCTTGCCAAGACGACGGGCGGCGCGGGCACCGGCGACAGGGTCACGGGCGTTGCGTGACGGCCCCATGCCGACATCAAAAGTCTGCAGGCAAAAGGAGATTTAACGCAGGGTAAAGACTCATGTGTGAGTTGGAGTTATCACAGCTTTTGACTCGAATGCTTATGAAACCCGACTCGATCATGCTCCCCCCTCTGGCTTCACGGACCCTGGCATCGTCGGCCCGGTCCGCGGCAAGCATGTCTTCCGCTGCCGCCGGCGCCTGCCGCGAGGCCACACGATGACCTACGGCACGGCAGAAGACCGGACCCTTGTCGCCGGGATCGGACATTTCCTTTCGGTGGTGGCGATCACCGCGGCGCTCTACGTGGTCAGCCACGGTCTGACCGCGCTTTTTGTCTCGCCGCTGCAATCCTATGTCATCGGCGATGCGACCACCTACGCGAGCTTTCTCTACCTGCCGCATGGCATCCGGGTGCTGTCGGTCTGGTTTCTGCGCTGGAAGGCGGTGCCGGGGCTGATCCTTGGCGGCGCGCTCTCGGAATGGATCTTCACCGACCCCGAGACGCTGCGGACCCTTGCGCCCGTGCTGGTGCCGTCGATCCTGGTGGGGGCGCTGTCGGCGCCGGTGATCTTCGAGAGCCTGCGCCAGCTCGGCGCAAGCGGCTATGCCGGCGCGGGGCGCGAGGTCGAAGCACGCGCGCTGGTCGTGGTGGGCCTGGCCTCGTCCCTTCTGAATTCCATCGGACAGATGATCGTCTTCGACGGTTTCGTGTCGCCCGGCAGTGCCACCGCCATCATGCTGCTGTATGCGGTGGGGGACATCGCGGGAATGTTCGCCGTGCTCTTTGCCGGCCGCTGGGTCTATCGCCGCGGCGGCTTGCGGATGTTCTCGCTCTAGGCCGGTTCGGGGGGTCCGGGCCCCGCGACAGGCCGCCCGCGCGCCATGACACTGCGGGGGCGGCGGCGCGATACCGCTAACGCGTCGCCAGGCGCGCCAATTCCCCCGTATACAAACGCCCTCATATGCGTTAGGGAGCCCCTTTCCCCCTGTCCAGCAGGCCGGGTACGGCACGGTGCCGTCCCCCGCAACACGGTTTCCAGATGATCCAGACCCTCTCCGATGCGCTCGCCGAGCGTGGCTATGACACGTTGACCCCCGTCCAGGAGGCGGTCACCGATCCCGACCTGACCGCGGCGGACCTGCTTGTCTCGGCGCAGACCGGGTCGGGCAAGACCGTGGGCTTCGGCCTTGCCATCGCGCCCACCCTGCTGGGCGAGGACGGGGTGTTCGGCGTGGCCGCCGCGCCGCAGGCGCTGATCGTGGCCCCCACCCGCGAGCTGGCCTTCCAGGTCAGCCGCGAGCTCGACTGGCTTTATGCCAAGGCGGGCGCGCGGGTCACCACCTGCGTCGGCGGCATGGACATGCGCGACGAGCGCCGGGCGCTGGAACGCGGGGCGCATGTGGTCGTGGGCACGCCTGGCCGTCTGACCGACCACATCCGGCGCGGATCGCTCGACATGAGCGCGCTGCGGGCGGTGGTGCTCGATGAGGCAGACGAGATGCTTGATCTCGGCTTCCGCGAGGATCTGGAGTTCATGCTGGGCGAGGCGCCGGCCGACCGGCGCACGCTGATGTTCTCGGCCACGGTGCCGCCGATGATCGTCAAGCTCGCGCAGCAATACCAGCGCGACGCGGTGCGGGTGACGACGTTGTCGGGCAAGGGCCAGCATTCGGACATCGCCTACCAGGCGCTGCGGGTGGCCCAGCAGGACGCCGAGAACGCCATCGTCAACCTGCTGCGCTACCACGAGGCGCCCAATGCCATCGTCTTTGCCAACACGCGGGCAACGGTGAACCGGCTGACCGCGCGTTTTGCCAACCGCGGCTTTGCCGTGGTGTCGCTGTCGGGCGAGCTGAGCCAGGCGGAGCGGACGCATGCGCTTCAGGCGATGCGCGACGGGCGCGCGCGCGTCTGCGTGGCCACCGACGTGGCGGCGCGGGGCATCGACCTGCCGAACCTCGAACTGGTGGTGCATGCCGAGCTGCCCTCGAACGGCGAGACGCTTCTGCACCGTTCGGGCCGGACGGGCCGCGCGGGGCGCAAGGGGATCTCGGCGCTGATCGTGCCGCCGAAGGCCACGAAGAAGGCCGAGCGCCTGCTGCAGAGCGCCAAGGTGCAGGCGGAATGGACCGTGCCGCCGGGCGCCGAGGAGATCCTGCGCCGCGACGAGGAACGCCTGCTGGCCGATCCGGTCTGGGACGAGGCGCCGAGCGAGACCGAGGCGGAATTCGCCCAGCGGCTGCTCGCGGCGCAATCGCCCGAGACCGTGGCCGCGGCCTACCTGCGGCTGTTCCGGGCGCGGCATTCGGCGCCCGAGGACCTGTCGCCGCCGGACGCGCGCCCCGAGCGCAAGGAGCGCGCGCCCTTTGGTCCCAGCGTCTGGTTCACGCTTTCGGTGGGCCGCAACGAACGGGCCGAGGCGCGCTGGCTGCTGCCGATGCTGCTGCGGGCGGGCGGGCTCGACAAGGATGCCATCGGGGCGATCCGGGTGCGCGACGACGAGACCTTCGTGGAGATCGCCGAAAGCAACGTGGCGCGTTTCCAGGCGGCGCTTGGGGCGAGCGGCGAGCTCGAGGACGGGCTGACCGCGCGGCGGATCGAGGGGGAGCCGGACTTCGGGCGCCCTTCGGGTGGCGGGCGCCCTGCGGGGCCAAAGCCGCGGCGC
Source organism: uncultured Rhodobacterales bacterium (assembly GCA_964397775.1). Lineage (GTDB taxonomy): Bacteria > Pseudomonadota > Alphaproteobacteria > Rhodobacterales > Rhodobacteraceae > Allosediminivita. The sequence goes on along the minus strand of CAYNKL010000064.1, from coordinate 189 downwards.
GAGGGTCCCAAGGGCGATCGCCCTGCGCCCAAGCGCGAGGGGGTCAAGCCGAAGCGCGAGAGCCGCGAGGCGGCGCCCGCGCCGCAGGCTGATGTGGTTGCCAAGGCACCGGCGGCCCCTGCCCCGGCCCCCAGGCCCGAGGCGGCGCCGGAGCGGCCTGCACAGGCCGACAAGCCGCGCGAGCGCAAG
>CAYNKL010000063.1:0-22902 GCA_964397775.1 uncultured Rhodobacterales bacterium | reverse complement strand
CCAGCCCGCCGCGGCGTGGGCTGAAACAGTTCCAAGACTGTCCTGCGGAGAGAATACAGTCAGGCCTCTCGTTGATTTAGTTCTCCAACCAGCACGCCGGCAGGTCGCAATCGACTTCCAGCGGAAGTCTTTTGGGTTGCCCATCTATCGCGACGACAAAGGCCGAGGCGGTTAACCACCATCTTCCAGTACCGCCGCCTTTTTGGGCCGCATCACAGTCCTTACCCATGTAATAGACCGTTCCGTCGACAAGCGTAACGACCGCGCCATGCTCATTGCATTGGAACGAGTCCCCCGCATAGGCCGTCGACGTTGTCAGACAGACCGTGGCCGCCACCAGAAACTTTCGCATCGCGAACTCCCACTATTTCGAACTGAGTGAACAGCTGCCTTTCGCAAGAAAAACAGCAGCCAATGTGATCCCGCGCTTCTGTCTTCTCACGGTTCGTATCTTTGAGGGATGGAGGGCAAATCCGGTGTCTCCCGTCGACACTTGCCCGAGCGGTCCATCGGATCCTGCCGTTGCCATCAGATCAGGCTTTCCTCCCATTCCTCCACGGGGGCGCTGTCTGCGGCGCTTTCCGAGGTCGCGAGCGCGGCGTTGAGTTGGGATGCGGTCGTGGCCACTGTCGCTTCTCCGAGCAGGTCGCGGATCGACAGCTCGATGCCCAGGTCGGCGCGGACCGAGTTCCGGATCTGCACCGCCATGAGCGAGTCGAAGCCCAGGGCCGAGAAGGGACGATCGGCATCGAGCGCCGCCGCGCTGTAGCCCAGCACCCGCGCCACCTGCGCGGTGACGAAGGCCAGAAGCAGCGCGGGCCGTTCCGAGGCAGTTGCGGTGAGAATGCCCTGAGCGCCGAGATCGGACGCCGCGTCGAGATCCGCCTCGGCCTGTGGTGCGTGCTGGTCGAGAAGCGCCTTGACCCTCGGCGTGCCCTTGGCGGCAAGCATGGCAGGATCGAGCCGGGCGACCATGGCAAAGGCACGGCCGTGGCCCACCACCTCTTCCAGCGCATCGAGCGCTTCGTCGTTGCCGAGTTGGCCGAGCCCGACGCGGGCCCAGCGTTCGCGCACCGAGTCCGACAGGCGCGAGGCCATACCCGACTCGCCCCAGGCCCCCCAGGCGACGCTGGTGACCGGACGTCCGGCAGCCCGCTCGGTGGCGGCTAAGCTGTCGAGCCAGGCATTGGCCCCCGCGTAGTTCGCCTGTCCGGGCGAGCCCATGACGGCCGAACTCGACGAGTAGAGCACCACGAAATCCAGCGGCGCCCGCCGCGTCGCCGCCAGCAGGTTACGGGCGCCCTCGATCTTTGGGCCGGCCACGCGCGCGAAGTGCTCCGGCGTCTGGTCGGTCAGCGGTGCATCGTCGAGCACGCCCGCGGCGTGCAGGATGCCTCGAAGCGGCAGATCCGAAGCCGCAAGCTCTGTGATCAGTGCCTCGACCGACGCCGGGTCCGCGACATCGCAGGGCAGGGCGCGCACGCGTGTTCCGTGCGTCTGCGCAAGCTGCTCGGCAAGCGCCTGCGCCTCGGCCCCTGCGCCTGAGCGGCCGACGAGGATGACCTCCCCCGCACCGCGCGCGGCCAGCCGTTCGGCGGCGGCCAGTCCGATGCCCGACAGGCCGCCGGTGACGAGGTAGGCGCCATCCGGGCGAACGGGCATGGTGGCGCCGGGCTGAGGTTCCGGCAGCAGGGCCACCTTGCCGGTGTGGCGGGCGTTGGCCATGAAGCGGAACGCCTCGCGCGCGTCACCAAGCGGGAAGGCCTGAACCGGCAGCGGCGCAAGCCTGTCTGCCGCGACATCGGCAAGGATGCTCCCGAAGGACCGGCGCACGGCAGCAGGATCGGCAAGGATCTGTTCGCCCAGGTCCACGACGGTGTAGCGCACGTGGGGGGCGCGTTCGGCGGCCTCGGCAGGCGTCCAGATGTTGTTCTTGCCGATCTCCAGGAAGGCGCCGCCGGGGCGCGTCACGCGCATGCCGGCGTGGATCATCTCGCCCGAGAGCGCGTTGATCACCATGTCGACGCCTTCGCCGCCCGTGACCTCCATCACGGCATCGCCGAAACTGTCCGAGCGGGAGTCGAAGGCGTGGGACGCCCCCTCGCGCAGCACGAAATCGCGCTTGGTCTGCGATCCGGCGGTCGCGATCACCTCGGCGCCGGCGCGCACGGCAAGCCGCAAGGCCGCCAGTCCGACACCGCCCGCGGCCGCATGCACGAGCACCCGCTGGCCGGGCCGGAGCCCACCCGCCGTCTCGTAGCAAAGCGCAGCAGTCAGGTAGGTGTTCGGAAGGGTGACCGCGTCGGCGAAGGTGATCGCCTCGGGTTTTGGCAGGGTGAAGCGCGCGCCGACGGTCACATGCGTGGAAAAGCTGTCGCCCGCCAGCGCCACGACGGGATCGCCGGGTTTCAGGTCGCTGACGCCCTCGCCGACGCGCGCAACGATCCCCGCGCATTCGCTGCCAAGCGCGCCCGCGTCGCCCGGATACATGCCGAGCGCGTTCAGCACGTCCCGGAAGTTGAGCCCCGTGGCGCGGATCTCGATCTCGATCTCGCCCGCGCCGGGCGCCTTGCGGGCCGCCTCAACAAGCTGCAACTGGTCGAGATCCCCGCGCTCGGCGATGCGCAGAACCCGCCGCTGGTCGGCGGGCAGGGCCTCGGGGGGCGTGGCCGGCCGCAGGCGCGGCGCGACGAAGCCGCCTGATCGCAGCGCCAGCTCGGGTTCCTCGCCCGACAGCGCCATGGCGTCAGCGATGGCCCGGGGGTCCACGGGCGCAAAGGGATCAAGGTCGAGCTGCACCAGCGGCGCGGTGCGGCGCTCCACGTCGATCACGTGGCCGAGCCCGACGATGACACCGCCGTCCGGATCGGGCGCTTCCTCGGGGCCGACGGCCCGCGCCCCGCGCGTCACGAGGCAAAGGCCGATGGTCGGGTCGACGGAATCCAGCATCTGCACGGTCGAAAGCACCTCGGCATAGGCGTCGGCGGCCTCCGGGGTCCTGTCGACGGTGGTGCAGTCGATGACCCAGGTGGGCGTCTCCTCCGCGATGGTCCCGGCAAGATCCTGTGCCGTGGCAAGCCGCGCGCCGAGCGCCTTTGCGATTTCCGCACTGGCAGGGCCACCGTCGCCCAGCACCAGCAGGCCCGTCACCGCGTCGGCCTGCGGTCGCTGCACATCCTCCCAGGCGAGCGCCATGGTCTGAAGCGCGATCCGGTCGACCGCCAGCATCTGCGACAGGGCCTCGGCGGTGGCGACGCGTGCGTGAAGCCCGTCCACATGCGCGATCACCTCGCCCGCCTCGGTTTCAAGGGTCAGGTCGGCGACGATCTCGTTGCTGTCCTGCGCGCGCAGCCGCGCGACAACGCAGAGCCGTGCCGGGGCCGGTCGGTGCCAGTGAATGGCGTCGATTCCGACGGGCAGGTAGAGCAGCTTTGCCTCGCGATTCCCGACGATCGCGCTCACGGTGTGGAAGGCGCAGTCGAGCAGCGCGGGATGCAGGCGATAGCCACGCATGTCCGGGATCTCGGCGGACAGGTCGATGGTGGCGACCGCGATGCCATCGCCCTTGTGCAATTCCGACAGCCCGAGGAAGGCGGGACCGTAGGACACGCCAAGCTCGGTCAACTCGTCGTAATGCGCGGCGATCTCCACAGGCTCGGGGCAGAGCTTTCGGGCCTCGGTGGCGCGGGGAAGATTGGCAGCCTGCCCCCCGGAGTCGGCGCAAAGCGTCACCTGCGCCAGCGTGCGCCAGTCGGCGTCGGGCTCGGCAGGAACTTCGCGGATGGTCAGGCCGAGGGTGCCATCCTTGGCCCGTGCCATCTCGGTGTGCACGCTTCGCAGGTCGCCCTCGGGCAAGGCCAGCGGAGCGTCGATGCTCAGGCCCTTCGCCACCACAGGCCGGTCTCCGAGCGTGGCTGCCGCCGCGGCGAGCGCCATCTCGACGTAGCCGGTGGCCGGGAAGATGACGTGATCGAGGATCGTGTGATCGGCAAGATAGCCCGGCTCGGTCGCCCCGAGCGTGCTCAGGAAGGCGCGGTGGGGGGGCGGCGTGGTCTGGACCGACCCGAGCAGCGGATGGATACTGTCCATCTGCCGCACCGGGAGCTGTTTCGGCGCCTCGAACCAGTAGCGCTGGCGCTGGAACGGGTAGGTGGGCGCTGCAATCAGCTGTCCGCCCCTGTCGCGGTAGACGCCGGACCAGTCGACGTCGGCGCCCGCGGCATAGACCTCCGTCAGAGCGCGCAGCGTGGTCGTGGCGTCGTCCTGACCGCGGCGCAGGGTCGGAACGCTGCGCCATCTGGCCTCGGGGCGGGCTCGTGCGGCAAGGCCCAGAAGGGCGGGATGGGGGCCGATCTCGACAAGGATGTCGGCACCGGCGGCCTCGACCGCCGCCATGCAATCGGCAAAACGCACCGCTCCGCGCGCGTGGTCGCGCCAGTAGCGGGCGTCTGGGGCCTTCCCGGCCGGGTAGGGCGCACCGGTGAGGTTCGAGACGAGCTTGAGCCGGGGAACATGGTAGGTCACGCCCGCGGCAAACCTCTCGAAGCTCTCCAGCATGGGGTCGAGCAGCGGCGAGTGGAACGCGTGGCTGACCGTCAGGGGATTCGCCGAGATGCCCTCGCCCTCGAGCACGGCAAGCACCGCCTCGACCGCGTCTGCGGTCCCCGAAATCACCGTCTCGCCCGGCGCATTGATGCCGGCGATGGCGATTTCGGCCTCGCGTCCGGCAAGAGCCTTGGCTACCTGCGCTTCCGATGCAAAGACCGCGGCCATGGCGCCACCGGTCGGCAGGGCCTGCATCAGGCGGCCGCGCTCGGCCACCAGCCGCAGGGCATCCTCGTGGCTCATGACGCCCGCGAGGCAGGCCGCCACGTATTCTCCGATGCTGTGGCCGACCACGATGGAGGGCTCCACCCCCCAGGACCGCCAGAGTTCGGCCATGGCATATTCGACGGCGAAGAGCGCGGGCTGGGTGTAGGCGGTCTCGGATATCGGGCTGCGCGCGGGATCGACCGGATAGAGCACCTCTGTCAGCGGGAGTTCCAGCATATCGGCAAGCACGGTGGCCGACCGGTCGATGGAGGCCCGGAACACCGGCTCGGACTCGTAGAGCCCGCGCGACATGCCCACGTATTGCGAGCCCTGTCCGGTGCAGAGGAAGGCCACGCGCGGGGCCGCGCCGGCCCGCGCGGTGCCCGTCGCTGTTCCGGGAAGCGGCGTGCCATCGGCAATCGCGCGCAGGCCCTCTCGAAGCTCCTCGGCATTGCGCGCCACAAGCGCAGCGCGCTTTGACAGATGCGACCGCCCCACCGCCAGCGTGCGTGCCAGATCGGCAGCCGCGGGTGCATCGGCGACCGACAGGAAATCGGCGTGACGGCGGGCCAGATCGCGCAGCCCGGTCTCTGTCCCGGCCGAGAGAGGTACCGGCAGGAGCGCATCAGCGGTCCCGACAAGGGTTGGTCTGACCGGGGCCTCCTGCACGATGACGTGAACGTTGGTGCCGCTGAAGCCGAAGGCGCTGACACCGGCCCGGCGCGGAACCACGCCGCGGGGCCAGGCTTCGGCCTCGCTCACGACCTTCAGCGGAAGGTTGTCCCAGTCGATCCCGGGGTTGGGGTCGTTGAAGTGGAGCTGTGGCAGAAGCGTCTCGGACTGAAGGCAGGTGATCACCTTCAGCAGGCCGCCGACGCCGGCGGCGGCCTCGGTGTGGCCGATGTTGGTCTTGAGCGACCCGATCCGCAGCGGCTTGTCGGGTGCACGCCCCGGGCAGAGGACCGCCCCGAGGGCACCCGCCTCGATGGGATCCCCGATCGGTGTGCCGGTGCCGTGAGTTTCCACGTAGTCGATGTCCTGCGGTTTCAGACCGGCGTTCGACAGGGCGCTTTCCAGCATCCGCTCCTGCGCGGGGCCGTTGGGCACGGTCATGCCGCTCGACCGGCCGTCGGAATTCGTGGCAGTGCCCAGAATCACGCCGAGGATCGGATTGCCGTCCGCCTCGGCGTCCGACAGGCGCTTGAGCGCGACCATTCCGCAGCCTTCGCCGCGGGCAAAGCCATTGGCCGAGGCGTCGAAGGTCTTGCAGGCCCCGTCCGGCGACAGCATCCCCCAGCGCGAGAAGAGGACCATGGCATCCGGCATCGTGATGACCGCGGCACCGCCGGCGAGGGCCAGATCGCTTTCGCCGCGCCGCAGGCTCTGGCAGGCGAGGTGGACCGCGTTGAGCGAGGACGAGCAGGCCGTGTCGACCGCGACGCAGGGTCCGTTGAACCCGTAGGTGAACGAGATGCGCCCCGGCGCGGCGTTCAGCGCGCCCCCGGTCGCCGCGTAGATGTCGGAGTCCCGGACCCCGGCCGAGTACATCAGCCGTGCGTATTCGCTGGTCGAAATCCCGACGAAGACGCCTGTATTGCTGCCAGCAAGGCTGTCGGGCGCGATGGCCGCGGTTTCCATCGCCTCGTGCGCGGTTTCCAGAAGCAGCCTGTGCTGCGGGTCGAGCGAGACCGCCTCGCGCGGGGAAATGCCGAAGGCCGCAGGATCGAACTGGTCGATCTGGTCGAGAAAGCCGCCCTGCCGCGTGATGATCTTGCCGAGCGCGTCGCGGTCCGGCGAGTAGTATTCATCCGCGTCCCAGCGGTCGGCGGGTATCCGGCGGACGGCGTTGACACGATTTTCGAGCAGTTTGCGGAAGTCCGTCAGGGTTTCGATCCCGCCGGGGTAGCGCATTCCGTATCCGACAATCGCAATCGGTTGCGTGGCCGCACGTTCGGTCCGCTCGAGGCGGGCCTGGAGCCGTTCAATCGCGCCGAGGGCGTCTCTGAGCATTTCTCGATTGTCGTTCATTGGCTTTCTCTCGCGCGGAAACCGAAACGGATTCTGATGAATGGGGTGATGCAGGCGAGGCAGACCGCCGTCAGATAGAAGAGCGTGCGCCTGTCGGGAAAATGGTGCTCGGCGATCCAGCCAAGGCCGAGTGCCAGCGGGACCTGTGCCAGAATGAGCGGCGCGGTGTCCTTCAGCGGGGCCGAGGCCGTGGCGATGTCGAGGAACCACAGCGCGACAAGCCCCAGCCCGCCGATGCCCGCCAGGATCGGGAGGTCCGCCAGGCTCGGCATCTGCCAGACCATCGGCATGACCGGGGTCAGCGCGACGAAAACGCCGAACGCCGTGTAGAACAGGTTGGTGCGCGTGCTCTCGTGGCGAAGCGACCGGGTCATGACCACGTAGATGCTGAACGACGCGGTCATGCCGATGAGCGGCAGCCATTCGGCAAGGCTGGGCATGACCAGCCCCGAGAAGATCGCAGCCGCCGCCAGTCCGCCCACGGCGGCCGTCACCCAGAGTTCCCAGCGGGGACGCTCGCCGAGAAACATCGCCGAGAGCAAGATGATGAGAAGCGGCGCGCTCCAGAACCCGCCATAGACGACGGCCTCGGAATGCATGCGCGTCGCAAGAACCCACGAGAGCGGCATGATCAGCATCATCATCGACCGCAGGAGCTGAAAAGCCGGCCGTCGGGTCCGGATCAGCCCGCCGGGTTCGCGCCAGGCAAAGATCGCCAGCATCAGGATCAGATGGACGAAGTAGCGCGTCCAGACCACCTGCAGGGCAGAGTACCGCGCCAGGACCATGGCGCCGAGCATTTCGACCGCAGCCCATAGGAACAGGAATCCCATAAGGAACAAGATGCCGCGCGTGCGTCCCGTCATTGCAGTTCCTCCAGTCTGGCCCGAAGCCGCGCGACGAGGTCCTCGTCGTCGAGCGTGCCGATGTCGTCCTGCGGGGGGGTGGTCATGGGGGCCGGCGCGGGTGGCGGGCTGACGGCCGGACGCTCGGCTGCATCGAGCCGCGTCAGGATCAGGCCCGCCAGGGCACTCACCGTCGGGTGGTTGAACGTCAGGGTGGCAGGCAGCGTGAGCCCCGAGACGCGTTCCAGCCGCGTGCGCAGCTCGACCGACATCAGGCTGTCCATGCCCATGTCGAAAAGCCCGCGGTTGCGCGCCACGTCGTCGCCGGAGGTTCGGCCCATGGCGGCCGCGGCCTCTGCCGCGACGGCGCTTTCGATGATCCCCAGGCGTGCCGCCGCGGGGGCGTTTTCGATCTGCGAGCGCAGGTCCTCTGACTGGTCCACGGGCGCGGCCTCCTCGGGCCTGGTGTTTGTGGGCAGGGTCGGGGCGGCAGGACCGCCCAGTTGCGACAGCATCGGGCGCGGGCGGCGCGTCTCGTGTAGGGTGACCAGACGCTCCCAGTCGATGGAGGCCACAAGACTGTGGTCGGCGGCTGCGTCGACGAGCGCGAACAGGGCCTGCAGCGCGGCATCGGCTGGCATGGGGCGAAGCCCCTGCGCACCGTAGGTGTCCCGCGTTTCCTCCGAGGCGAGGCGCATCGACTCCCAGGTGCCCCAGCCGACCGTGAACGTCCGCAGGCCCTTCTGCGTCGCGCTCGCATCCAGAAAGGCGTTCGCGGCGGCGTAATGCGCAAAGCCAGGGGCCCCCAGAACCGAGGTGGTCGAGGAAAAGAGCGCGAGGAAATCCGCGCCCTGTTCGGCAAGCAGGCGCTGCAATGCCAGCGTCCCCGAGATCTTGGGCCGCAGCATGGCCCGCACGCTCTCCTCGTCGAGGTCGCCGAGCGGCGCCGCGTCCAGGTGCGCCGCCGCGTGGAAGGCGCCGCGCAGGGGCGGGCCGTCACTGGCAAGCACTTCGAACGCCGCGCGGAGCGAAGCCTCGTCGGTGACGTCGGCCTGCAAGGCCAGCGCCTCGGCCCCGGCGTCGCGGATTGCGGCCATCGCCGGGCCGTCCTCTTCGGGATTGCGGCCCAGAAGCGCAACACGCCCGGCGCCACGCTCAGCAAGCGCCTTACCGAGCAGCGCGCCGATGCCGCCGAAACCACCGGTGACGAGGTATGTCCCCGCCGGGTCGAGGTCGCGGGACAGGGCCGCGGGGGCCGGCACTTCACCGAGGCGCGGGACGTAGCGGGTGTCGCCGCGCCATGCGATCTGGTCGTCATCATCCCCGAAAAGCACGCTTTGCGCGATGGCCCGCGCTTGTGCCTCCGTGGTGGCGGCGGGGTCGAGATCGACCAGCCCGCCCCAGCTCGCCGGCACCTCCAGCGCCGCGACCCGGGCCAGCCCCGCGACGGGCGACTGCCAGCGGGCACCGCCGTGCGGCACTTCATCACCGATCGGGTTCATGCCGCGCGTGGCGATCCAGAGCCTCTGGCCCGTGCCGCGCGCGGCAAGATCCTGAAGCCGCTTCAGCGGCGACAGAACGGCAGCCTCCTCGATCTGGCGGTCGAGGTGGGGCGCGGTCTCGGCAAGCTCGGCCAGGTGCAGCACCGAAAGGTCGATCAGGTCATCGGCCTCGGCGGTCTCTTCGACGACCTCCGCGCCTTCGTCCGCCAGCGCCCTGGCAAGGGCGGCGCCAAGATCTCCTGCCGCGCCCAGAAGGGCCACGCGGCGGGGCGTGGCAAGCGGCTTGCGCGCAGCGATCAGCATCTGCTGCGCGGCACCCCGCCCAAGATCCTCGAACCCGCCGACTGTGGCGGTGCCGGTCAGCCCGCTGCGCGCCAGCAGCTCGCGCCAGTCCTGCGGCGCGATCAGCGGGTAGTCGGGGCGCAGATCGTGGTCGGTGAAACGCCACCAGCCCGGCGTCATGCCGAAGGTCACGTCCACCCAGGGCTCCGGCCGGACGCCTTCCAGAAGCACCAGGGCGCCACCGGGCGCCAGCAGCCCGGCCGCGTGGGACAGGGTCGTGCCAAGGTCGCGCGTCGCATGCAGCACGTTGGCTGCGAGAACGATGTCGTAGCAGCCGGGGGCCAGTCCCTGCTGGGCCGGATCCCGTTCGATGTCGAGAGCCCCGGTGGTGAAGCCATCGCGCCCGCCGAACCGATCCCGTGCCGCCTCAAGGAAGTGCTCGGAGAGGTCGGTGAAATGATACTCGACCGCATGGCCATCCAGCGCCTTGAGCGCCTCGTGGGTCGTGCCGCCGGTTCCGGCGCCGATCTCGAGAATGCGCAGGGGCTGGTCCGGCACGGCATCCCGTGTCAGGTCGCCGAGCAGCGCGCCAAGCGCGCCGTTGTAGGTCCGTGCGAAGGGGGCGTCCACGTAGAGCTCCCGCGCCTCGGCAAGTGACCCGCCCGGGAACAGGCAGTCGAGCGCATCGGCGGTTCCGGTCAGCACACCGGCCAGCGCGGCACCGCAGCGTTCGAGGATCGACAGTTCCGGCGTCCTGCCAAACTCCGCCTCTGCCTGGGCATGACGCGCGGCGGCATCGGCCTTGGGCAGGGCGCGCACCTCGACCTCGTTGCTGTCGAGAGCGATCAGACCGGCGTCGGACAGGATCTGCAGCAGCCGGCGGAACAGCCGCCGCTGGCCCGGCACCAGGGCCAGACGGTCTGCCAGTGTCTCCACCTCGTGACGTCCGCCCGGCAGGGTATCCCAGCCCAGTGCCTGAAGCGCCGTCACGATGTGGGCGCGCGTGATCTCGTCCAGCGCCGGAATAAGCCGGTCGTAGAGGTCCAAACCGTGCCGGTCGGCGAGCTCGTCGAAGACCTGTTCCAGCCTGGCTTGAGCCGTCTCGGGCGCGCGCAGCGCATGAGCGGCCGGCAGGGTAAGGGGCGCCTCCTCCCACTCGATCCGGTAGTGGCGCGGTGCCTCGGTCGCACGATGCTCCGCTGCGGTCAGGCGGATGCCTTCCAGCGTGCCGATCCCGGTGCCGTCCTCGGCGTAGAGTGTGACGTCGACGTCGTGAAAGGCGCCGTCCGACCCGGGCCGCAGACGGGCATGGCACCAGCAGCGGTTCGGCAGCGGGCCCGCCAGCGACACCGAACCGATGCCGGTCAGGAAAAACAGCCTGCCGTCGCGTGCCAGATTTTCCGGCAGGGCGGCGCCCGCGGCCTGAAGCACTCCGTCGAGCAGCGCCGCGTCGCAGAAGGGCGTGTCGATCCCTGCGGCGCCCTCCGGCCGCCCGATCCGTGCGATGACCTCTCCGTCCTTTCGGTGCAGCCGATCCAGCGTGCGGAACCGGCCCGAAAGCCGGATGCCGAGCGCCTCCAGCCGCTCGAGATGCGCGGCCGCCGCGTCCTGGTCGCTGAGCTGTCTCGCGGCGGTCTCCATGTCCGACCGTTTCAAGGGCATCCCGTCGCGGTGCCGCTGCAGGCGCCCCGAGGCGTGTTTCACCCAGTCGGCCCCGGTCACGTCTCGCGCCCGGCTGTGGATCACGAAGGAGAGGCCTCCGTCGGCCTCCGGTGTCAGCCGGGTCTGCACGGCGCGCGGGGTTTCCTCCACGTGCAGCGGCGCGAGGATCGAGAAATCGGCGACATCCCATTGCGCCTTGGACATGGCGGTCTCGGCAGCGGCCACGGCCAGCGACAGGTAGACGGGTCCGGCCACGATGGCACTGTCCCGCACGCGGTGCTCGTTCAGCCATGGCTGAAGCCCGGTTGAGAGACTTGTTTCGAAAATCGGCTCTGGCGTGTCGAGCCGCCCGCCGGGGAAGCCACCGTCCGCCCCCAGCGCAGGAGCCGCCCGGCGGGCGGTCTCTGCGGGCTCGATCCAGAAGCGTTTGTGCTCGAAAGGATAGGTCGGCAGCGCGACGGGCCGGGGCCGCTGACCTTCGAAGGTTGCGGCCCAGTCGACGGGCACGCCCTGCACGTAGAGGCCCGCCAGGGCGCGCGACATCTCGGTCCAGTCGTCGTGGTCGCGGCGCAGCGAGCCAAGGTAGACCGGCCGCTCGGCGGGGGCGAGCGTGTCGGTATCACGCGCGGCCAGCGCCGCAAGCACCGGGTGGGGCCCGAGTTCGAGGAAGACCCGATGCCCTTCGCCGCGCAGCTGCGCCATGCCCTCGGCAAAGCGGACGGGCTCACGCAGGTGCCGCCGCCAGTATCCCGCGTCAGGGACGCCCGCGGGCAGGGGGCGACCGCCGGTCAGATTCCATGCTACGGGGATCTCGGGCGCACGCGCCGCGATCCCGGCGGCGGCGCGTTCCATATCGTCCAGCGCGCCGTCGACCATGGGGGAGTGGGCGGCAAAGGAGATATGCAGCCGGTGCCCCCGAACGCCCGCACGTTCGAGATCCGACAGTGTGGCATCGATGCCTCGCGCGCTGCCCGAGATGACCACGCTGTCGCGCGCGTTCACCGCAGCGATGGAGACCGCGTCGGCGTAGGGCGCGATTGCCCGCCGCGCGTCGTCCTCGCTCATGAAGAGCGCCGCCATGGCGCCGCCTTCGGGCAGGCGCGACAGGAGGCGGCCACGCTCGGCCGCCAGCCGGAGACCGTCCTCGAGCGTGAAGACGCCCGCGATGCTGGCCGCGGCGAGTTCGCCCGCGGAATGACCGATCACCGCAGCTGGCTCGATCCCCCAGGAGCGCCAGAGCGCTGCCAGCCCGCATTCCACCGCGTAGAGCGCGGGCTGCGTCCAGTCGGTGCGGTGCAGCAGGGAGGCATCCCCGGCGCGCCCCTGCATCACGTCGATCAGCCGCAGTCCGCCTTGGACACCGAACTCGGCATCGCAGCGTTCGACGATCTCGCGGAAGACCGGCGCACTCTCGAACAGGGATCGCGCCATGCCGGGGTACTGCGCGCCCTGTCCGGTGCAAAGAAAGACGACACCCGTGTTTTCACCGGGCTCGACCCGGCCGCGCAGCGCCCTGTCGTCGGGACGGCCCGCGGCCACGGCGTCAAGCACCTCGGCCGCCTCTCGCGTGCTGCCCGCGACGATGGTCAGCCGCTCGGGCAGGTGGGCCCGGCCGGAGGAAAGCGTTGCCGCGGTTGCCGCGAAATCCGGGGCGGCGTCGGTCATGGCCTTGCCGAGCTGTCCCGCGCTGGCCGTCAGAGCCGAAAGCGTGCGGGCCGAGAGGGGAAGGCAGCGGACGCGCTCGGCGCCCGGGATCGCCGGCTCCTGCGGTGCGGATTCGAGGATCACGTGGGCGTTGGTCCCGCTGAACCCGAAGGAACTGACGCCCGCGATGCGCCGCTCGGCCCAGGCGGGCCAGTCCCGAGGGGTTGCCGCGATGCGGATGCCGGTCGTGTCCCAATCCACTTCCGGGTTGCCGTGGTGGAAGTGCAGGTGCTGCGGGATCCGCCCGTTCTGCAGCGACAGGATCGCCTTGATCGTTCCGGCGATGCCGGCGGCGCTTTCGAGATGGCCAAAGTTCGTCTTGGCCGATCCGACGATCAGCTCTCGACCCGGGGCACGGCCCTTCGCAAGCGCCGCTGAAAGCGCGCGGATCTCGATCGGATCGCCAAGCCGGGTGCCGGTGCCGTGCGCCTCGATATAGCCGACCTCTTCGGGCGCGACGCCGGCATCGGCCAGCGCCGCGCGGATCACCGCCTCCTGCGCGTGGCGGCTGGGCACCGTGAGCCCCGCGCTTCGGCCGTCCTGATTGAGCGCGCTGCCCCGGATCACCGCGCAGATGCGGTCATTGTCCCGCTGCGCATCCTCGAGCCGTTTCAGCGCGATGACCCCGCAGCCCTCGCCGCGGGCAAAGCCGTCCGCCGTGGCGTCGAAGGCCTTGCAGCGTCCGTCGGGGGCCAGCATGCCCGCCTTGGACAGCGACACCATGGTGTCGGGTTCGCAGATGACGTTCACGCCGCCCGCAAGCGCCAGGTCGCAGGACCCGTTGCGCAGCGCCCCGATCGCCTGGTGCAGCGCGACCAGAGAGGACGAACAGGCCGTGTCCACCGTGATCGCGGGCCCAGTCAGCCCCAGCGCGTAGGAGATCCGACCGGCCGCAACGCTCGGCGCGTTGCCCGAGGCCGCATAGGCGTCGATGCGTCCCGCCCCCCGCTTCAGGACGCGCTGGAAATGGTCGCTGTTGCAGACCCCGACGAAGACGCCCGTGGCGCTGCCCGACAGGCCCTGCGGGTCGATGCCGCCGTGCTCCAGCGTTTCCCAGGCCACCTCCAGCAGCAACCGCTGCTGCGGGTCCATGGTCGCGGCCTCGCGCGGGGTGATGCCAAAGCTCTCGGCGTCAAAGCCCGCAACATCGTCGAGAAACCCGCCCAGCTTGGCCGACATGCGGCCCGGCGTGGCGGGATCGGGATCGAACCAGTCGCCGCTGTCCCAGCGTTCGGCCGGGACCTCGGAAATCGCCTCGCGTCCCTCGTCGAGAAGGCGCCAGAAGTCGTCCGGCCCGGTGATCCCGCCCGGAAAGCGGCAGCCGATGCCGACCACGGCGATGGGCTGCCTCTCGCGGCGACCGGCCTGTTCGAGTTCCTCGTTCAGGCGCAGCGCGAGGACGGCAAGCTGCTTCTGCGAGAGGCCACGGATGCGTTCGAGAAAGCTGCTCATGCCTCGGCCTCGTCGTTCATGGTGTCGTCCAGCCCCAGCATGCGCTCGAGCTCCTCGTCGCTGAGGGTGTCGAGCCCGGCGAAAACATCGCTCGCCGGGGCTGTCGTGCGGGTATGTTCAGGCGCCACCGGCGCGGCCTCGGGGGCGATCTCGGACATCAGGAAATCGCCAAGTGTCGCAAGCGTCGGGTTCTCGAACAGCAGCGTGGCGGGCAGGCGCAGGCCGAGCGACCGCCCCAGCCGGTTGCGCAGCTCGATGGCCAGAAGTGAGTCGAGCCCGAGTTCGCCGAAGGGTGTCTTGGGATCGAGCCTGCGGCCCTCCGGCAGGGCAAAGGACTTGCGCACGGTGGCCTCGAGGAAGGCGTCAAGCACCTGCCGCTTGCGCGCCGGCCCGGCCACCGCGAGCCTTTCCAGGATGTCGTCCTGCGCGTCGGACGGGCTGGCCTGAGCGGTGCCGCTGGTTTGCGGCCTCTCCGGCGCTGCGGCCGGTTTGCCGGTCGGGAAGACAGGGTTGGGGCGGCCGCCCCGCCAGGTGTTCAGCTTTGCCCAATCGACCGGGGCGACGATCACCTCGCCCCGCGCCTCGCCCATGAGGTAGGCGCAGGCAGCGCGTCCCTCTGCGGGGGTGAGCGCCGCGACGCCCTGATCCGCAAGCCGTTCGATGGTGTCCGCACCGGCGGCAGCGCCGATCCCGCTCCAGGGCCCCCAGGCGATGGCGAGCCCGGGCAGCCCCTGCGCCGCGCGCCTGCGCATGATCGCGCCGAGCGCGGCATTGGCGGCGGCATGGTTGGCCTGCGCGGGCGAGCCCAGCACCGCGGCAAGCGAAGAATAAGCGCAGAAGAGATCCAGCGGATCGGCGCGCGTCAGCCGTTCCAGCAGCAGCGTCCCGGCGACCTTCGCGGCCATCACGGCCCCGATAGTCTCGCGGTCCTGCGCCATCAGGCCCGCGTCCGACAGCGTGCCGGCGGCATGGATGACACCGCGGATCGGCGGGCCGTCCTGTCGGATCCGGGTGAGCAGGGCCGTCATCGCCCCCGCGTCGGCCACGTCGACGATCTCGGCGTCGATCCTCGTCCCGCCAGCGCGCAGCCCTTGCAGGATGGCCTCGGTCTCGGGGCCGGGCGCGCGGCGCCCCGTCACGACGATCCGCCCGGCACCTTCTGCGGCGAGCCGCTCCACCGTGTCGAGCCCGAGGCCCGTGAAGCCGCCGGTCACGACGTAGGTGCCAAGGGCGCGCACCGCGACCTTCGGGCGGTTCCGCAGGGCGATGACGATCTTGCCGACATGGCCGCCCCGCGCCATCAGCCGGAAAGCCGCGTCCACCTCGTCGATGGCAAAGCACTGCCGCGGCAGGGGGGCCAGCCGCCCTGCGCCGAGCTCCCGCGTCACGCGTTTCAGGATCGCCCCGATCCGCTCGGGATCGGCCTCGGCCACATGGCCCCAGTTGACAGGAATATGCAGCACGCCCGGGGCGAGCCCCGAGATCTTCGACGGGTCCCGCAGGTCGCGCACGCCCAGTTCGATCATGCGGCCGCCTTCGGCAAGCGCGCGCAGGCTGGCCTCCGCCATCTCTCCTGTCAGCGAGTTCAGGACAAGGTCGACGCCCCTGCCGCCGGTGGCCTGCATGACTTCTTCGAGGAAGGCCGGCGTGCGCGAATCCATCACCGTCGCCACGCCGAGCCCGCGGACCATGTCGCGCTTTTCCTCGGACCCGGCGGTGGCAAGGACCTCGGCCCCGGCGGCGCGGGCGATCTGCACCGCTGCCATGCCGACACCCCCCGCCGCCGCGTGGATCAGCACGCGGTCGCCGGGACCGATGCCCCCCAGCTCGCGCAGGCAGTAGTCCGCGGTCACGAAGGGAATTGCGAATGCCGCGCCGTCGACCATGTCGAACCCCTCGGGCAGGGGCGTGGCAAGTGCGGCAGGCAGGGTCACGTGCGAGCCGAGCGCGCCCGGCACCATGCCGACCACGGCATCGCCCGGCGCAAAATCTGTGACGCCGGCGCCGATGGCCACCACGCGGCCCGCGCATTCCCCGCCGAGCGGCGGCGCGCCGGGATACTCGCCAAGTGCGTTCAGCACGTCGCGGAAGTTGAGGCCTGCGACCTCGACTTCGATCTCGATTTCACCCGGCCCGGGCGCGCGGCGGGCGCGGGGCCGGCATTCGAGGTGCTCCAGCGTGCCGGGCAGGGTGGCCTCAAGCCCCCAGGGCTCTTGCGGCAGCTCTGGCGCGGCGGGCGCCGTCCAGGGCCGGAGACGGGCCACCTCCGGGGTCGCGCCGTGCAGGATCACCTCGGGCTCATCGCCCCCGTCGAGCAGGACGGCGGCAAGCGCGTCAACGTCCGCGCTGCCGGGGGCGAGGTCGATCCGGCGGCAGCTCACGTCGGGCAATTCCAGCGCCACACTACGCGCGAGCCCGGCGACGCCCGCTTCACTGGCGCGGGGCGTGTCGTGGCAGCCCGCCACAGGCTCGGCGCCCTGGGTGATCAGTGTCAGCCGGGCCGCAGGCAGGGTCTTGGCCGCCTCTTGCACGGTGCCCAGCGCGGTTGTCACGCGCTCGGCGACCGGAAGGTCCTCGGCGCCGCCGAGAACGACCACCTGATCGGGCGCCGCTCCTTTCACTGCGGACAGATGCCCTTCAAGTACCTCGGCCCGTTCTCCCGCGGTGACAAGCGCCTCGGCCAGCGGCCGGGCGAGGCTGTCGCCACCCGAAACGATGAGCCACTGCTGTCCGGACGTCCCGCGATGTTCCGCCATCAGCACGGCCTGCCGCCCGCGGCTTCCCGGCATCGCGGGATCGCCATCGAGCGCTTTGGGCGCCGAGAAGCCCGCCGTCCTCAGCACGTCGAGCCAGTTCTCCCGATCAAGCAGAGGACCTTCGCTGCGCAGATCGGTGTCCGAATAGAGCCACCATCCGGGGGTCAGCCCGACCGTCAGGTCGAACCAGCGCTGCGGGGTGGTAACCTCGAGCAGGACCAGCCGTCCGCCGGGGGCCATGACATCGCGGATCCGGCCCAGGGTTGCCGCAAGATCGCGGGTCGCGTGAACCACGTTCGCGCCGATGACCACATCGACCGAGCCCGGCGCGATGCCTTGCGCCACCAGATCGCGCTCGAGGTCGAGCACCTGGAAACGCATGCCGTCCCGATCCCCGAACCGGTTCCGGGCGCGGTCGACAAAGCTCGGACCCACGTCGGTAAAGGTGTAGTCGGTGCCCGCGGGAAGCCGTTCGAGAACACGCGCGGTGGTCCCGCCGGTGCCGCCGCCGATCTCGAGGATGCGCAGGGGCCGGTTCACCGCGGCGAGGTTGGCCAGGATCTCGGCGATCAGGCCGTTGAAATAGGTCGAGGTCGGCACCGCGCCGTAAAGCTCTTCGGCGGTGCTGGTGTCGCCGCCGGGAAACAGCAGCTCCAGCGCGTCGGTGCGCCCACGCAGGGCGTCGTGCAGCCCGGCCCCGGCGCGCAGCAGCATCTCCACCTCGGGCAGGGCCGCTGGGGGCGCAAGCTGCCGCAGCTCATCGGCGACCTCTCGCGGCACGGGCCGGCGCTGGACCGTCCAGCCCGCGCCGTCGTGGCGAATGTCGCCGGCCTCGGCAAGGATGGCGAGCAACCGCGTGAAGAGGCGCCGGTGGGCGGTGGCAATGCCGAGCTCATCGGCAAGCGTCTCCGCGTCGAAGTGCGTCCCCGGCTCCGGCTGCCACCCGAGCTTCGCGAAGCAGTCGCGCAGGATCTCGACGCAGGCCGTGTCCATGGCCTCGGCAAAGACGTCATAGGCGGCAAGCCCGGCGCGGTCGGCCAGCGCGGCGCTGTGCTGGGTGGCGGCGTCGACGAGGTCCGCGGGGGTGGGAAGCATCGGACGGGCGACCCGGTCGGTGACGTAGAGCGCCTCGGAAAGCGGACGCCCGGCCGCCGTCAGAGCGGGTTGCGTCGAAAGCCGCCGCAGGCGCAGACCCGTCAGAGCCAGCACCGGCGTGCCGTCCTCGTTCTCCGCATGGATGTCTGCCGCCAGAAGGTCGGCCCCCGCGCGGCGGACGCTGACCCGGGCGCGTATCTTCCGGCCGGGGTCTGACTCGATTTGCGCGCTGTCGATGGCGAAGGGCAGGAAGGCCCCGCCGCCGGTATCCCGTGCGGCGCCGGTGGCGGCGATCAGCTGCAGGCAGCCGTCCAGCAGCAGCGGATGTATCGGCAGGCCGGGTTCGGCCCGGATCCCTTCGGGCAGGGCGATGTCGCCGAAAGCCATATCTTCTGCGGCCTGAAGCCGCTGCACCACCCGGAAAGCAGGTCCAAGCCCGATGCCGCGTGCGGCGAGGCCCTCGTAGAAGCCTTCGGGGTCGATCTCCCTCCCGTGTCGCAGCCCGGCGGGCGTCTCGATCGGCTGCGCTTCGGTGGAACGCGCCGATGCATGGCGCGTCCAGTCGTCTTCCCCATCCGCGCGGCTGAAAACCTCGATCCGGCCGTCGTGCTGGACGGTCTGAAGCGCGGCGCTCCCGCCTCCTTCGGGCAGGGACAGCGGCGCCTCGAAAACCACGTCCTCCAGCGCGCCACCCTGTGCGGCCGCCATCATGGACAGGAAAGCGGCACCCGGAAGGATGACGCCCCCGTTGACCACGTGATCGCCGACCCAGTCGGAGCTTGCGACCGAAATTTCACCGGCGCGGATTTCGACCCCGCCAAGCGCCACGGGCAGCGGCGCGCCGCAGAGCCCGCTGGGGGCTGGCGCCCCCTGAGCCTCGGCACGGGGCGCGATCCAGTGCCGGTCGCGCGCAAAGGGATAGGTGGGCAGATCGGTGACCCGACTGCCGCGAAGTCGCTCGACCTCGCGCCAGTCTACCCGGACGCCCGACGTCCAGAGCGCGCCGAGCGCCGCCTGCATCTGTTCCCATTCGCCGCGCCCGCGCCGGAGCGAGGCGAGGAACGCCATGCCGTCCCCCGTGCCTTCGACGGCCAGCGTCTCCCGGGCAAGCGTCGTCAGCACGGGCTGCGGCCCGATCTCGACCAGGACGGTCGCACCAAGGCGGGCGATCTCCGCAGCGCCCTCGGCGTAACGGACGGGATCGCGCATGTGCCGGCGCCAGTAGGCGGGCCTGCCGATCGTTTCCGCGCCGACGCTGCGCCCCGTGAGGTTCGAAATGAGGCGCCTGTTGGGCGCACCGAAGGAGATACCGGCAGTGGCCGCCTCGAAGGCATCGAGCGCCGGGTCGACGAGCCGCGAATGGAAGGCGTGCGAGACCGGCAGCCAGCGGAAGTCGATCCCGCGGTCGGTCAGCAGCTCTGCAAATCTCTCCAGCGCGTCACGCGCGCCCGAAACCACCGTCTGATCCGGCGCATTGACGGCGGCGACATCGGCCTCGTCCCCGAGCAGCGCACGTACGGCATCTTCTGGTGCCGCGACCGAAAGCATGGCGCCGCCTTCGGGCAGCTCGTCCATCAGCCGCCCCCGTTCCGCGACGAGATCGAGCGCATCCTCGAAGCGCATCACGCCGGCCATACAGGCCGCCGCGAATTCGCCCACCGAATGGCCGATGACGATGTCAGCCTCGACGCCCCAGGAGGCCCAGAGCTCTGCCAGCGCGTATTCGAAGGCGAAAAGCGCGGGCTGGGTGTAGCGCGTCCGGTCCAAGAGCCCGTCGGTGCCCGGTCCGCCGAACATCACGTCCAGCAGCGGCGTTTCCAGTCGACCCTCCAGCCGCTGGGCGGCCCGGTCGAGAACCGCGCGGAAGACTGGGGCGCGATCGTAAAGCTCGCGGCCCATCCCTGCGAACTGCGCCCCCTGTCCCGTGAAGAGGAAGGCGATGCGCGGCGTGTCACGTACGGGACCTGCGACAGGTGCCTCGCCTGAGGCGAGTTTTTCGAGCCCCGGCAGCAGGTCACCCGGCGTGGCACCGGAGACGGTCGCGCGGTAGGCGAGCTGCGCCCGCCCCGCGTTGGCCGTCCGGCAGAGATCGGCGAGCGCCGGGACCTGCGGCTCGGACAGGCGTGCGGCGTGACGCGCGGCGAGGGTGCCAAGTGCCTCGCGGCTCGTGGCGGAAAGTGCGAGCAGGGCGGGGTGCTCGTCTTGCGGTTCCTCCGCCACCTGAGGCGCTTCTTCGAGGACGATGTGGGCGTTGGTCCCGCTGAAGCCGAAGGAACTGATCGAGGCGTAGCGCGCGCCGCCGAGCGGCTCCCAGGCTTCGGCTTCGGCCGGGACGCGGATGGGCAGCGACGACCAGGGGATATGCGGACTGGGTGTCTTGAAGTGCAGGTGGCGCGGTATGCGCCCCTCGCGCAGCATGAGCGTGAGCTTGATCAGCCCCGTGATGCCTGCCGCGCCCTCAAGGTGGCCGAGGTTGGTCTTGACCGACCCGACCACGAGCGGCGTGCGCCGTCCGGCAAAGACATTGCCGAGCGCCCGCATCTCCTGCGGATCGCCAAGGTTCGTACCCGTGCCATGGGCTTCGAGATAGCCGAGCTGGTCGGGGCCGATGCCGGCATCCTCCAGCGCGGCGCGGATCACGGCCTCCTGCGCCGGGCCGCTGGGCGCGGTCAGGCTGCTCGACGCGCCGTCCTGGTTCACCGCGCTGCCGCGCAACACGGCCAGCACGCGGTCGCCATCGGCCTGCGCGTCGGCGAGCGATTTCAGCACCACCACGCCGCAGCCTTCGGCCCGGGCAAAGCCGTCGGCGCTGGCGTCGAAGGCCTTGCACCGTCCGTCCGGCGCCAGCATGTGCGCCCGCGACAGGGCCACGAAGATTTCCGGCGACAGCATTAGGTTGACGCCACCCGCGATGGCCATGCGCGCCTCGCCTCGCCGCAGCGACTGCACCGCCTGGTGCACGGCAACCAGCGACGAGGAACAGGCGGTGTCGACGGTCACGCTGGGGCCTTGCAGACCCAGCAGGTAGGACAGCCGCCCAGAGAGCACGCTGTGGGCGATTCCGGACGTGAAATGCGCGTCGAGCAGTGCCCGGTCCCGCGAGGCGACCTGCAGGTAGGTGTAGTCCGACGAGGTGGCGCCGACGAAGACGCCGGTGGCCGATCCCTGCAGCGTGTCGGGCGCGATGCCGGCATGCTCCAGCGCTTCCCAGGCCGTCTGCAGGAACAGCCGCTGCTGCGGGTCCATGCTCCGCGCTTCGCGCAGCGAGATCCCGAAAAGCGGGGCGTCGAACTCGTCGATGCGGTCGATGAACCCGCCGCGGAGGGTCGAGATATGTCCCTCGCTGTCCGGGTCGGGATCGTACAACGCCTCGTGATCCCAGCGTCCGGCAGGCACCGGCCCGGTCGCGTCGACCCCCGCGTCCAGCAGCTTCCAGAAGGCCTCGGGTCCGTCGGCGCCCGGCACGCGGCAGCCCATGCCGACAATGGCAATCGGCCCGCGGGCGGCCTCGCGCAGCCTGCGGTTTTCCGCCTCGGCCGCTTCCAGCGCGATGAGCGCGCGTTTCAGCGGTGAAAGCTGCGATTGGCTGGCCGCGATGGCGGGGTCGGGGGTGTTCATCTGTTCAACCGTTCGAGAAGGAGAGCCTCGACTTCTTCTTCGCTCATCGCCTCGATTTCCGAGGTGCGGGCCGTCGGCGCGGGCCCGGCCGTGCGGGCGGCAGAGGCGCCGGTTGCGGCCGAGCGTGGGGCCTGAAGCGTGTCGAGGTAGGCGGAAAGCGCGTCGATCGTGGGGTGATCGAAGACCAGCGTGGCGGGCAGAGGCTCGGGCAGGCCGAGATCCTGGGAGAGGGAATTGCGCAGTTGCACGGCCATCAGGGAATCGAGCCCGAGGTCGAGCAGCCGTTCATGGCCGAGCGGCGGCTGATCCGGGTGCCGCCGCAAAAGCCGCATGACCCGGGCCCTGACGAGTTCCGCGATCGCGCGGGGCCTCTCGCGGGGCAGCGCGTCGGCAATCGCGTCGAGAAGCGGTGCGATCTCGACGTCGGGCCCCGCGGGCATGGCCGTTTCCGCAACCTGGGCCGGGGGCGTCTCGGAACCTACCTCGCCGTCGAGCGGCGCGCGCGCGACGATCAGGTGTTGTCCCACGGTCTCGGCGGCCATGCCGGCGCCGGGCCAGGCGTCGGCCCGGTCGAAGCCCGCTGCTTCCAATGCGCCGAGCCATGTGGGGGCATCGATCAGCGCAAGATCGTCCCGGCGCAGGTCGTCCTCGGAGTGCCGCCAGCCCTCGATCAGCCCGGTGGTGACGTTGAACCACGGGAAATGCGTCGTGGATTCGATCAGCACCAGCATCCCGCCCGGCCGCAGAAGGCTGCGCAGATGCTCCAGCGTCTCGGGCAGGTTGCGCACCGCGTGCACGGCGTTCGAGGCGAGCACCACGTCGAAGCTGCCGGTCGTGATGCCCTGCGCGCCCGGCGCGGTCTCAAGGTCGAAGCGGGCGAACTCCAACCCTTCGCGATCGCGGAAGCGATCCCTGGCGCGGTCAAGGAACAGGTCCGAGACATCGGTGAAGAGATAGGAGGCGGGTCGCCCGGTCAGGGCCTCCAGCGTGGCGGCGGTGGTGCCGCCGGTGCCCGCCCCCGCCTCGAGGATACGCAACGTGCGCCCCTTGGTGTCGGCCATGGCCTCGACCGCCGCCGCCGCTAGGCCGTTCATGTAGCGCATCGTGGTCGAACGCTCGTAGAGCCCGAGCGCCAGGTCGAAGTCG
>CAYNKL010000062.1:0-23287 GCA_964397775.1 uncultured Rhodobacterales bacterium | reverse complement strand
CCCGAAAGACCTCGACACGAGGCACCCAGCCTCACCAAATCGCCGCCGCATGGGAGCGCGGCTGCGATGCGCGGCGGGGCTGAAGCCCCTTGATTCCGCGCGAGGGGCTTCGCGCTCGAGCCAAGTCCGACATCTTATTCCTCGGTGAATGGCCAGCCGTAAAGCTTATGAAGGGCTATAAATTTGGATCTATACTCCGGCGCTGCTCCATCACGCGCTTCGAACGGATTCCATCTTGCGAATAGGTTTTCCTTACCTTCCAACATATATTCCGCGCTATCTGGGTCCTCTGCTTGAAGGTCTTCTGGCGGCATAATGGAAACCTTATTAAGAGCGGCTTCTTTGATCGCGTTTTGCCTTTCAGAGAGCTTGGTGTTTCGCGAGCCGAAGAAGTGATCTTTTGTGCGTTCGACAATGATCAGTGCAGGCATTTCGGCATCTTCTATCCAGCAGCTTTGAAGATCAGCACCGGAGAAGCCCAAGAAGTTACTTTTTGAGAATATGCACCGGTTAAGATTTGTACCTCGCAGTGTTGTCCCAAGGAAATGCGCATAGTCAATCAAAGCCCCTTCCATCTGCGCGCCCGTAAGGTCTGCATATGACAGGTTTGCCGCCTCAAAGCGGCAATTGTAAAGCAATGCCCCCGACAGGTTTGCCTTGGACAAATCGCAGCCGTCGAAGCAAACGGAGTGCAAATTAAGCCGAAACCCGCTCTTGACCTCTAGCTCTACCTGTTCGCGGTTACGTCCTTTAATGACATTGATAGCGATTTCGATGTCCATTCTGGGAGTGGCGCGGCGTTCTAGATCGGCTGTCGGAGCTGTGCCCGTCGATGGTGCATTTTCTCGCAGGTAGGCGCAGAGGATCTGCATCACCCGCACATGGTCGCGCCCCCTGTCGTAGGTCACGGAATCCTGTGCGATGCGTTCCAGTGAGGATAGGGCGCCGATCCGGACCTCGATGTTGGGCACGGTCTTTTCGACGCTTTTGCCATCCTCGATGACCTTGACCGTCTTTTCCGTCCCGAGCTGCTCCACCGCCTTGGAAATCCGGTCGGTCATGTGGCCCTGTTCGGCGGTGCGGGTCTGCCGTTCGGTGGTCCAGACCCGGATCAGCGCCAGCGGTGCCGAGATCAACGCGAGAAGGGAGGTGATGAGCCCGACAAAGGCCAGCGCATGCCAGCGCAGATCGCCGTCCTGAACGCTGGGGTTGAACTCGGACGCGAGGCCCCAGAGCGCCCAGAGGACATGGCCCACCAGCAGCACCCAGACCGGGGCGAACAGGATGGCCGCTGCGCGCAGCGCTTCAAGGCTGTCGAACCGTCGCGGGCGCGGCTTGCCCTCTGCGGCGGAGATCGCGAAAAAGACCACGACCGAGGCGGCACAGAAGACCAGCGCCAGCGCAATGGCCCCGGCCATCTGCCGGGTGATCGGTAGCGTAACGAAATCTTCCGGATTCAAAGCCGTTTCCCCACAAAGCCCGCCCCATGCTGGCGAACTCGAGCGCCTCCGCAAACCCCGAAAATCCTCCAAAACCCTAAAAGATGGTTAACGCCAGAGGCTAACTCATTGAAATCCCGTGTCCCCGAAAATGTCCCGGCCCGGGACACCCCCACGGCCACCTTCTGTCCCCGACGCTGACGGCAGGGCCACGGCCCGCCCCGCGCACCCTTGCGCCGGGGCCGCGATTGGCCCACAACCCCATCGCGACGCGACGCCCGAAGGAGACCTCACAGATGCGCCTCAGCCGCTACTTCCTGCCCGTCCTCAAGGAGACGCCCTCCGAGGCGCAGATCGTCTCGCACCGCTACATGCTGCGCGCGGGCATGATCAAGCAGGCCAGCGCCGGGATCTACTCCTGGCTGCCGCTGGGCTACCGGGTGCTGCGCAACATCGAAAACATCATCCACGAGGAACAGGCCCGCGCCGGCCACATCCCCATGCTGATGCCCACGCTCCAGTCCGCCGACCTGTGGCGCGAAAGCGGCCGCTACGACGACTACGGGGCCGAGATGCTCCGCATGAAGGACCGCCACGAGCGCGACATGCTCTTCACCCCCACGGCCGAAGAGCTCATCACCGACATCTTCCGCGCCCACGTCAGCAGCTACCGCGACCTGCCGCTGACGCTCTACCAGATCCAGTGGAAGTTCCGCGACGAGGTCCGCCCCCGCTTCGGCGTCATGCGCGGCCGCGAGTTCTACATGAAGGACGGCTACAACTTCGACCTCACCTACGAGGACGCGATGCACGCCTACAACCGCCACCTGGTGAGCTATCTGCGCACCTACGAGCGGATGGGCCTGCAGGCGATCCCCATGCGGGCGGATTCGGGCCCCATCGGCGGCGACGACACGCACGAATTCCTCGTGCTGGCCGAGACCGGCGAGAGCGAGGTCTTCTACGACAGCGGGATCACCGAGCTGAAGTTCGGCTCGCGCGAGATCGACTACGACAGCAAGGAACAGTGCCAGGCCGTGCTCGAGGAGTTCACCTCGCGCTATGCCCGCACCGACGAGACCCACGACGAGGCTCTGTTCAACAAGGTCCCCGAGGAACGCCGCCGCACCGCGCGCGGCATCGAGGTCGGCCAGATCTTCTACTTCGGCACCAAGTATTCCGAACCCATGGGCGCCACGGTCGTGGACGACCAGGGCAACCACGTGCCGGTCCACATGGGCAGCCACGGCATCGGCGTCTCGCGCCTGCTGGGCGCCATCATCGAGGCGAGCCACGACGACCGCGGCATCATCTGGCCCGAGGGCGTGACCCCCTTCCACTGCGGGATCGTCAACCTCAAGACCGGCGATGCCGAAGCCGACGCCGCCTGCGAGACGATCTACGCCGCGCTCACCGCGCTGGGGCTGGAGCCGCTCTACGACGACACCGACGAACGCGCCGGCGCCAAGTTCGCCACCATGGACCTGATCGGTCTGCCCTGGCGGATCACCGTGGGGCCGCGGGGCCTCAAGAACGGCGTCGTGGAACTCACCTCGCGCCGGACCGGCGAGAGCGAGGAGCTGCCCCCCGAAGAGGCGGTCAAGCGCATCGCCGCGATCTACGGCCTGACCTCGGAGTGATCGCCCCGCGCGTCGTTTCCTGCTAGACTGCCTGCCATGAAGGCCCCGGCACAGGGGCCGGGCAGGCAGAGAGCAGGACATGATCGTTCGGGTGCTGGCACTGGTCGGCGGGCTGACGGGGGCGGCGGGGCTGTCCCAGTTCCCGGAGTACTCACAGCAATACATGCAGCGCCTCGGCGGCGCCGTGGACGAGCTTCACCGCAGCGTCGGCCGGCTGGAGTCGGACGCTGCGCGGGTGGGGCTGACGCCCGAGGGCTACCTGACGGCGCTCGGCGGCGAGGGCAATCTTGCCGCGACGCAGGCGGGCAACCTGCGTGCGGATCTTGCCAGGTATCAGAGGCTCAGCGCCGATCTGCGGGCGCTCGAAGGGGCGGGGCCCTTCATGCGCGCCAAGCTGGCCACGCACCTGGGCGACCGCCAGATCGCCGCCCGCGCCTTCGAGGCCTACAAGCCCGCCATGCCGATCACCTTCGAGGGGGCTGTCTTTGCCGGGACCGGTTTCCTTGCCGGCTGGCTGGCACTCGCGCTGGTCGTCTCACTGCTGCGTGGCGGCCTGCGGACACTGGCCCGAAGCCCCCGCCGCGCCTGAGCGCGCTTGCCTTTGCCCGGGCCGGGGCGCACCCTTCACAGGGTGGGGCAGCGGACCATGGGGGGAGGGCGCCATGACAGAGCCATTCGGACCGGAACTCTGGGTCATCGAAGGCAGTGATGTCGACGGCATGGCCGGTTTCCGCTTCCCGACGCGCATGGCGGTGATCCGGTTGGCCTCGGGCGGGCTGGTGCTCTGGTCGCCGGTGGCGCTGACCGATCAGATCCGAGAGGCCGTGGCCGCCCTCGGCACGCCGCGCTTCATCCTTGCCCCGAACACCCTTCACCACCTGCACGTGGCCGACTGGCAGGCGGCCTTTCCGGGCGTCGAGTTGCACGCGGCGCCGGGACTGTCAGCAAAGCTCCCGGAGCTGGACATCGCGGCCGAGCTTTCGGCGACGCCCGATCCCCGCTGGGCGCAGGAGGTCGATCAGATCGTGCTGGAAAACTGGCTCGCCACCGAGGTGGTCTTCTTCCACCGCCCCAGCGCCACGGTGATCTTCACCGACCTGCTGCAGAACATGGCCCCGGCGCGCTTTACCGGCTGGCGCGGCGCGCTCGCGCGGCTTGACCTGATGGTCGGGCCGGAGCCGGCAGTGCCGCGCAAGTTCCGCATGGGCTTCCGCGACCGCAAGGCGGCACGTGACGGCGTCCGGCGCATCCTCGACTGGCCCGCGCAGCGGCTGCTGCTGGCCCATGGCACTCCCCTGCGCGAGGGGGCGCAGGGCGCCGTCGAGCAGGCCTTTGGCTGGCTGAAGCCCTAGCCCGCGACCGCCGTGACCTCGGCCACGATGCCGTCGACCACCTCGCTCAGCAGGCCCTCGTCCTCACACTCGGCCATGACGCGGATCAGAGGCTCGGTCCCCGACTTGCGGATGAGCAGCCGTCCGCGGCCCTCCAGCCGCGCCTCGGCATCGGCGATCGCCGCCTTGACCGGTGCGGCCTCGAGCGGTTTTTCGCCCGCGGCATAGCGCACGTTCTTCAGAAGCTGCGGTACCGGCTCGAAGTTGTAGGCCAGCTCCGACGCGGGCTGCCCGGTGCGCACCATTTCTGCCAGGAACTGGATCGCCGCCATCAGCCCGTCGCCCGTGGTGGCATAGTCGGTCATGACGATATGGCCCGACTGCTCGCCGCCAAGGTTCCAGCCGCCGCGCCGCATGGCCTCGACCACATAGCGGTCGCCCACCTTGGTGCGCTCCAGCCGCAGCCCCCGCGTGCCGAGGTAGCGCTCGAGCCCGAGGTTCGACATGACCGTCGCCACCAGCGTGCCGTCCGCCAGCCGCTGCTCGGCCGCCCAGCGGCCCGCCATCAGCGCCATGATCTGGTCGCCGTCGGCCACGCGGCCGGTTTCGTCGATCAGGATCAGCCGGTCGGCATCGCCGTCGAGGCAGATGCCGAGGTCCGCGCCATGGGCCACCACCGTTTCCGCCGCCACCCGCGGGTGGGTCGAGCCGCACTCGTGGTTGATGTTCAGACCGTCGGGCGAGGTGCCCACGCGCACCACGTCGGCGCCGAGCTCCCACAGGACCTCGGGCGCGGTGCGGTAGGCGGCGCCGTTGGCGCAGTCAACGACCACCTTGATCCCGTCGAGCCGCATGCCCGCAGGGAAGGTGGATTTCACCCGCTCCTGATAGCGAAAGCGACCGTCGTCGATCCGCTTGGCGCGCCCGATCTCGCCCGCCTCGGCCAGTGGTACGCCCGAACTCACCAGCGCCTCGATCTCGGACTCCACGGCATCCGACAGCTTGAACCCGTCGGGGCCGAAGAACTTGATCCCGTTGTCATGCGCCGGGTTGTGGCTGGCCGAGATCATGATGCCCAGATCCGCCCGCATCGAGGGCGTCAGAAGCCCCACGGCGGGCGTCGGCACAGGGCCCAGCAGCAGCACGTTCATGCCGGTCGAGGTCAGCCCCGCGGTCAGCGCGGTTTCGAACATGTAGCCCGACAGGCGCGTGTCCTTGCCGATCACCACGCGGTGCACGCCCTGACCCTCGCGTCGGAAATAGCGCCCCGCTGCCGCGCCGATGGCCAGCGCCATCTCGGCGGTCATGGGATGGGTGTTGGCCGTGCCGCGCACGCCGTCGGTGCCGAAAAGGGTGCGGCTCATGCGTGACCTCCCGCGTCGTTGAATGTGATGGCCTGCCAGAGCGCCAGCGCCTGCGCCGTTTCGGCCACGTCGTGGACGCGCAGGATCTGCACGCCCTGCGAGGCCGCCCATTGCGAGACCGCGGCCGACCCCGGCGCGCGCTCCGCGGGCGGCACGCCACCCGAGAGCTTGCCGATGAACCCCTTGCGCGAGGCTCCCAGAAGGATCGGGCAACCCAGCGAATGGAACAGCGCGATGCCGTTTAGCAGGGCGAGGTTGTGCTTGATCGTCTTGCCGAACCCGATGCCCGGATCGACGATGATCTTTTCCCGCGGGATGCCCACCTCGGCCAGCATGATCACCTGCGCCGCGAGGAAATCGTAGACGTCGAGCAGCACGTCATCGTAGCGCGGATTTTCCTGCATGGTCTCCGGATCGCCGCGGGCATGCATCACGCAGACCGGCAGTCCCTCGCGTGCGCAGTAGGGCGCCAGCATCCTGTCAAAGGTGAAGCCCGAGACGTCGTTGACCATCCGCGCGCCGGCACGGACCGCCGCGTGTGCCACGTCGACCTTGCGCGTGTCGATGGAAATCGGCACCTCGCTTGCCCCGGCAACGGCCGAGACGACGGGCTCGATCCGCGCGATCTCGGCCTCGGGGGGCACGGCCTGCGCGCCGGGGCGCGTGCTCTCGCCGCCGATGTCGATGATGTCCGCCCCCTGGCAGATCAGGTCCTGCGCATGAAGAAAGGCCTTCTGCGCCGTGCCATGAGCGCCCCCGTCCGAAAAGCTGTCGGGCGTCACGTTCACGATCCCCATCAGGCGCGGCCGGTCCATCGCCATGCCGTATAGCGGCGCGCGCGGCGCGCTCAGCCGGGCGCGGGTCTCTTCGGGGATCTCCTCCAGCCCGATGCGCTCGGGTGCGGCGCCGCGCCGATGGCGCAGGGCCTCGGTGAACCAGGCCCGTCCACCGGCAAGGGGCAGGGCGTGGTCGGGCCTCGGGCTTTCGTGCCGGGGCAGGGGCTGGACGTAATCGGACATGCGGGCTGAGTATCCTTGCGCGGGAGGCCGGGCAAGCGCCTCAGCCGGGCAGGCTGCCCGGGGCCGCCGAACGTGCCGGAACGGCGCTCTCTGCCGGCGGCTCTCCGCCGATCACCAGCAGTTCGCAGGCCTCCATCTCCTCGGCGAACCAGGCGGCCAGCGCCAGGCCGTCGTCGGGCGGTGCGGTCGGACGCTCCACCGCGTCGAGCACGATCTTCGACGGGGCCCAGATGCAGACCTGGCCGTTCTTCATCGCCCAGTCGAGCTCGGTGCGCGTGCCCACCACCTTGGCGCGCGGGTCGCGCGCGGCCAGCCGCCAGGCGTTCTGCTCGATGGCCAGCAGGTCGATCCGGCGCTGAGCCAGCGGATGATCGGCCTGCGGGGCGGGCACCTCGGCCGCGCCGAGGCAGAGGATCAGCGGTGCGGGCATGGCCGCAAGCGTGTCGAGCATCTCGGAAAGCCCGGCATCCTCGATGGTGGCGTTCGACAGGAAGACGACGCGCGGATGAGGGCGCTCCTCGGCGGGGCGGTCGGGGGCCTCGGCCAGCGTCGGGCGCGAGCGGACGATCTCGACCCCAAGCGCGCCGGGGCCGCGGTCCAGCTTTTCGATCCGCACGAAGGTGCGCAGTGCCTGAGGCTCGCGCAGGATGCGCTCGGCGATGCCCTCGGCCAGCGTCTCGAGCAGGTTCACCCGGCGCGCGGCCAGCTCGGCGCCGATGGCCTCGGTCACGCGGTCGTAGCTGAGGATGCGGTCCACGTCGTCGTCGAGCGTGCCGGGGAAGGGCAGGACCTCGACCACGACGTCGAAACGCACGCGCTGGGTGATGCCGCGCTCGGCCTGAAAGGCGCCGATCTCGACCTCGCGCACGTGTTCGCGCAGGCTGATGCGGTCGCGCGGTGTGTCCCCGGCCGTCGCGATGGCGCGCTCGGACGGGTGGGAAAAGGCGAGGCGGGTTTCACTGGCCAAGGCGCGACTCCTGTTCTCGGATCCGCCGGATAGGACAGGTTGCGCGGCCCGCGTGCAACCCCTTCCCGCGGCGACGGGGACCTGCCGCTTCAGCGGCTGCTGGTGCGCCACTCTTCGCGGTAGAACAGGTGAACCCCGATCCGGCCGGTGCGCTTGAAGACATCCGCCCACGATGGGCTGACGGCGGCAGTGTGATAGTGCGTCGCGCCGTCGGTCAGCTTGCGCGGTGCGCCGTCGAGCATGGCGCGCGCCACCTTGCCCACACGGCGGAAGGCGCGGGGCTCGGCGATGGTTTCGGGAAGACCATCGCAGGTGTAGCTGAACTGGCAGGCATGAAGCTGCCCGGTGCCCTGGTTGACCACGCCGCAGACGGTGTCGGGATAGCGCCCGCTGTCGACGCGGTTGAGGATGACCTCGGCCACGGCGACCATGCCTTCGACGGTTTCGCCGCGGGCCTCGAAATAAAGCGCCTCGGCCAGGCACTGCCATTGCGGGCCGCCCTCGGCGGCGGGTTGGCGTGCCAGCCAGTCGGCGTCGACGCGCAGCGCCTGCGGCGCGCGCAGCGACACCCGGGTCAGGCCGGCGATCTCGGGCCCCCGTGTCTGCCCCAGCCCATCCTGTTCGACGGTGAACAGGCGGCGGTCGGCGGTCGTCACATCGGCCCGGGAAACAGCGGGCAGCACAAGCAAAGCGAGCAGAACGCAGCGGCTCAGGCAGCGGATCATGTCGTCACCATTTGTCGGTTTTGGCAGCGTGCACCCGTCATATGCATCGGGTGCGATTTCGCGCGACTTTTAGACAAATCGTCCGCTGCCGTAAAGGCAAGCACCCGAAACTGCTTTCAAGCTGCCTCAATCGCCATTTTTTCGCCGCTTTCTCCCCGTCAGTGCTGGGGTTTCTCCTTAAGCGCGAGATGGGCCGCCGCAAGACGCGCGACCGGTACGCGGAAGGGAGAACAGCTCACATAGTCCATTCCAACGGCCCTGCAGAAGGCGATCGATTCGGGGTTGCCGCCGTGCTCTCCGCAGATCGACACGGTCACGCCGGGCCGTGCGGCGCGGCCTCTTTCGACGCCAAGCTGGATCAGCTCGCCCACGCCGCCGGTGTCGAGCACGTGGAACGGATCCTCGGCAAAGACGCCCTGCGCCACGTAGTCCGACATGAACCGCCCCGCGTCGTCGCGCGACAGCCCGTAGGTCATCTGCGTCAGGTCGTTGGTTCCGAAAGACAGGAAATGCGCGTACTGCGCAATCTCGTCGGCGCGCAGGCAGGCGCGCGGCGTCTCGACCATCACGCCCAGCCGATAGGTGAAATCGCGCCCGCGTTCGTTGCGCACCTCGGCCGCCACCGCGTCGATGCGGTTGCGCAGCAGCTCCACCTCGCGCTTGGCCGAGACCAGCGGCAGCATGATCTCGGGCACCACCGGCTCGCCCGCGCGCGAGGCGTCGAGCGTGGCCTCGAAGATCGCCCGCACCTGCATGTCGTAGATCTCGGGCACCGTGATCCCCAGCCGCACGCCGCGCAGGCCCAGCATGGGGTTGTACTCGCCCATGGCTTCCACCCGCCGCGTCACGTCCGACAGCGGCAGGTCCAGTGCCTCGGCCAGCTCCAGCAGCCCAGCGCGGTCGCTGGGCAGGAACTCGTGCAGCGGCGGATCGAACAGGCGGATGCAGACGGGCATGCCTTCCATGATCCGGAAAAGCGCCGTGAAATCCGCCCGTTGCATGGGCAGCAGCAGCGCGATGGCGCCCGCGCGCCCCTCGGGCGTGTCGGCGAAGATCATCTCGCGCATGGGCGTCAGACGGTCCGCCTCGAAGAACATGTGCTCGGTCCGGCAGAGCCCGATCCCGTCCGCCTTGAAGTTGCAGGCCGTCTGCGCATCGGCGGGCGTGTCGGCGTTGGCGCGGATGCGGATGTCGCGCCGCGCGTCGGCCCAGGTCATCAGCGTCTGGAAGGCATCGTCGAGCGCCGCCTCCACGGTTTCGACGGTCCCGGCCAGCACAGCGCCCGATGTGCCGTCCACCGTGATCGTGTCGCCCTCGCGGAAGACGCGCCCGTCCTCGGACACGATCTGCCGGAGCCGCGTCTGGAACCGCATCCGCGCCGCCCCCACCACGCAGGGCAACCCGATGCCGCGCCCGATCACCGCCGCGTGGCTGGTCATGCCGCCACGTTCGGTCAGCACCCCCGAGGCCGCGTGCATCCCCCGCACATCCTCGGGCGAGGTCTCGCGCCGCACCAGGATGCAGGGCTCGTGCCGCGCCGCGGCTGCCTGCGCATCGGCCGAGGTGAAGACGATCCGCCCCGTGGCAGCACCCGGGCTTGCCGCCACGCCGCGCCCGAGGATGTCGCGCCGCGCACCCGGCGCGATCTGGCGGTGCAGCAGCTCCGACACCGCGCGCGGCTCGATCCGCAGGACGGCCTCGTCGCGCGGGATCACGCCGTCCTCGGCCAGCTCCACGGCGATCCGCAGCGCCGCCCGCGCACTGCGCTCGGCGCGGATGCCGTCGAGGATGTGCAGCGCGCCGTTCTCGATGGTGAACTCGATCTGCATCTCCTCGCGCAGCGCCACCCGCATCCGCGCCGCGTGCCGCTTGAGGTCGGAAAAGGCCTGCGGCGCCTGATCCTCGAGCGAAGGACCCCGCGGATCGCGCGTGAGGTACAGCGCCGCGTTGCGCTGCTTCAGCGCCTCGCGCCCCTGGCTCTGGCTCAGGTAGCGTCCGGTGATCTGCGGCAGCCCGGTCTCGGGGCTTACCATCTGCACCACGCCCGACCCGCATTCGCCGCGGCCCAGCCCCAGCGCCATCTCCTGCACGACAAGGCCAAGGCCCGCGTCCATCGGCGCGCCCTTGCCCAGCCGCAGCAGCCGCGCGGTCGTCCCCTCCCAGGCGCGCGCCATCGACCGCAGCACCTCCGAGAGCTGGCGCGCCGGATCCTGGGGGAAGGGCGCCTCGGCCGCCTCTTCATAGGCCGAGAGCGCTGCCGAGAGCCCGCCGGGCTCGTCTGCCTCGATATCCTCGAAGATGTCGGGGTCCAGCCGCGCCACGTGCACCGCGTAGGCCTGCACGAACCGCAGGTAGAGCGCGGTGGCCGCCGGCGCGCCGATCCGCTGCGACAGCGTGGCATGGCGGGCGTTGTTCATGCCGATGTTCAGGATCGCCCCGGGCCCGCCCCAGTCGGGGTCCTGGCTCGACGGGCGCACGCAAAGCAGCGCATCGGGATCGAATCGGGCGCAGAGCGCATCGAGGTCGGGCATCCGCCCTGCGGCGATGCCGTGCACGGTGGCAAAGCTCAGCGCGACGGTGCGCGGGACGGGAAGATCAAGCCGAACAAGGCGTTGCAGGCATTTGGCCCGGCCGCCATGGGTCGGGGTAGCAAGGGGGGCAGTGGGCGTGATCAGCGTGATGTCCGGATCGTCGCCCTGCGGTTGCTGCGCTGCGGCATAGGTCATGTCCGGAGAATACGGCTCATGCCGAGTCTGGCAAGCGTCCTGTTCTTCCGTGACCCGGCGTTCCCGTCTCAAGCGGCGACACGATGGCGGCCCCGGCGTCGATTCCGCCGGGATACTTCACCTGCGCCGCGACCAGCAGATCCTCCAGAACCGCGTCGGCGTGACATTCTGGCCGGTCGACGGCGCTTACCGGCAGATCGGGCAGGGTCAGCATGCCGACACGCAGGGCGGGCAGGATCGTGCGTTCCCGGATCGGGGTGATTTTCTCCCAATCGGGAATCTGCCGGTCGTCCATACGCAGCCGTGCCGCATAGTTGCGCACCGGCGTCGCCGGTCCCTCGACCACCTGCACGAAGCGGAAATCGTGGAAGTAGAGAAGGCTGCAGCAGCCTTCCTTCACATGGTGCCGCTCGGCCTCGCGCGTCATGTCGAGAAGGCAGGCGTCGGCGGGAAGGCGGGGGATGGAGGAGCGGACAAGTCGAAGCATGCACAGACAAGTTGCCCGAAAGACTTAATCAATTATGAATAAATGCGAGCGACCCCGGGCCGCCCGCGTCATCCCGCCGACGGGGTCGCCCCCGTCGGCAAGGATCAGCCTTCGACGCGCCGGAGGTCGGCCACCTGAAGGCAGATGTCGCGGATGCGCGACAGCAGGTTCAGCCGGTTGCGCCGCACCACCTGGTTGTCGGAATTGACCTGCACCGCCTCGAAAAAGGCGTCGATGGGCGCGCGCAGGCCGGCCATGGCCTCCATGGCGGTGACGAAATCCTCGTCCTGCATGGCGGGCACGATCTTCTGCTCGGCCGCGTCCAGCGCGTCGAAGAGGGCGATTTCCTCGGGGACCTCGGCGAACTTGCGGTCGGCGCCAAAGGAATACTCCACGCCGTCCTTATCCTCTGCCTCTTCTATGGTCCGAATTGCTTTCTGAAACGATTCATCATCGTCAATTCCGGCCTTGGTCATTTCACCTCTCCAAAGATTGTTCGCGCGCTTGAAGCCCTGCAGCAGGTTCTCGCCGTCCTCGGTCTTCAGCACGTCGCTCAGCGCCCGCGCCCGGCTGACCAGCAGGTAGAGGTCGTCATTGCCCTCCATGGCAAGGCAGGCATCGATCACGTCGTGCCGGATACCCTCGTCGCGCAGGTGCACCTTGAGGCGGTCGTGGAAGAAGGAGAGGAGGTCGGCATCCAGCTCTCGGCTTTTGCCTTCGGGAATGGCGTCAATCTCACCGAACTCTTCGAGCAAAATCGGCGCCACAGAATAGTGAGCGTTGAAAACGTCCGAGAGTTCCATTCTCAACCCATTCTCCAGCACCAGCCGGATCACCCCCAGCGCGGCACGGCGCAGGGCGAAGGGGTCCTTGCTGCCGGTGGGCTTCTCGTCGATGGCCCAGAAGCCGGTCAGCTTGTCGATCTTCTCGGCCAGCGACACGGCCACCGACACCGGCGCCGTCGGCACCGCGTCGGAGGGCCCCAGCGGCGCGTAATGTTCCTCGCAGGCCGCGGCCACCTCGGACGGAAGACCCGCGGCCTCGGCGTAATAGCGGCCCATCAGGCCCTGCAGTTCGGGGAACTCGTAGACCATCTCGGACACGAGGTCGGCCTTGGCCACCCGTGCCGCCTGCATCGACAGCTCGGCATCGGCGCCGACCTTGGGCGCCAGTTCTTTGGCCAATGCCGCGATACGCTCCACCCGGTCCTTTTCCGTCCCGAGCTTGCCGTGGAAGGTCACCGCGCCCAGCTTTTCGGTCCAGGCCGTCATGCCCTGATCCTTCGCCACGCGCAGGTCGTTCTCCCAGAAGAACTTGGCATCCGACAGCCGCGCCGCCAGCACCTTCTGGTTGCCCGCAAGGATCGCCGCGCCGTTGTCGGGGGCCTCGATGTTGGCCACGGTCACGAACTTCTCGATCCGGCCGCTGCCGGGATTGCGCACGGAAAAGAACTTCTGGTGTTCTTTCATCGAGGTCATCAGCACCTCGGGCGGCAGGCCGAGGAAATCCTCCGCGATGGAGCCCATCAGCACCACCGGCCATTCCACCAGCCCCGCAACCTCGCGCAGAAGGCCCGCGTCCTCGACCACCTCGAGCCCGCCGGCAAAGGCCGCGTTGGTGGCCTCGTGCCAGATCGCCTCTTCGCGCTCCTGTGGCGACAGGATCACCCGGGCGCGCTTCAGCTTGGCCTCGTAATCCTCGAAGGAGGTGACCCTGAAGGGGGCTGGGGCGTGGAAGCGGTGGCCCTCGGTCACGTCAGAGGCCTTGATGCCGTCCACGTCGAGATCGACGACACGCGCGCCGGATTCGTCGGTCAGAAGGCACAGGATACGGTGCAGCGGACGTACCCAGCGCAGGCTGCCCGCGCCCCAGCGCATGGACTTGGGCCAGGGGAAGTTGCGGATGGTGCGTTCCAGCACCTCGGCCACGATGGCCTCGGCCGGGCGGCCGGGCGTCACCACGGTGGCATAGTAGAAGGTGCCCTTCTTCTCTTCGCGCTCTTCCAGATCCTCGCGCGCCACGCCCGCGCCGCGCAGGAAGCCCTCGATGGCCTTTTCCGGCGCGCCCACCTTGGGCCCGCGCCGTTCCTCGCGCTGGGTGGGGCTTTCGTTTGTCAGCCCGTGCAGCGTCAGCGCCAGCCGCCGCGGCGTCGAAAACGCCCCGGCGCTTTCGTAGGTAAGACCTGCCTCGACCAGACCGTCCGTCACCAGACGGCGCAGATCCTCGGCCGCCTTGCCCTGCATGCGGGCGGGGATTTCCTCGGAGAAGAGCTCGATCAGAAGGTCCGGCATTGTCTCACCACGTCACTGGCCCCGCGCAGGGGGCGCGGGGCTTGTCAGGGGCGGTGGATAACCGCCCGGTGGTGGATCGTCCAGCCGTCAGGTGGCGGCGGCTTCGGCCTTGGCCTTGAAGCGGCGCGCCAGCGTCTGCACGTCGTCGCCCGCGCGGGCCGGCACGATGCGATAGACCGCCTCGACGAAGTTCTCGATGGCAAAGCCGATCAGGCCAACGGCGATGGCGGCCAGCAGGATGCGCCCGAAGGCCGCGCTGCGGATGCGGTCGAGCGCCGCGCCCACGCCACCGGCCTGCGAGGGATCGTGCGTCAGCGCCGCCATGACGATCAGCACGCCGATGATGCCCACGACGATGCCCTCGGCGATGAAGCCGGCCTTCATGGCGGGGTCGAGCTTGAGCGTCACCTGCGTGGTGCGGATGTCGCGGCGGTATTTCTCCTGCACGCCCTTCAGCACGTAGTAGACGCCCGCGCCGATCACGCCGAGTCCGATGACGCCGACGATCACCTGCCCGCCGGGCATCTGCATGATCTTGCCCGTGAACGAGCCGACGCCGCCGCCCGAGCCGCCACCCCCGCCGATGGCCATGGTGCCCACGGAGATGCCGAGCGCGCCGTGCACCAGCCCGGTGATGACCAGCCCGGTGCGGGCGGCAAGGCCCTTCATCTTGCTGCCGTGGCGGTCGAGATCCATCCAGGCGTCGATCACGCGCCAAGCGGCATAGCAGAGCAGCCCCAGCGCGATCAGCACCAGCGCCGCGGTGCCCCAGCTTTGGGACTTGAGGTCGGAGAGGGCGTTCTGTGTGCCCTGCGCGTTGCCGCCGTAGATCGCGGCCATGAGCGCAAGCACGCCCACGACGGTGTAGACGGCGCCGCGTGCGGCATAGCCCGTGCGCATGGCGGGCACGGTCCAGGCAGGTGCCTTGTCGGTATCGGACATCTTCGGCCTCCTTTCAGAGGGGTTGGGCCGCGGCACCGGGTTATTCGGCCAGCGCGGCGTCGAGGCTTTCGAAATCGGTACGGTCGCTGAGCATCAGCGACAGCGGGCGGAGCGGGTGGATGTGGGCGCAGGTCACCATGATGGCGATGGTCATGGGCACGGCGAGCAGCGCGCCCGCGATGCCCCAGATCCAGGCCCAGACGAGGATCGAGACGAGGATCACGACGGGCGACACGGCGATCTGCTGGCCCTGAAGCTTGGGGTCGATCCAGTTGCCCACCACCTGTTCGATGGCAAGGAGGCCCACGCCCAGCAGCAGCGCCGTCTGCAGGTCCTGCGTGAAGAGCGCGTAGATCACCGGCAGCGCGGCCGAGATGACCGAGCCGAGGTTGGGAATGAAGCTCATCAGGAAGGTCAGCACGAACCAGACCGGCAGAAGCCCGACGCCGAAGATCGCGATCCAGGCCACGTAGAGCGCGCCCTGCAGCAGGCCCATGACGGTGCGCACGACCAGGAAGAAGCGCAGCTTGCGAGACAGCGTGTCGGCGACGCTGTGGAAATCCTCGGCCTGCGCATTGGCGCGGCACATGGCGTCGATCTTGTTGCGCCAGACCGGGCCCTCGCCGAGGGCCAGAAGCACGAGAAAGAAGACGATGACCAGCGCGGTGATGAACGAGCCGGTTGCCCCGGCCACCATCTGCGCCATGCCCATGGTGCTTTCGGCGACGCGGCTGCCGGCGCGGTCCACCGCCGATCGCACGGGCTCTCGCATCTCTTCGGGCAGGGTTTCCAGCAGATCCGAGGGCGCCAGCTCGGAGCTGAGCCAGCTGGTCCAGTCCTCGCTGATCTGCGGCATCTGGGTCACGACCTGCTGCGCGGCGAAGATCATGCCGCCGAAGAACAGCGCGAGAAGGCCGAGCATGAGGACGAGCACGGCCACCCGCCCGAGCCATTTCAGCCCGCGCGGCAGCACGCCGGTCAGCAGCCGGTCGAGCGGCCCGAGCAGCAGGGTGATGAAGATGCCGAAGACCAGGGGCACGACCACCGGCGCCGCCGCGCGCAGCGCCGTGGCCACGACGATGACCAGAATCGCGCCGCAGATCCAGGGCAGGGCGGTGCGCGGGGTGATGTGGGGGCTGTGATCCATCGCGGGGCCAACGATCCGGGTGGGATCGCGTTCCCGCTTTCGTGAGCCGAGCGGAGGCTTATTTCGCCACCAGCCTTTGGTCGGGGCCCCATATGACCGCTGTGGAACCGGGGCTCTGCCCCGGACCCCGGAATATTTCTGCCAAGAAGAAGCCCGGTGTCAGTCCGGACGCGGCGGGCAGTGATCGCCCAGCGGCGTGCCGTCGTAGGCCTTCTGGCCGCAGTCGTTGAGCTCGTGCCAGGTGTAGCCGCGGCCGTCGTCGGTGATGGCGGTGACGCGGTCGACGCCGAACTCGATGTTGCCCTCGCCCAGGAAGACCTGCGCGCGGCCGTCCTCGATCATCTCGCCGATATCCTCGGCGTCGAAGCAGCTGAACCAGAAGGGCGCGTTGCGCGGCTCGGCCCCGGGGTAGCTCTCGAAGCGCTCGGTCAGGTCGCCGAGGTCGGCCTCGGTTGTGAAGCAGGCCCGGAAGCGGATCGGCGAGGAGATCGCGTCGATCGCCTCGAAGTTCCCGAACGGGATCTGTTCATGGCCGCCGTCGGGCAGGGCGAGCGTCACCTCGATGCCGGTGGGGTCCACGCGGTCGTAGTAGTAGAAGACCTGGAAGTAGTAGACGACGGCGCCGAAGATCAGCGCGGTCGCGACGATGAGGATGCCGAGGAGCTTGCCTGTCATGGGATCAGGCCACGTATCCGCCGGCCTCGGTCGTCACGAAGGCGTCGGCGCACATCTTGGCGAGCGCCCGCACGCGGCCGATGTAGGCCTGACGTTCGGTGACCGAGATCACGCCGCGGGCGTCGAGCAGGTTGAAGATGTGGCTGGCCTTGATGCACTGGTCGTAGGCGGGGTGGGCCATGACGATGCGACGGCCGGTCTTGGGGTCCTCGGCGGGCGCTTCGAGGATGCGGGCACATTCGGCCTCGGCCTCCTCGAAGTGGCGCAGTAGGACATCGGTGTCGGCCACGTCGAAGTTCCAGCGCGAGTATTCCTCCTCGGTCTGGCGGAAGACGTCGCCGTATTTCAGCGCGATCTCGGTCTGCGGATCGTTGAAGGGCATCTCCATCACGTGGTCGATGCCGAGCACGTACATGGCGAGGCGTTCGAGCCCGTAGGTGAGCTCGCCCGAGACGGGGTGGCAGTCGTGGCCGCCGACCTGCTGGAAGTAGGTGAACTGCGACACTTCCATGCCGTCGCACCAGACCTCCCAGCCGAGCCCCCAGGCGCCCAGCGTCGGGCTTTCCCAGTCGTCCTCGACGAAGCGGATGTCGTGGTGCGCCATGTCGATGCCGATGGCCTGAAGCGAGCCCAGGTAGAGCTCCTGCAGGTTCGGCGGCGAGGGTTTGATGAGCACCTGGAACTGGTAGTAATGCTGCAGCCGGTTGGGGTTCTCGCCGTAGCGCCCGTCGGTGGGGCGGCGCGAGGGCTGCACGTAGGCCGCGGCCCAGGGCTTGCTGCCCAGCGAGCGCAGCGTGGTGGCCGGGTGGAAGGTGCCGGCGCCGACCTCCATGTCGTAGGGCTGCATCAGCGCGCAGCCCTTGCCCGCCCAGTAGGTCTGGAGCCGCAGGATGATCTCCTGGAAACTGCGCGGTTTGTCGGTCGTCTCGGCCATGGATCTCGCCTCTTCGCGTGTCGCGGCGTTGCATAGGGGGCGCGGCGGGAAGAATCAATTGTCTGTGGGGTGGCATTTTCGGCGTGCACACATTGCCGGGGGTGCATAAGACTCGGCCGGAACACACTATTTTCCACCGGGATTGGATGACGGGATGACATATCGGCGCGGCTTGGCTTTGGCAGCGGTTCTGGTCATGGGGCAGGCGGCCTTCGCGCAGGCGCCAGGCGGGGTCTACATCCAGGTCGAGGCCCGCTCGACCCTGTCGGGTGCCCAGGACAGCGCGCGCAGCTTTTCGCAGGCCTTCGACAACGTGAACGGCTTTGCCCTTGGCAGCGGCTGGTACGGCATCGCGCTCGGCCCCTTCACCGAGGCGGCCGCGCAGCAGGAGCTCAACCGCCTGCGCGCCTTCGGTCAGATCCCGCCCGACAGTTACCTCGAGGAGGCTTCGGACTACGGCCGCCAGTTCTGGCCGGTGGGGGCCACCGGCGGTGCCACCACCGCCCCGGTCGAGACGCAGCCCCTGGGCGAGCCCGGCGAGGACACATCCGAAAGCGCCGAGGCCCCCGCCGATCCGGCCCCGGTGCTCGAAACCCCGCGCGAGGCCCGAGAGGGCGAGCGCCTGCTGACCCGTGGCGAGCGCGAGCAGCTGCAGGTCGCCCTGCGCTGGGCGGGGCATTACAGCGGCCGTATCGACGCCGCCTTCGGACGCGGCACCCGCAGCGCCATGGCCAGCTGGCAGGGGGCCAACGGCTATGAGGCGACGGGCGTGCTCACCACCCGCCAGCGGGCCGACCTGCTGGGCCAGTACAACGCCGTCTTCGACGGGCTCGGCATGCGCCGTGTCACCGACAGCCGCGCCGGCATCTCCATCGAGATGCCCGCCGACGTGGTCTCGCGTGACCGCTACGATCCGCCATTCGCCGTCTACGATCCCTCCGGCGACCTGCAGGCCCGCGTCCTGCTCATCAGCCAGCCCGGCGACAGCCGCACGTTGGCGGGGCTCTACGAGATCATGCAGACGCTCGAAATCGTCCCGCTCGAGGGCGAGCGCTCGCGCGACGGCGACAGCTTCCTGCTCACCGGCGCCAACGACGAGATCGTCAGCCAAACAGAGGTCACCCTCTCGGGCGGCGAGCTCAAGGGCTTCACGCTGGTCTGGCCGGCAGGCGACGAGGAACGGCGCACCCGCGTCCTGCAGCGCATGCAGTCGAGCTTCGAGCGCATCGGCGGCGTTCTAGATCCTGCGCAGGTCACCAATGCCTCGGCCTCGGTCGACCTCGTCTCGGGGCTGCAGGTGCGCCAGCCGCGCGCCAGCGGCTCGGGCTTTTTCGTCTCGGAGAACGGCGTGGTCCTGACCAGCTACGACACGGTCGGCGACTGCACACAGATCACGCTCGACGGCAGCTATGACGCGCGCCTCGTTGCCGGCAACGCTGCCCTCGGCGCGGCCCTGCTGCGCCCCGAGGGCCGGCTTGCCCCGCGTGCAGTCGGCGCCTTCCGTGATGGCCTTCCGCGCCTGCAGTCCGAGATCGCCGTCGCCGGCTATCCCTATGGCGGCGTGCTCAGCGCGCCCACGCTGACCTACGGCACCTTCGAGGACATCCGCGGCCTTGGCGGCGAGGAAGGGCTGAGCCGCCTCGCGCTTGCCACCGAGCCCGGCGATGCCGGCGGCCCGGTGCTGGACGAGGCCGGCGGCGTTGTGGGCATGCTGCTGCCCGCCGACGCCACCAGCGGCCAGCAACTTCCCCAGGACGTGCGTTTCGCGCTCCAGGCCCGGATGATCGCGCCGCTGCTGGACGAGGCCGGAGTCACCACGCCGCTCTCCACCGGCACCGCGCGCATGGCGCCCGAGGATCTCACCGAGCGTGCCGCCGCGATGACCGTCCTAGTCAGCTGCTGGGACTGACCCGCGCCGCCTGACGGCCCGCGCAACCTGAGGGAATTCCGGTCCGGCGGCGAAGTTCCCGCCGGACCCACCCCGCGCCCCCGCCTTGCCCGGTTCGGCAATGGCCTGCCGAAGGGGCAGGTGGCGTTTGGCGAGCCTTCGCCACCCGGCCACACGGCCCTCCGGCCGCTCTCGATTTCCGCGCCACGTTGTCCTTCTCTGCCGAGGGGAGGAGACCCGGCCCGCCCCGGCGGCCGGCAGTGTATCAGCGTAAACGGAACCGGAGTGCCATGCCCGACTTGCCCCTTTCCCGTCGTGACCTCTTCACCGGTGCCCTCGGCGCCGGCGCCTTCTTCCTCCTGCCGCGCGTCGCCCGCGCCGAGCTCGGCCCCGAGATGCTGGGCCCCGAGGAACCCTTCAGCTTCGACGGCCTGAAGGAGCTGGCCCGCAACCTCGCGGGCGAAGATTTCACGCCCATGCGCGTGGCCGACGCGCCGACGCTCGAACGCATCGACTACGACGCCCACGGCGCAATCCGCTTTCGCGAGGACAAGGCGCTCTGGGGCGGCACGCAGGACCGCGCGCCGGTGCACTTCTTCTACCCGGGCCGCTACTTCAAGGAACCGGTGCACATCTACGCGCTCGAAGGCGGCATGGCGCGCGAGGTGCGCTTCTCCAACGATCTTTTCGAGATCCCCGAGGACAACCCCGCCCGCGAACTTGACGGGACCGAGGGTTTTGCCGGGTTCTCGGTGCAGGACCCCGAGCAGCGCGCCGACTGGATGGCCTTCCTCGGCGCCTCCTACTGGCGGACCTCGGGCTACAGCGGCCAGTTCGGCCTCTCCGCGCGCGGCCTTGCGCTGGACACGGCAATCGCCGATGGCCCCGAGGAATTTCCCCGCTTCACACGTTTCTGGGTCGAATCTCAGCGCGAGGGCGCCTTCATTGCCCACGCGCTGCTCGAAAGCCCCCGGGCCACCGGCGCCTACCGGATCACATCGCACCGCCGCCACGACGGCATCGTGCAGGACATCGAGGCGCAGGTCTTCCTGCGCGACGGGGTCGAGCGGCTGGGCATCGCGCCGCTCACCTCGATGTTCTGGTTCGGCAAGCACAACCAGCACGTCTCGCCCGACTGGCGCCCCGAGGTGCACGATTCAGACGGGCTCGAGATCCACCTCGGCACGGGGGAACGCCTCTGGCGCCCGCTCAACAACCCGCCGCAGGCCACCGCCAACAGCTTTCAGGCGCAAAGTCCCACCGGCTTCGGCCTCATGCAGCGAGAGCGCAACTTCTCCGAGTACCTCGACGATGGCGTCTTCTACGACAAGCGCGCCTCGGCCTGGATCGAGCCGCAGGGCGACTGGGGCGAGGGCACGG
The DNA here is from genome assembly GCA_964397775.1 of uncultured Rhodobacterales bacterium. Classification (GTDB taxonomy): domain Bacteria; phylum Pseudomonadota; class Alphaproteobacteria; order Rhodobacterales; family Rhodobacteraceae; genus Allosediminivita. The sequence continues at coordinate 2,332 of CAYNKL010000062.1, read as the reverse complement.
TGACGCTGATCGAGCTGCCCACCGACGACGAGATCCACGACAACATCGTCGCTTTCTGGACACCGGGGCAGGCGGCCGAGGCCGGATCGCAGTTCGACTTCGCCTATCGTCTGTCCTGGGTCGAGGACACGCCCGTCGCCCCCGAGGCTGCGCGCTACACCGCCTGCCGCATCGGTGCCGGCGGCGTGCCGGGCCAGCCGCGCCCCGAGGGGGTGGTCAAGGTGGTCTGCGACCTCGAGCCCCGCGGTTTCGAGGGCTTGGAGCCCGATCCCGAAAAGCTGCTGCCCATGGTCACGACCTCGCGCGGCGAGGTCTCGCTGCGCGCCGCCTACCCGGTGGTGGGGGCGGACTACTGGCGCGCCATCTTCGATCTCGACCTCTCGGCCCTGCCGCCGGGCGACGACACGCCCGTCGACCTGCGCGTCTACGTCGACAACGACGGCACCGCCATGACCGAGACCCTCGTCCTGCAACTCTTCCCCTCCCAGCTCCGCGATCTGCTCGAAGCCAGCACCTGAGGACACTTTCCCAGCACACGAAAAACGCCGGCCCCGTTTCCGGGACCGGCGCCAGTCATCTCAAGTGGTCTCGATCAGACCTTCTTCGCCCCCATGGCAAGGATGCAGGCCAGCGTGATCAGTGCCGCCGCGAGCATGTAGTAGCCCACGTGTGCCATCCCGTAGGTGCTCTGAAGCCAGGTCGCGATGTAGGGCGCCAGCGAGGCGCCGAAGATGCCGGCGAAGTTGAAGGTCAGCGACGACCCCGTGTAGCGCACGTTGGTCGGGAAGGGCGCCGCCAGCGCCGCACCGATCACCCCGTAGGTCAGGCCCATCAGGAACATGCCCAGCGTCACGAACCCATAGATGCCGGCGATGCCCGATTCCAGCAGCGGCGCGAGCGAGAACGAGAAGAGCCCGATCAGCGCGGTCACGACCAGCAGGAACTTGAAGCGCCCGGTCCGGTCCGCGACCCGCCCCGCGATCACGATCGAGATCGCAAAGACCACCGCGCCGTAGATCTGGATCCGGAGCGCGTCGAGGAAGGGGATCTCGATGACCTTCACGTTGTAGGACAGCAGCCAGGCCGTGCAGATGTAGAACAGAACGAAGGTCACCAGCGCGACGAAGGTGCCGAGGAACAGGCTCCGCTTGTGGTTGCGGAAGATGTCCGCCGCCGGCACCGCCGCCCGCTCGTCCTTTTCCACCGCCTTGGCGAACTCGGGCGTCTCCGAGATCGACAGCCGCACCCAGAGCCCGAGACCGATCAGGATGATCGAACTCAGGAAGGGCAGGCGCCAGCCCCAGGTCAGCAGCGCCTCCTGGTCGATGAAGTGCAGCAGCACCCAGAAGAAGCCCGACGACAGGAACAGGCCCACCGGCGCGCCGAGCTGCGGGAACATCCCGTACCAGGACCGCTTGCCCGGAGGCGCGTTCTCGGTGGCAAGCAGCACCGCGCCGCCCCATTCGCCGCCAAGCCCGAAGCCCTGACCGAAACGGCAAAGCGCCAGCAGCAGCGGCGCCATCACGCCGATCTGCGCGTAGCTTGGCAGCAGGCCGATGATGACCGTCGAGATCCCCATCGTCAGCAGTGCCGCCACCAGCGTCGCCTTGCGCCCGATCCGGTCGCCGAAGTGGCCGAAGACAAGCGCGCCCAGTGGCCGCGCGAAGAAGGCGATGGAGAAGGTCGCGAAGGAGGCCAGCAGCGCGGTCATCGGGTCGGCGCCGGGGAAGAACAGCGTCGGGAAAACCAGCACCGCGGCGGTCGCGTAGATGTAGAAGTCGAAGAACTCGATGGTCGTGCCGATCAGGCTCGCCAGCAGCACCCGGTAGGGGGCGTTCTTCGGTCGGGTCTCGGCGCCCATGGCGTCGAGCGTGGGGGATGCATCAGACATTTTTGTATTGCCGGGTAATTTTGTTTCTCATGGCCGTCCCGGTAGGGGGCGGCTGTTGCGTCGACTGGCGCTATCCGCTCGCTTGCCCAAGCGAAAGGGTGTGCGCCCTGCCGTTTAGCGGGGTTGCGAAAATTGCATGGCTGCCCCGCCAAACGAAATCGGGCGGCCACTGGGGCCGCCCGTTCCGCAAGGATGTTCCTCGGGATCAGTTCTTGGACTTGTCGACCATGCGGCCGGCCGAGATCCAGGGCATCATGTCGCGAAGCTTCTCGCCGACCTGCTCGATCTGGTGCTCGTCGTTGATGCGGCGGGTCGCCTTGAACATCGGCTGGCCGACGGCGTTCTCCATCATGAAGTCGCGCACGAACTTGCCGGTCTGGATGTCCGTGAGGACCTCCTTCATGCGCTTCTTGGTCTCCTCGTAGGGCAGGATGCGCGGGC
>CAYNKL010000061.1:0-23585 GCA_964397775.1 uncultured Rhodobacterales bacterium | reverse complement strand
GCAGGTCGAGCGAGCCGTCCTCCCAGTCGAGCGCGAAGATCCGGTCGAGCGACAGAAGGCAGGCCAGCAGCGCCCCGATCCAGAGCACCCCCGGCGCGATGCGCGACAGGAGCTCCGTCTCGGGGCCGACGCCGAAAGGGATGAGGACCGTGACGATCAGGAAGAAGGCAAGGCCAAGCCCAAAGCCGCCGCCCGCGCGCACGGCGAGCTTCAGGTCCCGCGACAGCAGCGCAATCACAGGAAGGCCTCGTCGTGGATCGCGGCGCGGGGTCGCGCGCGATAGGGCGTCACATCGAAGATCTCCGCCTCGGGGATGCCCAGGTCGATGTGCGTGGCCATGAGCGCCGCACCGCCCTGCGCCAGATGCGCGCGCACGGCATCGGCAAAGAGCGTGACCGAGGCCGTGTCGAGCGACACGGTCGGCTCGTCCAGCACCCAGAGCGGCCGCCCCGTCACCATGAGCCGCGCCAGCCCCAGCCGGCGCTTCTGCCCGGCCGAAAGGTTGCCCGCCAGCCGGTCCTCGAGCCGCTCCAAGTCGAAGGCGGAGAGCGCAGGGCCGATCTCGGACAGCCCGAAAACCCGCGCCCAGAAACGCAGGTTCTCGCCCACGCTGAGCATGGCCTTCAGCCCGTCGGCATGGGCGGCATAGGCCACCCGCTCGCCCGCGCCGTCGATCGCGCCTTCAAGCGCGGGCTGCAGCCCCGCCACGGTGCGCAGCAGCGTCGTCTTGCCAGACCCGTTGGGCCCGCGCAGCACCAGCGCGCGACCGGGCGGCACAGCAAAGCTCACGCCCTCCAGCACCGGCACGCCGCCGCGCGCCACCGTCACGTCCCGCAGCGTCAGGTCCAAGACGGCCCCCTGCGCTTCTTCTTGGCCCAAATATCCCGGGGGAGTCGCGGCGCAGCCGCGGCGGGGGCAGAGCCCCCTTCCCGTCCCCGAAAAGCCATCACAGCCCGTAGATCCCCGCGAACTTGGCCTCGAGGTAATCCAGCAGCGGCCCCTCGCTCGGCGCACTGCCGCAGGCACGGGTGATGACCTCGCGGGGCTCATAAAGGCCGCCGTGGCGTTGCAGATTCTCACGCAGCCAGCCGGTGGCGCCGGAGGTGTCGCCGCGGGCGAGCTGGTCGTCGAGATCGGGCACCGAGTTGCGCAGCGCCGTGTTCAGGCAACCGGCGTAGACGTTGCCGAGGCTGTAGGTCGGGAAATAGCCGATGAGGCCCAGCGACCAGTGCACGTCCTGCAGTACCCCGTCCGAGGCCTTTTCGACCGGGTAGCCGAAGTCCGCGAGGAAACGCGCGTTCCATGCCTCTTCGAGGTCGTCGACGTCGAGCGTGCCGGCGATCAGCTGCCGCTCGAGATCGAAGCGCAGCAGGATGTGCAGGTTGTACTGCACCTCGTCGGATTCGGTGCGGATGTAGCCGTTCTGCACCCGGTTCACGGCGGCGTAAAACGCATCCGCATCCATGCCGAGATCGCCGAAGCTCTCGGTCATCATGCCGTGCAGGTGGCCGCAGAAGGCGCGGCCGCGGCCGAGCTGGTTCTCGTAGATGCGCGACTGGCTTTCGTGCACGCCCATGGAGACGCCCTGCCCCAGCGGCGTCAGCCTGTAGGCCGGGTCGATGCCCTGCTCGTAGGAGGCATGGCCGGTCTCGTGGATGGTCGAGAAGATGCAGTTGAACGGGTCGAGCGGGTTGGTGCGCGTGGTTATGCGCACGTCGTCGCCGCTGCCCGAGCTGAAGGGGTGCACGGCCTTGTCGACGCGGCCCCGGTTGAAATCGTAGCCGAAGGTGGCCGCGATCTTGCGCGTCAGCTCCATCTGCGCGGCATCGTCATAGGTGCCCTCAAGGCCCCGCGGCATGGGCTTGCCCAACACCTTTTCGCGCAGCGCCACGAGGCGCGGCCGCAGGGCGCCGAACATGGCCTCGAGATCGGCGGCGGTGGCGCCGGGCTCATAATCATCCATGAGCGCGTCGTAGGGATCGCCGCCGTCGGCCAACGCCGCCCCCTCCTCGCGCTTGAGGCGGACGACCTCTTTCAGCATGGGGGCGAAGGCCGCGAAATCGTCGTCGGCGCGGGCCTGCGCCCAGACCGCGTGGCTGCGCGATGTGGTGCGCGCGATCTCGGCGGCGAGTTTCACCGGCAGGCGGCGGGTGCGGTCATAGCTGCGGCGGATGTGACGCAGGTTGGCGCGGCCGACTTCGTCGAGGCTGCCTTCGTCGATGGCGTCGAGCCAGTCGCCGATGCGCGGATCGGTCTTGCGGGCGTGCAGCACGTTTTCCATCGCGGCAAGTTCATCGCTGCGCTGGTCGCCCGAGCCCTTGGGCATCACGGTTTCCATGTCCCAGTGCAGCCGCCCGGCCACCTGTCCCAGCGCCTCGGTGTCGCGCTGGTATTCCATCAACTCGTCATAGGCACTCATGCGCGGGCTCCGCGGATCGTTGTCTGTATGGGATAGCGCGCGGCGAACCGCGCGCGCAGGATCAGCGCCCAGAGCACGACCGCACCGAACTGGTGCAGGATCGCGATCTGAAGGGGCGCCATGTAGAGGACGGTCACGATGCCAAGCAGCATCTGCACCACCAACATGGCGGCGACCGCGTTGAAGCGGAAGCGCGTGTCGGGATGCGAGGACTTGCGCCCGCGCAGCCAGACGACGATGCCGAAGACGAACAGCAGGTAGCCCGCCATGCGGTGCATGAACTGCACGGTGCCGTCATTCTCGAAGAAGTTGCGCCAGATCGGCGTGATCTGGAGCGGATCGGGCGGCAGGACCCCCCCCGCCATCAGCGGCCAGTCGGAGTAGTTCCGCCCCGCGTCGATGCCCGCCACCAGCGCGCCCAGCAGGATCTGCAGGAAGGCGAAGTGCAAAAGCCCCGTGGACATGGAAAAGAGCTTGGGTTCAGCCAGTCGGCGCGCCTGCATGAGCTGGCGTTCCTCGCGCCCCAGCGCGTAGACGTACCAGGCGATGAAGCCGAGGATCACGAAGGCAAGCCCGAGGTGCGTGGCCAGCCGGTAAGAGGCGACCGAGACCATCTCGCCCGAGAGGCCCGAGTAGACCATCCACCATCCGATCGCCCCCTGCAGCCCGCCAAGCACGCCAATGCCGAGAAGGCGCCCTGTCCATCCCGGGGGGATCTTGCGGGTCACGAGGAAGCCCAGGAATCCGAGCGCCCAGACGAGGCCTATGGCGCGGCCGAGCTGACGGTGGCCCCATTCCCACCAGTAGATGAACTGGAACTCGGTCAGGGTCATGCCCTTGTTGAGCAGTTCGTACTGCGGGATCTGGCGGTACTTGTCGAACTCCGACTGCCAGTCGGCGGTGTTCATGGGGGGCAGCGCGCCGGTGACCGGGCGCCATTCGGTGATCGAGAGGCCGGATTCGGTGAGGCGCGTGAGCCCTCCGACGGCGATCATGACGACCACCATGGCGAAAAGCACCATGAGCCAGACGCGCACCGCACCGCGCGCGCCGCGCCGTCCGGCGTCGATCATGCCGCCCTTCGGCGCCTCGCGCGAGGCGCCGGTTTCCGTCACATCCTCGAAAAGCTTGCGTTTTTCCGCCATCCGACCCTCCGGTTTGCGGCGGACACTAGCCCCCGGCCCCTGCCGCTTCAAGCGGGACGGGTTGGCGCAGGGACAGGCAGAAACGTCAGGCATACCCGACTATCGCTAAAGGAGAGTTCCGCGCTATAGTTTCTGGGAAAGCGCGTTTCAGCAGTCATTTCTGCAGTGCGAGTTTCCACGGTCCTCCCTGTGCCTTGACCGGCACCACCTCCGGGCAGAGTTCACTCTGCCCGGTCTTTTCTTCTCCGCACCATCTGCCGAAGCATCCCGTGCAGCATCCGCACGTCGGCCTGTGTCAGCGGCATCCGCGACCACATGTTGCGCAGGTTGACCTTCATGCCCTCGGCCTTGGTCTCTGGGAAGAAGAAGCCCGCCTCGTCCAGCACCTCTTCGTAGTGCGTGGACAGGTGGTCGCGCTCGACCGCGCTGGCCCAGTCGGTGCCGCCCATCTCGGTCACCATGTCGGGCGCGTTGGCGCTGGCGCGGCGCCATTCGTAGGCCACCAGCAGGACGCACTGGGCGAGGTTGAGCGAGGGGAACTCGGGGTTCACCGGCACCGAGATGATCGCGTTGGCCTGGGCGATGTCGGCATTCTCGAGCCCGGCACGTTCGGGGCCGAACATGACCGAGACGCGCCCGCCTTCGGCGATATGCTCCTGCGCGGCGCGCATGGCGGCCTCGGGCGAGTAGACGGGTTTCGTCATCCCGCGGGGCCGCGCGGTGGTGGCGAAGGTCAGCGTGGCGTCGTCGAGCGCCCCGGGCAGCGTGTCGCTGAGGATCGCATCGTCGAGCAGCCGCCCTGCCCCGCTGGCCATGGCGGTGGCGCTGGGGTTCGGCCAGCCGTCGCGCGGGCTGACCAGCCGCATGCGATCGAGCCCGAAGTTCCACATGGCCCGGGCCGCCGCGCCGATGTTCTCGCCCATCTGGGGACGCACCAGCACGAATGCCGGCCCTGCCTGTCGCCTGTCCATGGCACCTCTCCGTTTCCGCGGGGGTTCCTCTAGGCCGCGCGGCCCCATGGCGCAAGGCTTGGGGCCCGGGCCGCAGAAACCCGATGGTCAAAGCCTGAAGGGCACGGTATGAGAGCGACCCAAAGAAAGACGGAGCCTTCATGCCCGAGCAGGACGCCCCCCAGATCTACCTCGTCACCCCGCCCGAGATCGATCTCGGCAGTTTTCCCGACACGCTGGCCAAGGTGCTCGACCGCGTCGAGGTCGCCTGCCTGCGGCTGTCGCTGGCGAGCCACGACGAGGATGTGCTTATCCGCGCGGCCGATGCCGTGCGCGAGGTCGCCCATGTGCGCGACATCGCGACTGTGATCGACACGCATGTGGTTCTGGCCGAACGGCTGGGGCTGGACGGCGTGCACCTGTCTGGGTCGCGCGGCGTGCGCGCCGCCCGCAAGACGCTGGGCACCGACGCCATCGTGGGCTGCCACTGCGGCCAGTCGAGCCACGACGGGATGAGCGCGGGCGAAGCGGGTGCCGACTACGTGGCCTTCGGTCCCGTGGTCGAGACCGGGCTCGGCGACGGCGCCGTGGCCGAACGGGACCTGTTCCAGTGGTGGTCCGAGATGATCGAGGTGCCGGTGGTGGCCGAGGGCGGCCTGACCGTCGAGAAGATCGCCGAACTTGCGCCCTTCACCGACTTCTTCGGCATCGGCCCCGAGATCTGGCGCGAGGACGACCCCGCCGCGGCGCTAGAGCGGCTGCGCGCGGCGATGGTCTGAGGGGGCGGGCCTCGGGCCGGCCCAGCTGCGCAGCGCCGCGACGGTCGGCACACCGGCACGGTGTCCTACCTTGTGCTTGCGATGATCCAGCGGGCCAGCTCGATGACAAGCGAACTTATCGCGACCCAGAGGATCACGAGGGGGAAGAAGAACCCCAGTGACCAAAGGGGGTAGATGTCCTCGCCGATGTCCCGTCCGAAGACGATGCATTCCTGCGGGCCGAGCGCCATCACCTCGCAGCCGCCGAGGAATACGATGGCCAACAGTAACATGCAGGCGAGCCAGACCGCCAACGGCCCGAACACGATCAGGATGCGCAGGCGGGGGAGCATGTCTCGATCCCGGCGCAGGATCGTCGTCTGCCGTGGCTGACCGTTACGTGGTCGTCGGCCCCGGGTGCGGTGCGGTCTCTGGCGTTGCAGCGCCAGAAGCGCCGCGGCGCGCGCATCAGTCCTCTACCTTCTTCGTCCAGACGGTGAACTCGGCGAGATCGTGCAGGCCGAAGCTGTGCGTGAGCGGCACGTCCGCCGCGTCGCGTCCGCGTGAGATCAGCACGCGGCCGTAACGCTTGTCGTTGTTGCGGGGATCAAACGTCCACCAGCGGCCACCGAGATAGACCTCCATCCAGGCGGCGAAATCGGGCACCGGCGCGGGCGGGTTGCCGATGTCGCTGACGTAGCCGTTGCAGTAGCGCGTGGGGATGTTGAGCGCGCGGCAGAGCGCCACGGCCAGATGGGCAAAGTCGCGGCAGACCCCCACCCGGTCCTCGAGCGCGCCGACGGCGGTGCGGGTGTCGCGGGCCTGTTCGTAGTCGAAGGTGACGTGGTTGTGCACGAAGTCGCAGACCGCCTGCACGCGGGCCCAGCCTTCGGGCGTGTTGCCGAAGCGCGACCAGGCGAAATCCGACAGCACGTCGGATTCGCAATAGCGCGACGGCAGCAGGAAGCCGAGCGTGTCGCTGGGCAGCAGCTCGACCGGGACCTGCGGCGCATCGGGCGCAACCGGATCGGGGGTGCCGTCGTCCTGCAGGTAGGCGTCGGTCGAGACGGTGAAACGCCCGGCGGGCGCCACCAGCCGGTTGCACCAGTTGCCGAAGCTGTCGCGGTAGCCTTCCACCGGGACCGTGGGCTCGGTCACCAGGTGATCGGGGCGTTCCAGATCGCTTGCCCGTGAATAGTGCACGTTGACCAGCAGGATCATCGGCGTCGGCGCCGGTATGTCGTAGCTCATCCGGCATCCTACACGCATGCGCATGTCGTCACTCCCCTCGTCCTGACCCTGTTGTTGTCCGTCGCGGCCCGGCCGTTCACCCCGACGCATCCGAACGTTGCTTCTATCACGAAGGTTGCATGGCGGCCATGGCATGAGCACCCGAAGGCGAAGATGACACCGGCGACGGCTCAATTTTAAACCGAACCGGCGCCCCGTTCATGGCCGTCGCGCACCTGCGTCTCGAGCCGGGCGGCGAGCGTCTTGCGGTTGGGAAAATCGTCGACGCGCAGCGGCGGGTGGTAACGCAGCTCGACGCGACCCTGGTGGCGCTGCGCCAGCACACGCAACAGGCTGGGGCCGAAGTCCATGTCGCCCCACCAGCCGTAAAAGCGCGGGTCCTCGCCCTTCGGCGCGTGGTAGATCACGCTGACCGCCTGCACCTGCATGGAATGCCGCAGCGGCTCGGCGAAGAAGGCGGCAAAGAGCGTGGTCCGGAACGGCAGCACGCGCATGCCGTCGGTCGATGTGCCCTCGGGGAAGAACAGCAGTCGCTGACCCTGCAGAAGTCGTTCTTCGAAGGCGCGGGTCTGGGCGGTGGCCTCGCGCCGGTCGCGCGCGATGAAGAGCGTGCCGGTCGCCCGCGCCAGCCAGCCGATGCCGGGCCATCCCGCCACCTCGGCCTTGGAGACGAAGTAGACGTTGCGGCGGCTGTTCAGCGCGAAGATGTCGAGCCAGCTGGTGTGGTTGGCGACGATGGCGCCGGGGCCGGTCATCCGGGGACCGCGGGCCGAGATCGGCAGCCGCAGAATGACGAAGGCCATGCGGCAGACGAACTGGGTGATCCAGGGTGTCACCGGGCGGCGCACGCCGCAGAGCGGACGTTCCACCAGGCGGACAAGCAGCAGGAGGGCGAGGCATCCGAAGGTGACGGTGCCGAGCGCCCCACCCCGCCAGATCACGCGCAGCCAGTCGCGTGCGCCAAGCGGCGGTCGGGCGGGCGGCTCTCCGCCCTCCCAGGTGAGGCTCATGCGCCCCCGGCGCGGGTGTAGAGCCCCGCCTGCCGCGCGTTGAGGCGCGCGCTGTCCATGACAAGACAGATGTCGGTGGTGTTGAATTCGTGGTCGACGTAGGCGCCCTCGCCCACGAAGCCGCCGAGACGGAGGTAGCCCTTGATCAGCGCCGGCACCTCGAGCATGGCCGCGCGACGGTCGAGCTCGTCCTCGGAGACCAGATCCATGGACTGGAAGGCGCGGGAGCGCACGCGCAGCTCCTCCGGCGCAAGGTGCCTGTGATGCAGCAGCGAGAGCGGCGCGGCGAGCGCCTGCGGGTCGGTGCCGTGGAAGCTGGCGACGCCGAAGAGCACCTCGATCCCGTGCTGGCGCACGTAGTCGGCCAGCCCCTGCCAGAGCAGGAACATCGCCGGGCCGCCGCGGTAATCGGGGTGCAGGCAGGACCGGCCGAGCTCCATCAGCCGGCGTCCGCTGTTGCGGAGCGGCGAGAGGTCGTATTCGTCCTCGGAGTAGAATTGCCCGGCGCGGGCCGCCTGGTCGTCGCGCAGGAGGCGGTAGACGCCGACCACCTCGCCGCGATTCGTGTCGGTGGCAATCAGATGGTCGAAATAGGGGTCGAAGCGGTCGCGTTCGAGGCGGTTTTCGTGATCCACAAGGGGGCCGTCGCCGCCGAGTTCCTCGACAAAGACGTCGTACCGCAGGCGCTGCGCGGCCGCGATCTCGTCCTCGGAGCCCGCAAGGCGCACATCGAAGCCCTGCGCGGCTGCCATCCTCTGCCCAACGACCGTCATGGCGCCGCTTCTAGTCGATCATTTTCAGGCCAACAAGCCTCGGCAGAAGGTCAGGGACGGGTGCGCAGCGGAGATGAAAGGGTATGTTAACTTTCCTTAAACCTTCCGACCGTTAACCTAATCTGCGAAGTACGGGACAAGTGTGATCAGGCGACCATCGAGAACCAGCTTGCCTTCGTCGGGAAAGTTCACCGTGATCTTGCCCCCGATGTTAGACTGCACCTGGCCGACGCCCCAGTCGGGGCGGTCGGGGTTCTGGACGAGCATGCCTGGCTCGAGCATCTGGTTCAGGTCACTCATGACTCCCTCCCATCGTGGAGTACGATATGTCGGACGATAGAGCGGCGCTCGCCGCATTGGTAGGGTCGCGCCTCTGCCACGATCTCATTAGCCCGATTTCAGCCATCCAGAACGGGCTGGAGCTGATCGCGCTGGAACAGGCCAGCGCCGCCCCTGCCCCGGAAATGCAGCTGATCCAGGACAGCTGCACCAATGCCACCGCGCGGATCCGGCTTTTCCGCGTGGCTTTCGGGTCGGCAGGGTCCGAGCAGGTCATGTCCAGCCGGGACATGGCCGACATCCTGGCCGGTGTCACGCAGGGCGGACGGATCGCGGCGACCTGGACGCTTGCCGAGGATCTGCCCCGGTTCGAGGCGCAGTTGCTGAGCCTCGCCTTTCTCTGCTGCGAAAGCGCCCTCTCCGCGGGTGGCGAGGTCAGCTTCGCGCGGGTGGACGGGATCTGGCAGATCGTGGCGAGCGGCCCGCGGATGCGGATCGAACCCGAGATCTGGGCCTGTCTCGGCGGGCCGGCGGTCGTGGAAGAGATCTCTCCATCGCGGGTGCAGTTCGCGCTGCTGTCGCTTTTCGCACGCGAAAGCGGCATGGGCCTTCTGGCCCGCACCGAAGAGACGCGCATCGACATCCGGATCGGCTAGGCCCCGGAGGCCTAGCCGCGCACCGTTCCGTTTCCGGTCACGAGGTACTTGAAGCTGGTGAGCTGCTCTGCCCCCACGGGCCCTCGGGCGTGCATCTTGCCCGTGGCGATGCCGATCTCGGCCCCCATGCCGAATTCGCCGCCGTCCGCGAACTGCGTCGAGGCGTTGCGCATGAGGATGGCGCTGTCGAGCCGCTGGAAGAAACGGTCGGCGGTGGCGTCGTCCTCGGTCAGGATGCAGTCGGTGTGGTTCGAGCCGTACTGACGGATATGCGCGATGGCGGCGTCGACGTCGGGCACGACCTTGGCGGCGACGATCATGTCGAGGTATTCGCGGCCCCAGTCGTCATCCTGCGCCGGGGTGACGCCGTCGATGCCCTGAAGCGTCGCGTCGGCGCGCACCTCGACACCCGCATCGACCAGCGCGCCGAGGATGTCGCGGCCGAGGGTGTCGGCCACGTCCTCGTGAATCAGCAGGCATTCGGCGGCGCCGCAGATGCCGGTGCGACGGGTCTTGGCGTTGAGCACGACCTCGACGGCCTTGGCCGGGTCGGCGGACTTGTCGATGTAGATGTGCACGATGCCTTCGAGGTGGGCGAAGACGGGAACGCGGGCCTCGCGCTGAACAAGGCCGACAAGGCCCTTGCCGCCGCGCGGCACGATCACGTCGATCGTGTCGGTCATGGTGAGCATCTCGCTCACCGCGGCGCGGTCGCGGGTGGGGACAAGCTGGATCGCGTCCTCGGGAAGGCCCGCGCTGCGCAGCCCCTCGACAAGGCAGGCGTGGATAGCGCCGGAGGAATGGAAGCTTTCCGAGCCGCCGCGCAGGATCACGGCATTGCCGGCCTTGAGGCAAAGCGCGCCCGCGTCGGCGGTCACGTTGGGGCGCGATTCGTAGATCACGCCCACCACGCCAAGCGGCGTGCGCACGCGCTGGATGTGCAGCCCGCTGGGACGGTCCCATTCGGTCATGACCGCGCCCACGGGATCGTCCTGGGCGGCGACGGCGCGCAGGCCATCGCAGATGCCCTGGATGCGGTCCTCGTCGAGCTTGAGGCGGTCCATCATGGCGGCGCTCAGGCCCTTGTCGCGACCGAAGGCGATGTCCTTGGCGTTTTCCTCGACGATCTCGGCGCGGCGGGACCAGACGGCATCGGCCGCGGCCTCAAGGGCTGCACGTTTCACCTCGGCTGGGGCAAAGGCAAGCTCCGCGGCGGCCGTTTTCGCGCGCTGGCCGATTTCGGCCATCAGGGCGGGAATGTCGGTCATGTCCTTCATGTCGGAGCCTCCTGAACCTTTTGCAGGATGGGGATTGAACCCTTGGTTAACCGGTTTTCGCCGATGTCTGAAGGGCCATGTCGTCCCGGTGTATCAGCACCGCGCGGCCGGGGTAGCCCAGAAGCTCCTCGATCTCGGCGCTGCGGTGGCCGGCGATGAGGCTGGCCTCTTCGGCGGTATAGCGGGCGAGCCCGTGGCCCAGCACGTGGCCCTCGGGATCACGGATGGCGACCGGGTCGCCGCGGCCGAAACTGCCCTCGATGCGGGCAAGCCCCGCGGGCAGCAGCGACTTGCCCTGCCCCAGCGCGCGGACGGCGCCCGCGTCGACGAAGACGGCACCGCGCGGCTTCATCGCCGAAATCCAGCGCTTGCGGGCGATGTGGGGATCGGTCTGCGGCGTGAAGAGGGTGCATCTCGCGCCCTCTTCGAGCGCACGCAGGGCGTGGGCGGGCGCGCCCTGCCCGATCAGCATGGCGCAACCGGCGGCGGTGGCGGTCTTGGCGGCGAGCACCTTGGTCTTCATCCCGCCCTTGGACAGGCCCGAGCCCGCATCGCCGGCCATGTCCTCGATCATGGGCGTGATTTCCGAGACCTCGGGCAGGTGCACGGCGTCGGGGTCGCTGTTGGGGTTGCCGGTGTAGAGCCCGTCCACGTCCGAGAGCAGCACCAGCATGTCGGCGCCCACGGTGACGGCCACTTGCGCGGCAAGCCGGTCGTTGTCGCCGTATCGGATCTCGTCGGTGGCCACCGTGTCGTTCTCGTTCACGATGGGGACCGTGCCGAGGTTCACCAGCGTGCCCAGCGTGGCGCGAGTGTTGAGGTAGCGGCGGCGCGAGGTGGTATCCTCGAGCGTGACCAGCACCTGCGCGGTGGTGATGTCATGGGGGGCGAGCGCCTCTTCGTAGGCGCGGGCAAGACGGATCTGGCCAACGGCGGCGGCGGCCTGGCTTTGTTCGAGCGGCAATGTGCCCTCGGGCAGTTTCAGCACGCCGCGCCCCAGCGCGATGGAGCCGGACGAGACAAGGATCACGTCGGCGCCGCGCGCCTTGAGGCGGGCAACGTCCTGCGCCAGGGCCTTGAGCCAGTCGGCGCGCAGGGCGCCGGTCTCCCGGTCGACCAGAAGCGCCGAGCCGATCTTGACGACGATCCGCCGTGCGGTGCTCAGGGTTCCCAAGGACCTTCCTCCGCAAGGTGGTCGCCGCGTTCGAAGGCGCGCTTCTCGGCCACGTGGGGGCGCAGGGCGCGCAGCACGTCCTGCACGCCTTCGCCGCTGGCCCCGGACATCAGGCGCACGTCCGCGGCCCCGGCGGCTTCGAGTTCCTCCTTGAGGAAGACCCGTTCCTCGTCGTCGAGCGCGTCGATCTTGTTCAGCACGGTCACGCGCGGCTTGTCGGCGAGGCCCGCGCCGTAGGCGTCGAGTTCGTTGCAGATGGTCTGCCAGTCCTCGATGAGCGAGCCGCTGGTGCCGTCGAGCAGGTGCAGCAGTACCGCCGAGCGTTCGACGTGGCCGAGGAAGATGTCGCCCAGACCGCGCCCCTCGTGCGCGCCCTCGATGAGGCCGGGAATGTCGGCCACGACGATTTCGGTATCGTCGACGCCGACCACGCCGAGGTTCGGGTGAAGGGTCGTGAAGGGATAGTCCGCGATCTTGGGCCGGGCGTTGGAAGTCGCCGCGAGGAAGGTGGACTTGCCCGCGTTGGGCAGCCCGACAAGGCCCACGTCTGCGATGAGCTTGAGCCGCAGCCAGAGCGTGCGCTCGACGCCGGGCTGGCCGGGGTTGGACCGGCGCGGCGCCTGGTTGGTCGAGGTCTTGAAGCGCAGGTTGCCCCAGCCGCCGTTGCCACCACGGGCAAGCTGGACGCGCTGGCCCAGTTCGGTCAGGTCGGCCACCACGGTTTCGCCGTCCTCGTCGAGGATCTCGGTGCCCACGGGCACGCGGAGGGTGATTTCCTCGCCGTCGCGGCCGGTGCGGTTGCTGCCCATGCCGCCCTGCCCGTTCTGGGCGAACCAGTGCTGCTGGTAGCGGAAATCGATGAGCGTGTTGAGCCCGTCCACGGCCTCGGCCCAGACGCTGCCGCCATCGCCGCCGTCACCGCCGTCCGGGCCACCGTATTCGATGAATTTCTCGCGGCGGAAGCTGATGCAACCGTTCCCGCCCCCGCCCGAGCGGATGTAGACCTTGCAGAGATCGAGGAACTTCATGGGATGGGCTTTCGCGTATGGCCTTTGGCGGGGGTGTATCCCCTGCGCCCTGCCGCCTCAAGCGGCGTGGTGGCGCCCCCGGGCTGACCCCGGGGGACATGTGGGATGCGCCCGGCCTGTCAGCCGAGACGCTTGAGATAGGTCCAGGTCGGCACGGTGGCACCGCGGGCGACGGAATAGGCCTCGGCATCGCCGATATAGTCGAAGCCGCAGTGCACCAGCACCCGCGCCGAGGCGGGGTTGTCCTGGAAGACGCTGGCGAACATCGTTTCGCTGCCCAGCGGGTTGGCATCGACCAGCGCCTGCACCGCCTCGGAGGCGAGGCCGGTGTTCCAGTAGGGCGGCGCCACCCAGAAGCCGATCTCGGACTGGTTGCGATCCAAGCGCTCGAGCGCGATCACGCCCATGAGCTCGGAGCCGCCGGTCTTGGTCGAATCCATGACCCAGATGTCCTCGTCGCGACCCTCCTTGGTGGCACGGGTCACAAAGGCCTCGGACGCGCCGGGCGGCAGCGGATGGGGAATCGACGTGGTCATGCGCGCGAGGCGCTTGTCCGAGGTGTAGAGCTCCAGAAGGCCCATGTCGGACCGGCGCACCGGGCGCAGGTCGAAACGTTCCGTGGAGATCACCTGCTGGTCCTGGACCGGGGTCTCGATGTTCATGTCGCTCCTCCTCTGAACGGCACGCGGCGCGGGGTCTCCGCACGCTGATGAACCGCGGGGTCTTGCGGTCCTGCTAAACCTGCCAGACCCCGGGCCGTTCCGCCGACCCGCGACACGGGCATACGGAAACGAAGAAGGGGACCGGCGACTTGCCGATCCCCTTCATGTGTTCGTTGCGCCGGGGTTCGGCTTATTCGGCAGCCTCCGCTGCCGGCAGCACGGAAATGAAGGTGCGACCCTTCAGGCCCTTGCTGAAGGACACGTTGCCCTCGGTCGTGGCGAAGATCGTGTGATCCTTGCCCATGCCGACGCCTTCACCGGGCCAGAACTTCGTGCCGCGCTGACGCACGATGATGTTGCCCGGGATTGCGAGTTCGCCGCCATAGAGCTTCACGCCCAGTCGACGGCCGGCAGAGTCGCGTCCGTTACGGGAGGAACCGCCTGCTTTCTTGTGTGCCATGTGTCTCTCTCCTTAGGCTCAGGCCAGCGTCTTCGCCTGCTCGACCCATTCGGGCTTCACCTTGGTCGCCTCGAAGGAATCGGCGTCCAGGGCTGCGAGCTGGGCAAAGGTGGTGATGCCGGCTTCGTTCAGCTTCTTGGCGGCGGCGGGGCCGACACCGTTGATCTTCGTCAGGTCGTCGCCTGCGCCCTCGGCCGTGCCGGCCGCGGAAGCGGGTTTCGCCTTGGCTTCGTTGTTCTTCACCTCGGCGGCCATTTCGGCCTGCTCGTCGGCATTCGAGGTGTAGCGATCAACGCCGAGCCCCAGTGCACCGGCAACGCCGGCACCCATGGCGGCCTTCACGCCGGTCTTGTCGCCGCCCTCGGACAGGATCTCGGTGATCCGGACCATGGTCAGCTGCTGACGGTGGCCCTTGGTCCGCTTGGAGCTGTGCTTCCGGCGGCGGCGGGTGAAGTGGATGACCTTGTCACCCTTGATCTGGTCGACGACCTCGGCCTGCACCGCGGCGCCGGCCACGAAGGGGGCGCCCACGACGGTGCTGTCGCCGCCGAGCATCAGGATATCGTTGAACTGGACGGTTTCGCCCGCATCAGCGGCCAGCTTTTCCACCCGGAGCGTATCGCCCGACTGGACCTTGTACTGTTTGCCACCGGTCTTCATCACCGCGAACATCTATCGCGTTCCTCTTCTTTTCTGCCGCGTCCTGTGGCCCCCGGTTGATCGGGTGTTTGCGGCGGGCCCCTGCCCTGCCAGCCTCGGACGGCGTGCCCCGCGCTGCGGAGCTATGTTGACAAAAACGAAAGGCGGGGCCGAAGCCCCGTCCCTGCGTAGCGCGCATATGGTCTGCGACGGCCCCACTTGTCAAGCGCGGAGCGCCCGGAAATGCGGCTCTCAGAGGTCCTCGCCCTGCATTTCCCGCGCCGCGGCGAGACCGAGCGCGTAGGAGATCGAATCGTACATGGTATTGAAGCCCTCGAAGAGCGCGCGATTCATCAGCCGCCCTTCCTCGGTCGCCGAAAGCGCCACGTAGTCTTCGAGCTGGGCCTGCTCGAGCGGCGTGTAGGCCATGAGCATGAAGCCGTAGAGCCAGTCGCGGGTGTCGGCGCGGGTTTCCTCCTCGGTGGCCCAGACCTCGGAGAGGATCTCGCCCTCGGTGATCTCGAGCGCGCCGCCGTCGGCAAGGCCCTGGTAGAACTGGAACGAGGCGTTGAGCGCGCCGGCGACATTGGCTTCGACCAGGTCGTTGGCCTCGACGAAACGCTCCACCTGCAGCAGGACCGGATCGTCGCTGCCCTCGATGGCACGGAAGCGCTCGCGCGCCGCGGCCTCGGTGCTCTCGTCGATCATCGCCTCGCGCGCGGCAAGTTCGAGAGCGACCACATGCTGGCCCTCGTCGCTTTCGAGGAAGTCGAGGATCGCGGGGATCTCCTGCCCTTCGAGGCCGTCTTCGACGCCCTCGCGGACGATCTCGCGCATGCGGTCGGTGTCGTAGATCTCGGACACGACGTCCTCCCAGCGCGCGCTGGCGGGACGTCCGAACATGTCGGTCGAAAGATCGCGCCCGTAGTCCATCCCCTCGTCGCGCATGATCCGGAGCATGTCGTCGATGCGCAGCGACTCGAGCAGATCGTCGGCGGGCGCGGCCCGGAGCGGGGCGGCAGTCAGGATGAGCGCGGCAAGCGCACTGGCGAGAAGACGGGGCATGATCGATCCTCAATGAAGGCCGTTTCCAGCTTAGGGCGCGGCCCGCCTCTTTCCAATGGCCTCACCCCGGGTCAGGTCCGGAAATTCCCTGTTGCACGCCCCGGGCCGATTTACTAGATGCATGCGACACGACCCCCGCGGAGAGGTGCCGGAGTGGTCGAACGGGGCGGTCTCGAAAACCGTTGACCCTTCACGGGGTCCCAGGGTTCGAATCCCTGTCTCTCCGCCATTCATCCCGGCGAACAGCTTGGGATGCTTCGGGAAATAATCCTTTCATGGATATAGCTGCATTTGGGGGCGTAGTCCGCCTTAGAAATGGGGCGCTGTGGATGCATCCCTGATGATTGTTGTCAGGCGAGCAGAACAGCATTCGGTCATCTCTATTAAGGAAGCCTGCAACAGGCTGAGATGCACCGATCTTCCTAGACCGATCATCCCGCGATCTCCTCCAAGTTGCCGATAAGCGGATCTGCCGTGAACCTGGCGAGAGCTGCTTCGCCGGGGGCGCAGGCCTTCTCGAGAATGTCGCGGTCGGTCCGGCTGAGTGCCTGCAGCCGCGAGGGCCGCGGGCGGGGCAGAGTGGAGGTTGACTGGACCCACTCGGCGGGAGCCGTCCCCGCGAGATACATCCCGAGACGACGGATTTCTTCCTCGGGAGACTGGCACAACCTCTCGTAGGAGAGCACGAGAGGCGTTTGCCCCGCGAGCGATGCCAAACCCCGGCACGTCAGGTCCGACCAGAAGGCGCCACAGTCGGCCAGCGAGGGTCGATGCTTAAGGATATGCCCAAGCCCCCCGACGCCGCCGAGGGTCGCGATGAGGGGCCAGATCGCCCCGCGTCCGTAGTGGTGCCGCCGGGACAGAAGGTCGATGCCGGTCCAGGACAACCGGCGCCACATCCAGATCGCCAGGCGCGTCGCGGGATAGTCCCGCATCGACAGGGCGGTCTCCGGGCCGTTGCGCGTGAGCAGGATCGGACGTGCCTCCGGGAACATCTCGAGGAGCGTGCCGGCCGCGACGAGGGATCCTCCGGAGCGCTCCACCCAGACCTGCCGCCCTCCCCGCTCGCGCGCCAACAGTTCGAAGAGCGCCCGATAGTGCGCGGCCAGGGCGCGCTTCGGCCAAGCAGGAACTTCCCGCGACAGCTTTCGGAAAAGCGCGTCCGGGTCGTCGCTGAGGTGGGGCAGCGTGATCGCGAGTATCGGAGGACAGAGCCATGGGTCGTGCTCCGGGTCCGTGGTCCGCCCGTAGAGGAACTCCCGCGGCGCCGAGTCGGGATTGCCGATCTTCGAAAGCGCGCGGGACGGTCGCGACAGGTGTTGCCAGAACCGCGAACCCGACAGGACATCCGGTCGGAACGCATGCGGTCCGACGGTCGAGAAAAGCTCCGACACCGAAAGGATGGCGGGATGGCGATTGAGGATCTCGGAAACGAGGGTGGACCCGCAGCGGGCAGACCCCAGGACAAGACCGCCGCCGAGCTGGCGTCGACACGTGTCCGAATCCTGTTGCTGCAGGGACGTCATGATTGCGCGGGTGCGATCGCGCGCACCATGGTTGCGACGGCTTCCCGGGCCAAGGCTTCGGGGGACCGCCCCGAGACCATGTCCAGCCGGTCGGCGGCGGCCATGGCAACGATGCCGTGGACCGCCAGAAACAGCTCTTCAGCGCGACCGGCGGCGTCCTCCTCGGGTGCGATCTCGGCCAAGGGGGCCGCAATCCGGCCGAGCAGCTGCTTGATCATCTGGAGGTACCAATCGGGCGCAACATCGTCGCGACGAGGCCCTTCGAACAGGGCCTGCCAGACCCCCTGCCGTCTCAACATGAAGGCCACATAGGCATCTGCCAGGCTGAAGAGCCAGGCTTCGGGCGAGGCCTCCGGAAGGGCTTCGATCGTGGCGCGCAATTCGCTGAAAGTCTCGCGGTTGACCTCGAGGATGACACCACGCAGGCCGCCGAACTGGGCGTAGATCGTGCCGCTGGTCACACCGACGGCCTCGGCCAGCCCGCGAGCAGTCAGGGCGGGCGGGCCGCCCTCCTGCAAGAGGCCCCTTGCGGCAACGATGACGCGGCGCCGCAGGTCCTCGGGATCGTATTGTCTGGGCCGGGCCATTGGGTCCTCGATAGATTAATGGACAGCGTTCAAAAACATACTTGACGAATGAGACTGTCATGTCAATGTTACTGAACAACGTTCATTAACGGGCGGCAAGACCATGTTTCCAACAACAACCACCATCCTCGGCACCGGCAGCTACCTGCCCCGCACCTGTCTGACCTCCGACGAGATCGACACACGCATGGGATGGCCCTCGGGTCAGTCGTTGTCACGATTCGGGCTTCATGCCCGGCATGTGGCCAGCGATGACGAGACATCCTCATATATGGCCGTCAGGGCCGCGGAACGCGCACTGGAGATGGCGGGCTGCCGGGCGGATGAGCTCGACCTGATTGTCGGCGCCTGCGGCGTGATGGAGCAGCCCATCCCCTCGACGGCGGTTCTGGTGCAGGACCGGCTGGGCCTTGCCAGTTCGGGCATTCCGGCCTTCGACGTCAATGCGACCTGCCTGAGCTTCCTTCAGGCGCTGGATCTTGCGGGCATGTGGCTGGATACGAAGCGGGCCCGCCGCGTCCTGGTCTTTTCTGCCGATATCGCGTCGGTCGGGCTGGACTGGACGCGACCCGAAGGCGCCGCGATCTTTGGCGACGGCGCCGGTGCCGTCGTGCTGGGCCGTGGAGAGGGAACCGTCATGGCACATGGTTTCGAAACCTATGCCGAGGGGCGCGACGCCTGTGTGCTGGCCGCAGGGGGCACCCGGGTCAATCCCGCAAGGGGCGCCCGGCCGGGGGACGAGACCTTCCGAATGGACGGCGGGCTGGCCTTCCGGGTGGCATCGCGTCGGCTGCCCCGGTTTCTGGGTAAGCTGTTGTCCGGTGCCGGGATCGGCGTCGATCAGATCGACTGCATCATCCCTCATCAAGCGAGCGCGCAAGCCCTGTCGCATGTGACGCGGGCGTTGCGCTTGCGGGCCGAAAAGGTCGTGAACATCTTTGCACGCACCGGCAACCAGGTGGCGGCGTCGATCCCCAGCGCGCTGGATCACGCGGTCCGCTCGCAGCAGCTTCGCCGCGGGCAGACCGCCTTGCTGGTCGGCACATCCGCCGGCATTTCCCTTGGCGGCACGGTTCTGAGGTTCTGATGAAAGCCCTGATTACCGGAGCGAGCGGCTGTCTTGGCCGTGCAATGATCGAGGAGCTTGGTGCGCATGGATGGTCCCTGCGCACCACGGCCCGATCGCCAGCGGACCTGCCGGACTTCATGGCGGCCGATCTCACATGTGACGAGCTTGATCCGCTTCTGGACGACGTCGATGCCGTCTTTCATTGCGCGGCGATGAGCGGCGGATGGGGCAGCCCGCAGGCGTTCCACGCGGCCAATGTCACGGCCACCACGCGCCTCCTCGAAAGCGCCCGCGCCGCAGGCGTCGCGCGCTTCGTCTTTGCCTCGACCCCGAGCCTTTACGCCGACGGGACCGACAGGTTGCAGGTGACGGAAGATGCGCGGTTGCCCGTTCGCGCCTTGTCCCCCTACGCGGAAAGCAAGCGCGCGGCCGAGGCGCTTGTGCTCGGGTCCGACACTGCCGCAATGCGGTGTACGGCGATCCGCCCCCGGGCGATCTACGGCCGACACGATCGCGCGCTTCTGCCGAGGCTCCGTGCCACCTTCGAGCGAGGGATCCTGCCGCTGATCGACCGGGGGCGCGCGCGCATCGATCTGACCCACCGCAGCGACGCCGCGCAGGCCATGCGCCTTGCAGCAGAGGGGCCCGGAGGAAGGGTCTGGAACATCAGCTCGGGCGAGGTCTTCACCTTCCGCGCCCTCGCGGAGCTGGTCTGCGAGAAGGGCGGCTACCGCCCGAGGCCGATCCCCCTGCCCTTCGGCCTCGCCTACAGGCTGGCCGGGCTGATGGAGCGGGCCGCCCCCTTATTCGGCGGCAAGGAGCCGACCCTGACACAGCAGGCCGTTGTCTCGATCGGGCGGTCCCTGACCCTGGACATCGGCGCGGCCAGACGCGATCTCGGATATGTGCCGAGGGTCAGGCTTGCAGAGGGGCTCGACGAATGCTTCGCGTGACCTCGTTTCGTGTCGGAAGCTGTCGGGTGCGCGGCTTTGCGGCCGGCCTGCCGGATCGGGGGGAGGTGGTACTCCCCGCGCTGTTGACGCTTGTCGAAACCGCCGATGCGGCCATCCTGTTCGACTGCGGCTATGGAGACGCGTTCTTCAGGGCCACGAAGAGCTTTCCGGCCCGGGCCTATCGCTGGGCCACACCGGTCAGCCTGCCCGCCGAGGAGCGGCTGACACGGCAATTGCCCCGCCAGCCCGACGTGGTGGTGTTGAGCCATATGCATGGCGACCACGTGGCCGGACTGCCCGAGATCGCGGGCGGCACTCCGGTTGTGGCGTCAACCGAGGCCATCACCCACCTGCGGGGCCTCAGGTCGGAGGTGAGCGCCACGCTGGCGGCCTGCCCCCTGGCCCTGCGCGAGGCGGTCCTGTCGCGCGCGCCGCAGCCGGTCGAGAGCGGGGCGCTGGTCGAGACCGGACTTCCGGGGTTTCCGGAAGGCCACGACGTGACCGGTACCGGCGACGCGATTGCCATTCCCCTTCCGGGGCACGGAGTGGGCCAGATCGGACTGTGGCTGCCTGCGGCCAACACGTTCCTGATCGCCGATGCGGCCTATGCCCGAAGCGCGCTGCGCAATGGCAGGCTGCCGCCCGCCCCCATCCTTGCGCGGCTGGGAAACGCGGGTCGCTACCGCGAGACCTTCGGACGCTTGCAGGCGCTCATGCGCGCTCGGCCGGAGATCGTCGTCGTGCCGTCGCACTGTCGGGAGGCTGCGCCATGAGCCTCATGGCCTTCCTTCGGACCCGGTACGGCCGGGGTCTGCGGTCGCGTGCGGAGGTCGAGGCGCACCAGTCCCGGGCCATGGAGCGGTTCCGGACCCGCGTCATGCCCCTCTCGCCCTTCTACCGGGACCACATCCGCACGCAGCTTCACGCGCTTCCGCGGATGGACAAGGCGCGGCTGATGGAGAACTTCACCGCGATCAACACCTGCGGCATCGACCGGGAGCAGGCTTTCGAGGTCGCCCTCGAGGCGGAGCGAAGCCGTGATTTTTCTCCGATGATCGGCAAGGTCGGCGTCGGCCTTTCGACCGGGACCTCCGGCCAGCGGGGATTGTTCCTGACCACCCCCCGCGAACGACGGCTCTGGGCGGCGATCATGTCAGGACGCTTCTGGCCCGACCTCCGGCGCAGGCAGAGGGTGGCGTTCTTCATGCGTGCGGACAACGCCCTTTATAGGTCGCTGGGCAATCCCCTGCTCCGGTTCGAATTCTTCGATGTGACGCGGGGGATGGACGCGCATCTGCAAAGGCTCGGTCACTTCGACCCCACCGTCCTGATTGCCCCCGCCGGTGTCCTTTCATTCCTGGCGAGCGCCCAGTCGGACGGCAGGCTGGCCGTGCGACCGGAGCGCGTGATCTCGGTCGCGGAAAGCCTTGCGCCTGCGGACCGCGCGGCGATTGCTCAGGCATTCCGCAGGCAGGTGGACGAGGTCTATCAGGCGACGGAGGGCGTCCTTGCCTTCACGTGTCCGGCGGGCAATCTGCATCTCAACGAGGCCTGGATGCGGATCGAGCGCGACGTGGTCGATCCGGCAAGCGGGGCGTTCTGTCCCGTGATCCACGACTTCACGCGGGAAAGCCTGCCGCTCCTGAACTACAGGCTCAACGATGTGCTCGTGCCGGACAATACCCCCTGCCCGTGCGGCTCTGCCTGTTCGCGGATCGCAAGGATCGAGGGGCGAGAGGACGACATGCTCTGGTGGAAAGGCCCCGAAGGCCCGCGCCTCATCCCGGCAGAAGCCATCCGCACCATGCTCGCCAGCCTGGACCAGGCCGTCGGCGATTATCGGGTCGTGCAACATGCAGACGCCCTGACGATCAGCCTGGAGCATGTGGCGGCAGACACGGCGGCCGAGTTGCGGGCGCGTGTGACAAGGCTTGCTCGGCAGTTCCGGGTCGACCCGCCGCCGCTTGTCTTCCGCCAGGGTCTTCCAAAGGACAGCGGTTTCAAGCGGAGGCGGATCAGGGTCGCGACCGACCAGGTGTCGGAGCAGGCATAGGAAGTCCGTGCCGTACCGGTCTCGCTTGGCTTCCTTTTGCCAGCTGCGGCCCCTGCAGCGACCGGCATCGCAATGGACGTCATGCCCCCCACACCACCGCGTTCTCGTGCCGTTGGATGGTGTGTTTCAGGCGGTCGAAGGTCTGGACCAGATGGGCGCTCAAACGCTTCGTCGCCGGGCTCTGGGGTGTCGCCGCCTGCCGCATGATGCCAAGCGACCGGTTCGGCTGAGGGATGTCGTAGGGCAGTACGGTCACCCGGTTTTCCTTGCGCAGCGCGAAGACCACCGAGAACGGAAGGACGGCAAGCGCGTCGGTTTCCGCCAGAAAGCTGACGACGCTCATCAGCGAGCCGCCCGAATAGCGGATGTTCAACTCCGAGGTGCCGATGCTCATCAGAATCATCTGTAAATCCGACATCAGCGGCGATCCCGGAAGCGGCGCGACCCAGGGATAGGTTGTCAGGTCCCCGGTCAGCAGCGGGCGTTTGCGCATCAGGGGGTGGCCGCTCCGGCAGGCCACGATGTTGCGGCCGGGCAAGAGCTCGGTGAACTCGAAATCCGCCCCGGAGGAGGCATCGCCGACGGCCACGATGCCGAGATCGATCTGCGCGCCCTTCAGTGCGGCGACGACCTCGGGCAGGTTCATGTAGCTTTGCTGTATCGTGATGTCGGGTTCCTGGATCTGGAATTCACCGAAGATCTGGCTGACGATCGCGTCCATGAAGAAAGGCACTCCGCCGACGCGCACGACGCCGCGGGTTCCCTTCACGAACCCCTGGGCCGCTTGCGCGGCTTGCCGCGACGCGTTGATAATGATGCGCCCCTGAGCGGCAAGTTGCAGCCCGAGAGCGGTGCCCTGAAGCGGCCGGCGGCCCTTGACGAAAAGCGGCGCGCCGACACGGGCCTCGAGCGTCGACAACGACCGGCTGACCGCCGGCTGGCTCAGCCCCAGAAGCGCTGCCCCCTCGGAGACGCTGCCCGTCTCCAGCACGGCGGCTAGCTGCATCAGATGTCGCTCGTTCAGGTCCATAACAAATCGCTATAATCTCTGACTCAGAAATCAAACAAAATCCGAAACCAGTGGCGTACCTCTTCTCGCAAGGGGAAGGGAGGCCCCGGCCATGATGTCCCGGAGCGAGTCCTTGGAGCGCCGGACCGCGGCGGCCGATTGCGGCGTCACGGCCGAGATCGCCGAACGGCTGGGCGCTCTGCCGCCGTCGCGGCTGGTGACGGCGCTCGGTCAGGGCGTCGTCGGGCTGCACCGGATCATCGCCGAGATCGGCCTCTCGGGGGAGGAACTGCTGGCGGTGATCGGTTTCCTGACGGAGGTGGGCCACCACGTCGACCGGCGCCGCCAGGAATGGGTGCTGCTCGCGGATCTGCTGGGCGTGTCGACCCTGGTCGATGATCTCAACAACGCGCGCCCTGCCGGCGCGACCCCGAACACCATCACCGGACCGTTTTACCGTCCCGATGTGCCGGAGATGCCTTCGGGCACAAATATCTCGCGCGACGGCAAGGGCGAGCCGCTGGAGGTGTCGGGCGGGATCCTCGCTCTGGACGGCGGGCCCGTTGCGGGCGCCAGTGTCGAAGTCTGGCAGGCCAACAGCGAGGGTTTCTACGAAAACCAGGAGCCGGACCTGCAGCCGGAGCTCAACCTTCGGGGCCGGTTCCTCACCAACGCCGAGGGGCGGTTCTGCTTTCTGAGCGTCAAGCCGGCTGGCTACGCCTTGCCCAGCGACGGCCCCGCCGGGCAGCTGATGCGCGCCCTCGGCCTGCCGCCGATCCGGCCCCGGCATCTGCATTTTCGCGTCTCCGCAAAGGGCTTCGAGACACTGACGACCCATGTCT
>CAYNKL010000060.1:0-23710 GCA_964397775.1 uncultured Rhodobacterales bacterium | reverse complement strand
CCGGGGCTGTTCTTTTCCCACTGGTCGAGGATCTGCTTCACCTGCTGGCGCTGCAGCCCGTCCTGAGATCCGCAAAGGTCACAGGGAATGATGGGATAGTTCATCGCCCTGGCGAACTTCTCGCAATCGGCCTCGGCCACGTGGGCCAGCGGACGATAAAGGAAGAGATCCCCCTCTTCGTTCACCAGCTTCGGCGGCATGGTCGCAAGCCGTCCGCCGTGGAAAAGGTTCATGAAGAAGGTCTCGAGGATGTCGTCGCGGTGGTGGCCCAGCACGACCGCGTTACACCCTTCCTCGCGCGCGATGCGATAGAGGTTGCCCCGCCGCAGGCGCGAGCAGAGCGCGCAATAGGTGCGCCCCTGCGGCACCTTGTCGACGACGATGGAATAGGTGTCCTGGTACTCGATCCGGTGGGGCACGCCCATCTTTTCGAGGAACTCCGGCAGCACCGTCGCGGGGAAGCCCGGCTGCCCCTGATCGAGGTTGCAGGCCAGGATCTCGACCGGCAGAAGCCCGCGCCATTTCAGCTCCATCAGGGCCGCGAGAAGCGTGTAGCTGTCCTTGCCGCCCGAGAGGCAGACAAGCCAGCGCGCATCGCGTCCCTGCACCATGCCATACTGCTCCACCGCCTCGCGGACGTAGCGCACGATGCGCTTGCGCAGCTTGCGGAATTCCGTCGTCTGCGGCGCGCCGTAAAAAAGCGGGTGGATGTCGTCGTGATCACTGAGCATGGCGCTGCAATAGGGCAAAGCCGGGCCCGTGAAAAGAGCCGCGCTGCCCTGCCCCGGCCTGCCCTCGCGGTGATCGCTCAGAGCGCGATGGGCCGGTTCTCGAGGATCGATTCCATGGCGATGTAGGAGGTGACCGAGTCGAGCTCCACCTTGTCGATCAGGCGCTGATAGACGCTGTCGAAGCTTTCGATGTCGTCCGTGACGATCTTGAGCATGTAGTCGTAATCGCCGCCGATCCGGTAGAAATCCACGATCTCGGGGATCGCCGTGACATGCTGGCGGAACGTGTCGAGCCATTCGCGCGAATGGCTGCGGGTGCGCAACATGGTGAAGACGACGAGGTTCTTGCCCAGCGCCCGGCGATTGATGCGCACCGTGCGCCCCTCGATCACCCCGCTTTTCTCCAGCGCGTTCAACCGCCGCCAGCAGGCGTTCTGCGACATGCCCACCACCTCGGCCAGCTCTCGCTGGGTGAGCCCGGAGCCGTGCCGCTGAAGCGCCTTCAGCAACTGAATGTCAATCTGATCGATCTTTCCGGTCAATTTTCGTTCATTTCATGAAGACTGGCGGCACAATGGTCTGTATTTGATAGCGCATTCACACTGAAGGCTAAAGTATTCCTCTCTCTGAGACCAGTCAGAAGGAGAGTGCCCCGTGTCCGCCCTGCAGGAATTTCGCGACAGCCTCGACCGCCCGGACGTGACCGAAGTCATCGCCGCAGGTGTCATCGGCAACGACATGGAATTCGAAACGCCCTTCGGAACGCAGAGGCTTCTCTATGCGGACTACACCGCCTCGGGCCGTGCGCTGAGGCAGGTCGAAAGCTTCGTGGCGGAGCGGGTCCTGCCCTTCTACGCCAACTCGCACACCGAGGCCTCTTTCTGCGGCATGACCATGACACGGATGCGCGAAGAGGCGCGGCGCACGATTGCCAGGCTCGTCAACGCGGGCCCCGAGGGGCACGTGATCTTCGGCGGCTCGGGCGCGACGGCGGGGCTGAACATGATCGTGCGACTGCTGCGCCTGAAGGAGCGTGTCGCGGCGGGCGAAGACGTGGTGGTGATCAACTCGATCTACGAACATCACTCCAACATCCTGCCCTGGCGCGAGTCGGGCGCACGGGTCGTCACGATCCCCGGCGCCGCCGAGGGCGGCATCAACCTTGCTGCGCTGGAAGAGACACTGCACGCCGAGGCGGGGGCCGACCTGGTGGTCGGCAGCTTCTCGGCGGCCTCGAACGTGACGGGGCTGATCACCGACCCCGATCCCGTCACGCGGCTGCTGAAGGCGCACGGAGCGCTGGCGATCTGGGATTACGCGGGCGGCGGCCCCTACCTGCCCATGGACATGTCCCCCGCCACGGACTGCGCCAAGGACGCAATCGTCTTTTCGCCGCACAAGTTCGTCGGCGGCCCGGCGGCCACGGGCGTTGCGGTGATCCGCGACACCATCGTCGACGGCGTGACCTCGACCGCGCCGGGCGGCGGCACGGTGAGCTTTGTCTCGCCCTGGCGCCACGCCTATTCGCCCCGCGTCGAGGCGCGCGAGGAAGCCGGCACCCCCAACGTGATCGGCGACATCCGCGCGGCACTGGCCATGCTGGTCAAGGACGCGGTCGGCGCGGCACGGATCGCGGCCCGCGACCACGCGCTGCGGGCGCGCGGGATCGAAAGGCTGGCTGGTCACTCCAACATCCGCCTGCTGGGCCCCGCCGTGACCGAGGGCGCGCTGCCGATCTTCTCGTTCCAGGTGCGCGACGATGACGGTACCCCGGTGCATCACCAGCTCTTCACGCGGATGCTCTCGGATCTCTACGGCGTGCAGGTGCGGGGCGGCTGCGCCTGTGCGGGCCCCTATGCGCATGAGCTGCTCGGCCTTGACCAAGCCACGTCGGAGAGCCTCTTTTCGCGGCTCGAGGGCGGGCACGAGATCGACAAACCTGGCTGGGTGCGGCTGAACCTCAGCTACGCCCATACCGACGACCAGGTGGCGCGCATTCTCGACGCGGTGACCGATCTTGCCGGGAACGTCGCCAGACATGCCGCACGCTACAGCGCCGACGCGACGACCGCACGGTTTACCGCCCTGGCGGGGTGAGTGCGCCTGCGCGCGGCGGTTGTAGAGGAGTACGGCCCGATGCCCGACGACACGGCGGGACAGATGCGCATGGCGGCCCTCGGGTTGCGATGCCGCTCGCTATCCGTGCTGACCGCCCTGCTGGCGGAAAACGCCGTGGCCTACCAGACGGCTGCCGGCAGCGTCACGGTCGGCCCGGACAGCGCCTGCGGTCTCTACCTGCGTTTCCGCGAGGCCTGAGCGACACCGCAAGATTCCCGTCCTGCGTTAAGGGCTGCGTTACCGACTCGGCTTAGTTTCCCGTCCTAGGAAATGGTCATCAGGTCACGCAGTCATGAAAGCCGAAACCCGGCACCGCATCGGGCTGGTCAGGTCCCGGATCGCCACGCTCCCCAAGGGGCCGCAGTGGATCGCCTTCCTGCCCGCGATCGCGCTCGCCGCCTTCTGGCTCGGCGGTGAGGGGGCGCTGCTGGTCGTCGCCATCCTGATGCCGATCCTTTTCATGCTCGCCGCCGAGACCGAGGACCCCGCCGGCCCCGCGCAACGCGAAACCGCGACGGCCGACGATGTCACGCCCGCGGGTGAAGCGGTGTCGCTGGCGGACCATGCCCTGCTGCGGGCGCATGCAGCGAACCTCTCCACCGCCTGCATGGTGATCGAGGCCGAGGGACTGGACCAGATCATGCGCCAGCATGGCGACCGCGCGGCCGAATCCCTGCGCGTGGTGCTGCACCAGCGACTGACCGGCATGCTCCGTCCCGACGACCGGGTGCTGCGCGTCGGGGACCGCCGTTTCATGGTACTAATGGCCCCTGCCCTGCGCGCCGGGCTCGAACACCTGCTTCAGCTTGCCGCCCGGCTGCAGCGCGGGCTGGAGGAGCCGACCGAAATCGACGGCGCCACACATTACGTGGCGGTCTCCGTCGGCTTTGTCAGCAGCCAGCGCCTGTCCGCGGCCGCCAGCGGCAGCTCGATGATCGAGGCGGCGCAGACCGCGCTTTCCGAGGCGCTTTCGAACGGGCCCTCGGCCATCCGCGCCTGGTCCGAAAGCCTGCGCGCCGCCCGCGACGCCCGCGCAAGCCTGCTGGCCGATGTGGAACGCGCACTCACCTCCGGGCAGATCCAGCCGTGGTTCCAGCCGCAGGTCTGCACCTCGACCGGGCGCATCAGCGGGGTCGAGGCGCTGGCGCGCTGGATCCACCCCGAACGCGGCATCGTGCCGCCTGGCCAGTTCCTGCGCCTGCTCGAGGAAGCGCACCAGATGGACCGGTTGAGCCAGGTGATGCTCGAACAGTCGCTGCGCGCGCTGTGCGACTGGGACCGCGCGGGGCTCGACATCCCCCGCGTCAGCATCAACTTCTCGAGCGCCGAGCTGCGCAACCCCAACCTTGTCGAGCGAATCCGATGGGAGCTCGACCGCTTCGGGCTCGGCTGCGACCGACTGGGGCTGGAAGTGCTGGAAACCGTGATCGCGGATTCCCCTGACGGGGTACTGGCGCGCAATATCGTGCAGCTCGGGCAGGTGGGCTGCCACGTCGACCTCGACGATTTCGGCACCGGGCACGCCTCGATCACCGCGCTGCGCCGCTTCAAGGTGCATCGGCTGAAGATCGACCGCAGCTTCATCACCCGCGTCGACCAGGACGAGGAGCAGCGCCGCATGCTGGCCGCCGTGCTGAGCATGGCCGATCGCCTGCAGCTCGAGACGCTGGCCGAAGGGGTCGAAACCACGGGCGAACACACCCTGCTGGCGCAGCTTGGCTGCGACCACGTGCAGGGCTTTGCCGTCGCGCGCCCGATGCCGTCGGAACGGCTGGTCGAATGGGCACGCAAGCACGAGGAGACTATCGAGGACGCCCGCAACCTGGGGCGCAGCGGCGGCTGATGGCGCCCGGAGCGATCAGGTAGCCGGGCCAGGGGCCTCCCCGAGACCACTACACTGCGGCGGACAGTCAGGATGACGGGTGCCCGGCGGCATCCGCATTGCCCGCTCTTCGCGTCTTCCGGGCCCCCTCACAGGCCGATGCGCCCCCCGCGGCATGGCAAAGGACCGCCCGCGCGGGGATGCGACGCCGTCATGGCCTGCATTCACGGGGAATCCGCTTGACCTTTGGGTGTCCGAACTGTTGAACGCGG
This sequence comes from uncultured Rhodobacterales bacterium, assembly GCA_964397775.1. Classification (GTDB taxonomy): domain Bacteria; phylum Pseudomonadota; class Alphaproteobacteria; order Rhodobacterales; family Rhodobacteraceae; genus Allosediminivita. The sequence continues at coordinate 18,767 of CAYNKL010000060.1, read as the reverse complement.
GCTGATGTGACAGGAAAGGCACGCCGCGCTCATGGACAGTCAGAACAAGAACCTCCTGCTCGCCACCGCATTGAGCTTCGTGGTGATCCTGATCTGGTTTGTTCTGTTCCCGCCGCCGGAGCAGGCGCCTCAGGAGCAGGAGACCATCGCCGAGACCGCCCCCGCCGAGTCCGGCGATGGCGTGGCCTCCGCGCCCGGCACGGCCCCCGATCCGGGCGGCAGCGACCTTGCCGCCAATACCGAGGCCGGAAGCCCCGCGGCGACGACCGAGGCGCCCCGCCTGCAGATCGACACCCCGCGCATCGAGGGCTCCATCTCGCTCACCGGCGGGCGGCTCGATGACTTGCGGCTCAAGGACTACCACGTCGAGGTCGATCCGGATTCGCCCATCGTGCAGATCCTCTCGCCGGTCGGCAGCGACAATCCCTACTACGCGCTCTACGGCTGGGCCCCCGGTTCGGGTCTCGGCCTCGACGCGGTGCCCGGCGCCAACACCGCCTGGGAAATCGCCGAAGGCGACACGCTGACCACCGAGAGCCCCGTCACGCTGGAATGGCAGAGCCCCGCGGGCCTGACCTTCCGCCGCGAGATCTCGGTCGACGAGAACTACATGTTCACCGTCACCCAGTCGGTCGAGAACACCTCGGACGCGACCATGTCGGCGGCGCCCTACGGCATCGTTGCGCGCCACGGCGAGCCGCAGAACCTCAAGAACTTCTTCATCCTGCATGAAGGCGTCATCGCCATGGCCGACGGCCAGCTGTCGGAATTCGGCTACGACGACATGGCCGATTTCGACGTTTCGGCCAGCGAGGGCGCCCGCGCCGAGGTCACGCAGGTGACCGAGAACGGCTGGATCGGCTTCACCGACCACTACTGGATGACCACGCTGGTCCCCAATCCCGGCAGCCCCTTCAAGCAGACCGCCAAGTACGACGAACGCCGCGACATCTACCAGACCGAGGCGGTACAGCGCACGCTGACCATCGCCCCCGGCGAGACCGCCGAAAGCACCACGCAGCTTTTCGCGGGCGCCAAGGAATGGGACACGATCCGCGACTACCAGAAGGGCGGCATCGACCGCTTCGTGGATGCCATCGACTGGGGCTGGTTCTTCTTCCTGACCAAGCCGATCTTCGCGGCGCTGCACTTCCTGCACAACCTCATCGGCAACATGGGCGTGTCGATCATCGTGCTGACGCTCGGCATCAAGGCCCTGCTCTTCCCGCTGGCCTACAAGTCCTACGTCTCGATGGCGAAGATGAAGGAGCTGCAGCCCGAGATGGAGAAGCTCAAAGAGCAGGCCGGCGACGACCGTCAGAAGCTCCAGCAGGAGATGATGGCGCTTTACAAGAAGGAAAAGGTGAACCCGGCCTCGGGCTGCCTGCCGATCCTGCTGCAGATCCCGATCTTCTTCTCGCTCTACAAGGTGATCTTCGTCACCATCGAACTGCGCCACGCCGACTTCTTCGGGCCCTTCAACGACCTCTCGTCGCCGGACCCGACATCGATCTACAACCTCTTCGGTGCGCTGCCCTGGGCCGCGCCTGAACCGGGGACGATGCTGGCGACCATCTTCATCGGCGTCCTGCCGATCCTGCTGGGCATCTCGATGTTCCTGCAGCAGAAGCTGAACCCGGCGCCGACCGAAAAGACGCAGGCGATGATCTTTGCCTGGATGCCCTGGATCTTCATGTTCATGCTGGGCCACTTCGCAAGCGGCCTGGTGGTCTACTGGATCTCGAACAACACGATCACCTTCATCCAGCAGTACACGATCATGCGCAGCCAAGGGTACAAGCCGGACATCCTCGGCAACATCAAGTCGGGCTTCGGACGCAAGGAGAAGGCGCAGGACGACAAGTCCTGACGCCGGTGACCCTCACATGAACCAGCTTCCCTTCCCCATCGCCCCGGATCCCGAGGACGCGGCCCGCGAGGCGGGCCGCAAGCTGTTCCTCGGGCCGGTGGACTTCGTGAAGGGGGTCGTGGCCATGTCCGGGCTGCCGCCCGACGACCGCACCGAGATCTGCTTTGCCGGCCGGTCCAACGTCGGCAAATCGAGCCTCATCAACGCCCTGACCGGCCGCAAGGGTCTGGCGCGGGCGTCGAACACGCCCGGCCGCACGCAGGAAATCAACTACTTCGCCGCCGCCGAAAGCCACTACATCGTCGACCTGCCGGGCTATGGCTTTGCCAACGCGCCGGTGTCGAAGGTGCAGGAATGGCAGGCCCTGCTGAAGACCTACCTCGCGGGCCGCGCCTCACTGCGGCGCGCCTTCGTGCTGGTGGACCATCGCCATGGCATCAAGGAGGTCGACGACGAGATCATGACCCTGCTCGACCGTTCGGCCGTGCCCTTCCAGGCGGTGCTGACCAAGCAGGACAAGGTCAAGGCGAAGGACCGCGAGCCGGTGCTGGCGCAGGTGCGCGAGAAGCTCGCCAAGCACCCCGCCGCCTACCCCGAGATCGTGGTGACAAGCTCCGAGACGGGAGACGGGATCGCCACGCTCCGCGCGATCATCGCCACCCTCGCCTAGCCTTTCACGCCCCCTTCCGGCAGGATCGCCCGCACCCGCACGAGGACCGAGGATGAGATCGCAAGACATGACCCGAGACTGGATCGTCACCGCCCGCACCCTGTCCGAGGCGCTGCCCAACCTGCAGCGCTACAGCGGCGCCATCGTCGTGGTGAAGTTCGGCGGCAACGCCATGGGCGACGCCCAGGCCATGGCCGAATTCGCGCGGGATATCGTGCTGATGCGCCAGGTGGGCATCAACCCGGTGGTCGTGCACGGCGGCGGCCCGATGATCAACGAGATGCTGGGCAAGCTCGGCATCGAATCGAAGTTCGTGCGCGGCAAGCGCGTCACCGACCAGGCAACTGTCGAGGTGGTCGAGATGGTGCTGACCGGCCTCGTCAACAAGCGCATCGTGCAGGCCATCATGGACCAGGGCGGCCGCGCCGTGGGCCTGTCGGGCAAGGACGACGATCTCATGGTCTGCGAGGCGGACGACCCCGAACTCGGCTTCGTCGGCAAGCCGGTCCAGATGAACCCGCAGGTGCTGAACGATCTTTTCAGCGCGGGCATCATCCCCGTCGTGGCCCCCGTGGCGACCGGGCGCGGCCCTCAGGAAACCTTTAACGTCAATGGCGACACCGCCGCCGGCGCCATCGCCGGGGCGCTCAAGGCCGACCGCCTGCTGCTGCTGACGGACGTGTCGGGCGTCAAGAACGACGCGGGCGAGGTCATGACCGAGCTCACCCCGCAGGAGGTGCGCCACCTGACCGACGAAGGCGTGATCTCGGGCGGGATGATCCCCAAGACCGAAACCGCGCTCAAGGCCATCGAGGACGGCGTACGCGGCGTGGTCATCATCGACGGCCGCGTACCCAACGCCTGCCTGCTCGAGCTTTTCACCGATCACGGCTCGGGCTCGCTCATCCGCTCGGCAGATCGCCCGCCGCTTGACCGGTGATGGCGGCAATCGCTTTGCCATCGGCCCGCAGTCTGGAATGGTAGGCGCATGAAACGCCTCATTCTCATGCGCCACGCGAAATCCGACTGGTCCCTCGGGCTCGAGGATCACGACCGCCCCCTCAACAAGCGCGGCCAGCGTTCGGCCGAGGCGATCGGCTACTGGCTCGCCCGCAAGGGGCTGACCCCGGACGAGATCCTGTGCTCAACCTCCGTGCGCACGCGCGAAACGCTGTCGCTGCTGGGCACCACGACGGAACCGCGCTTCGAGGCGGTGCTCTACCACGCCGAACCGCGGGCCATGCTGGATTGCCTGAAGGATGCGCGCGGCGAGACGGTGCTGATGATCGGGCACAACCCCGGCATCTGCGTCTTCGCGCACGAATTGCTGGCCAGCGATCCGGACCATCCCCGCTTTGAGGACTACCCGACCTGCGCCACGCTTGTCGCCGATTTCGACATCGACGACTGGGGCGCCCTGCGCCCCGGAATCGGTGTCGCGCGGGACTTCGTGGTCCCGCGCGAGCTGATCTGAAGACCCGGGTGGGGCCGGGTCAGCCGATCATTCCGCGGTGATCGTGGTCATCACCAGGTCGCCGTCCATGCGGATCGGGCCGTCTTCCTTGGCGCCCAGCGTGTATTCGAAGATGCCGGTCTCCATGCCGCCCTCTTCCGAGTGCACCATGAGCATCAGCATGTCGCCGGACGCGACCTCTTCGGTCAGGATGGCGGCAACATCGGTGTTCTCGCCGGCGCGCAGCGGTGCGTGACCGACCACGGGACCGGGGGCCATGTCGGCGTCGGTGCGGTGCACGACAAGCCAGCCGTTCTCGTTGGCGGTGACCATGTCGGCGCTGACGACGCCGTTTTCCACGGACTGGTCCGAGGCCTCGACCATCGGGGCCATGGAATGGGACGCGGCAAACGCGGCACTGGCGGAAGCTGCAAGAATGGAAGCGGTCAACAGGATACGCATTGGAAACTCCTTTGGCTGCGCACCGACCTTCTGGCCGGCATGCCCCTAGTCACGGAACCACGGCGGGGGAGTTTCGCATGGGCCGGAAGAATTCCGCATTCTCACGCAAACGCGATCCTGCGTGAAAGGACCGGGCCCGGGTGGGGGCCCGGACCCGGTCGCCGCGAGCGCCGGAAAGCACGTCAAAAGACGACCCGGCGCCGCGGAATGCAGGCCCTACCGCCCCTTGTCGCAGGTGTAGCAGGGCACCATGGCCGCCGGGCCGGGGCTGTCTGCCACGACGTTGCTGCGCGGCGCCTGCGGGGCGGGTGTCCTTGCCGCGGGCTCGCCCACCGAGAGCGTGGCGGCGGCGATGACTGTTGCGAACATCATGTCGGTGATCCTTCCGAAGGGCGCGCTCAGCGTTCGACCACGTGCCAGACGCCACCGACGCCGTCACCGTTTGCCTGCCCCGGCCGGCTGTCGCCCTGCCAGTAGTAGAGCGGCTGGCCCTCGTAGGCCCACTGCGCGCGACCGTCGGCGCGCTGGAAAACGCCGAGACCGTCGTGCGCCGCAGCGCCGTCCTCAGCCAGGTAGGGCGGCCAGCTGCGGGCACAGCCCCCGGAACAGTTGCTGACGTTCTCGCCGTCGTTGTCGAATGTGTAGAGCGTCATGCCCGCCTCGTCGGCCAGAAGGTGGCCATCGGCGGCGGCAGCCGTGGCAGAAGCGCCGAGCAGGCCAGCGGCGATCAGGGAAATGAACTTCATCGGAAATGCCTTTCGGATCAATGGCCCGCGCGGGCCGGTTCTAACGCCAGGGGCTGCCGCGGAACGCGTGTTCCCGGCGGCAGGCCCTCGGCTGGCGCGGTTCTGGTCCTCTGGAGTTGTGGCAAGCGTTGTCGCGCGCGTTGTAACGCCGGCCGCGACGCGTTGTATTTGAGGGCTCGTGGCGCCTTTCAGGCCTCGTCGCCCTCGGTCCGCAATCCGCGGACAAGCGCGGCATAGGCGGCGCGGTCGGTCTTGCGGAGGCTGTCGAGCGCGTCGCGGGCGCGATCGCCGGCGCTCTGGCCCTCGGCCTGCTTCACGGCGTCCACCGCATCAATCAGGCGGAAAAGCTCGGCAATGGCCGGGTCGTCGCGGTCCGCATCCTTCGCCAGCACCTTGAGCGCGTCGAGGATCGTGCCGAGCTGGTTACCGTAACTCGCCACCTCGCGGGTGATGCGGCGCTCGATCTCGATGTTTCCGGCGATGTCGGTGGAGGAATAGTCGGGGGCAATGTTCTGGAACACGTCGCCCGAAAGCGGCGAGCGGAACCAGGTGAACGGAAAGCCGAAGTCCGGTCCGGCCACGGCAGTGCCCTCCGAAAGGCGGTCCCCCGGCCAACCCGGGGGACCGGAAAACTCAATGCCCGAGGATCTGGCTCAGGAAGAGCTTGGTGCGCTCGTTCTGAGGATTGTTGAAGAATTCCTTGGGCTCGTTCTGTTCGACGATCTGGCCCTGGTCCATGAAGATCACGCGGTTGGCCACGGCCTGCGCAAAGCCCATCTCGTGGGTCACGCAGAGCATGGTCATGCCCTCCTCGGCCAGCTCGACCATGGTGTCGAGCACCTCCTTGATCATCTCGGGGTCGAGCGCCGACGTCGGCTCGTCGAAGAGCATGATTCGCGGCCGCATGCAGAGCGACCGGGCGATGGCCACGCGCTGCTGCTGCCCCCCCGAGAGCTGGCCGGGGTACTTGTCGGCCTGCTCGGGGATCTTGACCTTGCGCAGGAAGTGCATCGCAGTTTCCTCGGCTTCCTTCTTGGGCGTCTTGCGGACCCAGATCGGCGCCAGCGTGCAGTTTTCGAGGATCGTCAGATGCGGGAACAGGTTGAAGTGCTGGAACACCATGCCGACCTCGGAGCGGATCGTGTCGATGTTCTTGATGTCCGAGGACAGCAGCGTGCCATCGACCTCGATCCGGCCCTTCTGGTGCTCTTCCAGCGCGTTGATGCAGCGGATGAGCGTCGACTTGCCCGACCCCGAGGGGCCCGCGATCACGATCCGCTCGCCGCGATGGACGGTCAGGTCGATGTCGCGCAGCACGTGGAAGCTGCCGTACCACTTGTTCATGTTCTCGATGCGGATCGCGACCTCGTCGCTGATCTTCATTTCGACGGGGGCGTCTGTGGTCATTTGTGCGGTCTCAGCCATGGATCAGGCCTCCGTTAGCGATGATCGGTGGTGAGCTGCCGCTCGAGCCACTGCGAGTATTTCGAGATGCCGAAGCAGACGACGAAGAAGAGCGCGACAGCGAAGGCCCAGAGCTCCCAGTAGACGCCGTTCCATTCGGTCGAGGCGAGGACCGGCCCGCGGATCATGCCCACGAGGTCGAACATCGAGATGATCGACACGAGCGTGGTGTCCTTGAACAGCCCCACGGCGACGTTGACGATCCCCGGGATCGAGATCTTGAGCGCCTGCGGCAGGATGATCAGCCGCATCGCCTGCGCGTAGTCGAGCCCGAGGCTGTCCGCGGCCTCGTACTGGCCGCGCGGCAGAGCCGCGAGCCCGCCCCGGATCACCTCGGCGATATAGGCCGAGGCGAAGGCCGTGATCATGATGATCACCCGGATGATCAGGTCGAAGTTCGAGCCCGGCGGCAGGAAATAGGCCAGCACCACGTTCGCCACGAAAAGCAGCGTGATCAGCGGCACGCCGCGGATGAACTCGATGAAGACCACGCAGATCCACTTGATGATCGGCAGGGAAGACTGCCGCCCCAGCGCCAGCGCGATGCCGATGGGGATCGACAGCGACACGCAGACGGTGCCCAGGATCAGGTTGAGCATGAAGCCCCCGATCTGGCGCGATTCCACCTGCTGTATCGCAAGGATGCCTTCCACGGGGATCCATCCCAGAACCCACCATGTCACGAAGGCCGCGATGACGCCCCCGAAGAACCCCATGGCAAAGCTCTGCGCCACGAACCTCTGGTAGACGAAATAGCCCATCGCAAAGCCCGCCAGCGCAAAGATCGGGGCGAGGATGCTGCCGCCCCAGATCAGGAAATACGCGAGGAACGGGTAAAGCGCTGTGAAGATCAGCAGCTTGCTGGGCAGGTACTGGAAGAACAGCACCGGCGCGAGGGCGACGAAAAGCAGGATGAAAGCCAGCGCCGGACGCCAGTAGATTTCGCTCGGATACTGGAACCCGAAAAGAAGCTGGTTCCAGCGCTCGGCCAGCACCGCGAAACAGCCCCCCGTCCGGCCATCCAGGATCTCGCGGCAGTCACGGATCGACGAGGCGTCCCAGACGCCGTTGGCGAACCAGGGAAAGACCGACCAGACCAGCCAGATCAGCGCATAGATCGCCACAAGCGTCAGGATCGTGTTGGGGATGGTCGAGAACAGGTTGGTCCGGGTCCACTTGACCACACCGGTTTCGGTAACGGGCGCCGGCTGCTGCTCCAGCATGTTGTCGCGGACATAGGCGACGGAGTGCTCGTGCATGTCGGACATGTCAGCGCTCCTTCAGCTTGATGGCGTTGTTGTAGACGTTCATCACCGCCGAGATCGACAGCGAGATCGTCAGGTAGAACAGCATCAGCAGCAGGATGCATTCGATCGCGCGGCCGGTCTGGTTCAGCGTGATGCCGCCCAACGTGCCGGTGAGATCCATGTACCCCACGGCAATGGCCAGCGAGCTGTTCTTGGTGATGTTCAGATAGTGAGAGATCAGCGGCGGGATGATCACCCGCAGCGCCTGCGGCAGGATCACCATGTTCATGATGCGGTTGGGCCGCAGGCCCAGCGCGGCGGCGGCCTCGGTCTGGCCCTTGCTGACCGACAGGATGCCCGCGCGCACGTTCTCGGCGATGAAGGCGCCGGTGTAGATCGCCAAGGCGAACCACAGCGCGATCAGCGAGCCCAGGATCGACACCCCGCCCTGCAGGTTGAAGCGGTTCGCCAGCGGGTCGGGCCGATCGAGCGAAATCGGCATGCCGAGCAGGAAATAGAAGACCACCGCCGGCACGATCAGGATGACCAGCGAGGGCCATCCCATGGGCAACAGCTTGCCCGTGTCGTAAAGCAGCTTGGTCGCATAGCGGCGGTAGGCGAAGGCGCCGATGACCGAGGCGACGAAGATCGCAAAGACAACCCAGCCCAGCGGCGTGAAGACCGGCTTGGGGATGTAGACCCCTCGGTTGGTGAAGGCGAACATGCCCAGGATCAGGTCCGACTCGGGGTCCTCGCCCAGATAGTTGCGCGCCGTGGGCAGCACCGCGGTCATGATCGTGTAGATGATCAGGATCCAGATCAGCACCGGCACGTTGCGGAAGGCTTCGACGTAGACCGACATGAGCCGTGCGATCAGCCAGTTGTTGGACAGCCGCAGCACGCCCGCCGCCACGCCGATGATCGTCGCGGTCAGACAGGCCAGGAACGACACCAGAAGCGTGTTCAGGACCCCCACGATCGCCGCGCGCAGGTGCGTCGACTGGCTGTCGTATTCGATCAGGGTCATGTTGATGTCGTAGTTCGACGACTCGCCCAGGAAGCCCCACGAGATGTTGAGCCCCGCCTCGCGGAGGTTGGTCGCGAGGTTCGAACCGAGATACGCGAAAGCCGCGATCAGCAGCAGCAGCGCAATGAACTGGAAGGTGTAGGACCGGTACCGGGTGTCGTTGATCAGCTGCGACAGCTGAAACGACTCGCTTGGCGGGTCGCTGAGCGTGGTCATGTATGGTTTTCCCTGTCAGACGTCCGGAGATTTCTCTGCAGCGGGTTTGTCCCGTCTGTCCTGTCCCGGATTGTTCTGGCTCCGCTCGGGGCGGAAAAATCGGGGGCGCAGGATCACCTGCGCCCCCGGGATCGATTTAGCGGAACGGCGGGCTGTAGAGCAGGCCGCCCTCGGTCCACTGTGCGTTCAGACCACGCGACAGGCCGATCGGGGTGTTCTCACCGATGTTCTTCTCGAAGAGTTCACCGTAGTTGCCGCCGGCCTTGATGGCGTTGACGGCCCAGTCGGATTCGAGACCCATCATGCTGCCGAGGTTGCCCTCGGTGCCGAGCAGACGGTTCACTTCCGGGCTGTCGGTGCCGCTGGCCAGTTCGTCGATGTTGGCCGAGGTCACGCCCAGCTCTTCGGCGGCGATCAGGGCGTTGAGCGTCCAGCGGACCACGTCACCCCATTCGTTGTCGCCGTGCCGGACCAGCGGGCCCAGCGGTTCTTTCGAGATGATCTCGGGCAGGATCACGTGATCGCCCGGGGTCTCGAAAGCGGCGCGGGTCGCGGCAAGACCCGAGCTGTCGGTGGTGTAGACGTCGCAGGCGCCGTTCAGGTAGTTCTGCTGCGCCTCGGCGTTGGTTTCGATCGGGACCGGCTCGTAGTCCATGTTGTTCTTGCGGAAGTAGTCCGCAAGGTTGAGCTCGGTGGTGGTGCCGGTCTGGATGCAGACCCGCGCGCCTTCGAGCTCTTTCGCCGAGGACACGCCGAGCGCCTTGGGCACCATGAAGCCCTGGCCGTCGTAGTAGTTCACGCCGGTGAATTCGAACTTGAGGTCGACGTCACGGGTGAAGGTCCAGGTGGTGTTTCGGGCCAGCATGTCGATCTCGCCCGAAGCGAGTGCGGTGAAGCGCGTCTTGCCGGTGGTCGGCACGAATTCGACGGCCATCGGATCGCCCAGCACCGCGGCAGCCACGGCGCGGCAGACGGCAACGTCGAAGCCGCTCCATTCACCGTTGGCATCCGGCGCGGAGAAGCCCACCAGGCCGGTGCTCACACCGCAGTTGAGCGTTCCACGTGCCTTCACGTCGTCCAGCGTCGCGGCGGACGCGGCTCCGGCCGCAAGGCCGGCCGCCGTCAGCGCGCCGAAGATCACGGTTTTCTTCATATCTACCTCTTCCTGTTGGTCCGCCTCGTCCCGAAACGGATTACGGTGATCCCTTGAACTGGGATCTTGGTCCCAAGTGGGGGCAAGCCCCTTCAGGCACCCGGAGTTTGGGCGGAATCCAGCGCAGAGGTCAAGGCAGGATGCCGCAAAGACAGGCACACGTGAGTGCCCCGCCTGTCAATTGTGCGATATCAGGCCGGAGCCCTTTCACCCTCGGCGAGACGGTAGAATCGCTCGGCCTGGAGGAAGGACAGGCGCTTGATCTCGGCCACCTCGGCGGCCTCCTCGTCGTGGCCCCACTGCTCTTCCTGAAAGCGTTCGTCGAGCCGAGAGACCTGCCAGATCTCCTCGGCCTCCGCCTGCCGCTCCGCCGCCGCGAGCGCGAGCACCAGAGAGCCGCTGAGCGCCACGAGATCGTGGAAGGCGGCCAGCCGGAAGGGCCCCAGCGCGTCGACCTGCGCCCGCAGACGGGTCAGCGCCGCGCCGTCCTGCGGCGCATGCATAATGCCCGCGCGCGGCTCCAGCCGGGCGCCGTAGACCTCGGCGGCCCAGTCGAGGAAGGGGTCCCATTCCTGGCGCTGCCGTTCGGCCAGATCCTCGGGCCGGTCGGCGCGGTAGCACAGAAGATCCGCGTCGCCATACTCGGCCAGCATCTCCACCACCGCGGCGCGCTGGTGGCGCACCTTGTCGAGCGCGGAATTTGCGGTGCGCGTGAACGGCATGCTTCCCGGGTCAATGCGCTCGCCCTGCGCCTGCCATTCCTCGGCCACGGCCTGTGCCAGCGGTTGGGTCGGCAGGGTCAGCGTGGCCTTGGCGGGGGTCTTCACCCGGCGGCCGTCAAGCTCCACCAGCCAGAGCCCGTCCTCGGGCACCACGGCGGCGTCTTTCCAGAATCGTTTCGGGGCCCATTCGCTCATGCCGGCTCTCCCAGCGTTTCGCGGATTGCAGTCTCGAGACCTTCGGCATCCTCGACGACGCAGCGCGCGGCGCCCAGCGAGGTGGCCGGGTGGTAGCCCCAGCTCACCCCGATCGCGGGCATCCGCGCGGCCTGCGCCATCTCCATGTCGAAGGAGGTGTCGCCGATCATGACGGCGTTCGCGGGCTCCACGCCCGCCTCGACCATGGCGGTCAGCAGCATCGAGGGGTGCGGCTTCGACGGGTGATCGTCGGCCACCTGCGTGGTGACGAAATACCGCCCGAGGTTCAGGCTTTCGAGCAGCGCGTCGAGCCCGCGCCGCGACTTGCCCGTGGCGATGCCAAGCAGCAGGTGATCCACCTGCGACAGCCGCTCCAGCAGGTCGGTCATGCCCGGGAACAGGGGCGAGGCTTCGGTCCCGCCGCTCTGGCGCAGGGCGGCGTAGCGGGTCTTGTAGGCCTCGACCATCTTGTCGAGGATCGTGGGCGGCATGTCGGGCGCCAGCTGCGCGATGGCCTGCGGCAGCGACAGCCCCACCACGCCCAGCACGCTCTTGCGGTCGGGCGCGGGGCGGCCGGTCTCGGCAAAGGCCGCCTCCATTGAGGCGAGGATGTCGGCCTGGCTGTCCACCAGCGTGCCGTCCACGTCGAAGATCGCGAGTTTCAGGTCGGTCATCTCAGCTTCTCGAAAGGGTCCTCGTCGGCGATGTCCTCGGCCCAGCCCAGCGTTTCCCAGGTCTCGGCCATGTGCTCGGGCAGCGGCGCGGTCACGGTGACCTGCTTGCCGGTCACCGGATGGAGAAAGGCCATGGTCCGCGCGTGCAGATGCAGCTTGCGGGAAATGATCCCGCCCAGTTGCGCGCCCCAGCCATCGCCAAGGTTCTCCTGCCCCGAGCCGCCGTACTTGCCGTCGCCGATGATCGGGTGGCCGATCTCGGCCATGTGGGCGCGCAGCTGGTGGGTGCGGCCGGTCACAGGCTCCATCGCGACCCAGGCGGCGCGGTTGGCCACGCGGTAGAGCGTGGCATAAAGCGTGTGCGCCCGCTTGGCGCCGGGGGTGTCGTCCATCTCGCGCGGGTGCACGGCGCGCATCTTCTCGCCCTCGCCGTGAGGGCCGTGACCGCCGGCCTTCACGAGGCCATAGCGGATCTCGCCCAGGTAGGGCGTCGGCACGCCGCCAACCAGCGCCCAGTAGATCTTGCGCGTCTGCTTGCGCCGGATCGCCCCGGTCAGCCCCTGTGCCACCGCGCGCGTGCGCGCCAGCAGCAGCACCCCCGAGGTGTCCTTGTCGAGCCGGTGCACCAGACGTGGCTTTTCATCCAGGCCGAAGCGCAGCGCGTCGGCCATGCCGTCCACGTGGCGGGTCTGCTTGCTGCCGCCCTGCGTCGGCAGGCCCGGCGGCTTGTTGAGGGCGAGGATGTGGTCGTCCTTCCAAAGCACACAGGACCGGATCATCTCGGCATCCTTGTCCGACACCTGCGGCTTCTTCGGCTGCGCGGGGGTCGTGGGCGCTGCGCCCGGCTCGGGCAGCGGCGGCACGCGCACCTGCTGGCCCGCCTCAAGCCGGGTCGAGGCCTTGACCCGGCCACCATCCACACGGATCTCGCCCTTGCGGCACATCTTTTCGACGCGCCCCTGCGGGACATGGGGAAACTGCCGCTTGAACCAGCGGTCGAGCCGCTGGTCGCCGTCGCCTGTCGCGACCGTCAGTGTCTGAACACCGCTCATGTGGTGAGACTCCTTGCGAACCAGAGGCCGGCGAAAAGCGCCAGGACCGAGAGAATGACCGACGCCAGAATGTAGGCCGCCGCCGGCCCCACCTGCCCCCGCTCGTAAAGCGTCGCCGCGTCGAGCGAGAAGGCCGAGAAGGTCGTGAACCCGCCCAGCACGCCCGTCATCAGCAGCGGCGCGAAGCGGTTGCCCGAGAGATGCGCCAGCATCACCACGAGCACGCCCATGGCAAAGGAGCCCAGGACATTCACCGTCATGGTGCCCCAGGGAAAGCTCTTGCCCATCAGCCGCGCGACGGCGGTGGTGGTGAGATAACGGCCCGACGCGCCGAGCGCGCCGCCGAGGGCGACTTGCAGGAGGGGGGTCATGGGCGTCCCATCGCCAGTCGGGGGGCACTTGTCAAGCGGGGCATCGGGGGCTCTGCCCCCCTCCGCGCCTGCGCGCGGAGTCCCCCGGGATATTTCCGCCAAGAAGAAGCGGCCGCGCGGCGCCCGGTCACGTGTCGTTCCGCTCTCGTCGCAGGCGGGCGAAGTAGTCGACGCGCTTGCGCAGGTCGCGCTCGAAGCCGCGGTCGACGGGATCGTAGAGCGCGAGGCGCTCCATGTCCTCGGGGAAGTAGTCCTGCCCGGAAAAGGCATCCTCGGCGTCGTGGTCATAGTCGTAACCCGCGCCGTAGCCCTGGTCGCGCATAAGCTTGGTGGGCGCGTTGAGGATGTGCTTGGGCGGCGTGAGCGAGCCGGTCTGCTTCGCCGCCTTACGCGCGCCCTTGTAGGCCTTGTAGAGCGCGTTCGATTTGGGCGCGAGCGCGAGGTAGACCAGCGCCTGCGCGATGGCGAGTTCGCCCTCGGGCGAGCCGAGCCGTTCGTAGGTTTCCCAACCCTGCAGGCAGATGCCCTGCGCCTGCGGATCGGCGAGCCCGATGTCCTCGACCGCCATGCGGGTGATGCGGCGGGCGAGGTAGCGGGGGTCCTCGCCCGCGTCGAGCATCCGCCCGAACCAGTAGAGCGCGGCATCGGGGTCGGAGCCGCGCACGGATTTGTGCAGCGCCGAGATCAGGTTGTAATGCGCATCGCCCGACTTGTCGTACTGCGCCGCGCGGCGAGTGAGACGGTGCGACAGGGCGGTGGTGTCGAGCGGGCCTTCGAGCCGCCAGCTCATGACCTGCTCCACAAGGTTCAGGAGCGCCCGCCCGTCGCCGTCGGCCATGTCGAGCAGCGCTTGCCGGGCCTGCGGTTCGAGGGGGAGCTCCCGGCCAAGGTCGCGCTCGGCCCGCTGTGCGAGATCCTCGAGTTCCTCCTGCGACAGCCGTTCCAGCACCAGCACCTGCGCGCGGGACAGGAGTGCGGCGTTCAGCTCGAAGCTCGGGTTCTCGGTGGTCGCACCGACGAGGAGGATGGTACCGTCCTCCATATGCGGCAGGAAGCTGTCCTGCTGCGCCTTGTTGAAGCGGTGGATCTCGTCAACGAAAAGCAGCGTGCCCTGCCCCGCCCGGCGGCGCTGTTTCGCGGCGTCGAAGACCTTGCGCAGCTCGGCGACACCGCTGAAGATCGCGCTGATCTGCACGAATTCCAGCTCGGTTTCATCGGCGAGAAGCCGCGCGATGGTGGTCTTGCCGACGCCCGGCGGCCCCCAGAAGACGATCGAGCCCAGCGTGCCCGCGTCGAGCATGGTGCGCAGGGGCCCGTCGGGACCGAGGATGCCCTGCTGGCCGATCACCTCGTCGAGGTGGCGCGGCCGCAGGCGGTCTGCCAGCGGACGCGGGGCATTGCCCTCGCGCTGTTCGGCAGCGGCCTCGCCCGGCTGGTCGAAGAGATCCGCCATGCTCAGACCCGGAACCGCAGGGCCACGCGGTGCCCCTCGCGTTCGACCTCGAGCTGGATGCGCGAGGCGGCGCGGCGCAGGGCGCGGTCGACATCGCCCGGCACCGAGATGCGGGCGCCGTTCACCCCAAGGATCACGTCGCCCGGCCGCAGCCCCGCCCGCGCCCCGTAGCGGCCCGGGTCTGTCACCACCACGCCGGAGGCATCGAGTGGGAGGCCCAGTTCCACCGTCACCGCCGGGTTCACGCGCGCAAGCGACAGCCCGGGCAGCACCGCACGGTCATCGAGCGTCACCGCCTCGCGCGCGGGCGTCTCGGGCGGCGCGATCATGGGGACCTCGATCTCGGACCGCGCGCCACCGCGGCTGTAGACGACATCTGCCGCCTCGCCGATGCCGCTCACCGACATGCGAAAGATCATCTCTTCGGGCGCATTCACCTCCAACCCGTCCACCGTCAGCACCACGTCGCCCACCTTCAGGCCCGCGGCGGCGAAGGGGCTTTCGGGATGCAGCTGGGTCACGACCACGCCGCCGGGGCGGTCGAGGCCAAGGCTCTCGGCGAGATCGGCCTCGACCGGGTGGCCGGTGATGCCCGCCCAGGGCCGGGCGAAGCTCTCGTTCCCGGCGCGCGCCTGGTCGACGAATTCCTGCACCAGCGCCGCGGGGATGGCAAAGCCGATGCCGTTCGACCCGCCCGAGCGGGTCAGGATCGAGGTGTTGATCCCGATGAGCCGACCCTGCACGTCGATCAGCGCACCGCCGGAATTGCCGGGGTTGATGGGCGCATCGGTCTGAAGGAAATAGCCGCGCCCCTGCCCCGTCGCCGTGCCCGACCGCGCAAGCCCCGAGACGATGCCGCTGCTGACCGTCTGGCCCACGCCGAAGGGGTTGCCGATGGCCAGCACAAGTTCACCCACCTCGACCGTATCACTGTCGCGCAGGGCAAGGTGGGGCATGTCCTCGGCCCCCTGCAGCCGCAGGATGGCAAGGTCGGCCTCCTCGTCTGCCAGAAGCACCTCGGCGTCGAATTCGCGCCGGTCGTTCAGGACCACGCGGATGTCGGTGGCCTGCCCCACCACGTGGTAGTTCGACACAACGATGCCGTCGTCCGACAGGATCACGCCCGAGCCGAGCGAATTCTGGACCCGCGGGCGCGAGAGGTCGCGGAAGACCTCGCCGAAGAAGGGATCGCCCGCGAAGGGGCTGCGCGACTGCACCACGCGGCTTGCGTAGATGTTGACCACGGCGGGCGTCGCCTCGCGCACCAACGGCGCGAAGCTCAGGGAGATCTCTGCCTGGCTCTGCGGCACCCGCGTCTCGGCCCAGCCGGGCGTTGCGAGGATCAGGAGAAGGCAGAGACAGCGCAGCATGGACAGAACCTCCGGAAGCGACGGGTCACTGCCCGAGATAGGCAAGGACGGCACGCTTGGCGAGGGGGTGGGACGAAATCGGCCCGCTATCGCCGCCGCAGCAGCCGCCCGTCGATGCAGATCAGTCCCGCGGCGATGCCCGCCATACCCGCCAGTTCGCCGCCCGTCAGCTGTTCGCCCAGCAGCCCCCAGCCCAGCAGGATCGCCGTCGCCGGGATCAGGAAGGTCACGAGCGCGAGGTTCGTCGCCCCGGCGCTGGCCAGGATGCGGAAATAGAGCACGTAGGCCAAGGCCGTCGACAGCACCGCAAGGCCGAGCATCGCCGCAGCGGGCACCGCGCCCGGTGCCGGCAGGGCCCAGGGGTGGTCCACCAGCGCGGCCACCGGCCCGAGCACCAATGCCGAGGCCGTCACCTGCCCCGCCGCCACCACAAGCGGGTCGAGCCCCATGCCGCGGAAGCGCCGCCCGAAGACGCTCGCGCAGGCATAGGATGTCGCCGCGCAAAGCACCGCGACCTGCGCCCAGAGATCCCGTCCCAGCCCCGCCGCGGCCTCGGGCCCGATCATCACGACCACTCCCGCGAAGCCAAGCGCGACACCGGTCAGCTTGCGCGCCGCGAAGCGTTCGTCGGGCAGCAGCAGCCCCGCCACCAGCACGGTAAAGAGCGGCGTCGTGGCGTTGAGGATCGAGGCGAGCCCCGCCCCGATCGAGGTCTGGCCCCAGACGATCAGGCCGAAGGGGATGACGTTGTTGAGAAGCCCCATGCCGAAGAAGGCCGCCCAGACACCCGCCCCACGTGGCACGCGCCGGCCCGTGATCAGGATCACCGCCCAGAGCACAAGCGCCGCGAGCCCGACCCGCAGGCTGACCAGCGTCAGCACCGGCAGCGCGCGCAGGGCGACTTCCTGGAACAGAAACGATCCGCCCCAGAGCACCGAAAGAGTCAGCAGAAGCGCCCAGTCCCGGGCGCCCATTGCCGCCGAAATGCCCGGTGCGGCTGCGGGGATCTTGGGAAAGGTCTGGCGCATGGGCCGCGGCTCCGAAGGGGTGGACCTTTGGCGTAGCCCTCGCCCGGGCCCGGCGCGACCCGTTTCCTGCGCATCGGTGTCTGGTTCGGCTCGCCGACAGGCCCCAACGAAAAGAGCCCCGCCGTTCCCGGCAGGGCCCCTCGAAATCAACTGGCGAAGAGGATCAGTCCTCTTCGGCTTCCATCGCCTCTTCGCGCGCACGGTCGGCGGCGCCTTTGGCTTCGGGGTCGCGGTCGACCAGCTCGATGATGGCCATGGGGGCCATGTCACCGTAGCGGAAGCCGGCCTTCAGGACGCGGGTGTAGCCACCCGAACGCTCTGCGTAGCGGGGGCCGAGCACGTCGAAGAGCTTGGCGACCAGCTCGGGCTGCTTGAGCTGCGCGGCTGCCTGGCGGCGGGCGTGGATGTCGCCGCGCTTGCCCAGCGTGATGAGCTTGTCCATCACGCGCTTGAGCTCTTTGGCCTTGGGCAGCGTGGTCTTGATCTGTTCGTGTTCGATGAGCGAGCCCGACATGTTGGCCCAAAGGGCCTTGCGGTGCTCGTGGGTGCGGTTCAGGCGGCGGTATCCGCGGGCGTGACGCATTTTCTTGCTCCGATTTTGCCCTCTACGGGCGGTTTTACTTTGTCCGGCCGCCGATGCGTGTCAGCAGCTCTCCTTGGGGCGCGATGCCCGGGTCGGTGCGTGAGATCACGCACCCTACACCGTGGTAGGGTGCGTGCTTGCACGCGCCTTAGAACGAGTCTTCCAGCTTCTTGGCCAGATCCTCAATGTTGTCCGGCGGCCAGTCCTCGACATCCATGCCGAGGTGCAGGCCCATGCCCGACAGCACTTCCTTGATCTCGTTCAGCGACTTGCGGCCGAAGTTCGGGGTGCGGAGCATCTCGGCTTCGGTCTTCTGGATCAGGTCGCCGATGTAGACGATGTTGTCGTTCTTCAGGCAGTTCGCCGAACGCACCGACAGTTCCAGCTCGTCCACCTTCTTGAGGAGGAGCGGGTTGAACTCGAGACCGTCCTCGTCGTCCTGACGGGTGGCCGACTCGGGCTCGTCGAAGTTGACGAAGATCGACAGCTGGTCCTGCAGGATCCGCGCGGCATAGGCCACGGCATCCTCGGGGCTCACGGAGCCGTCGGTCTCGACCTTCATGGTCAGCTTGTCGTAGTCCAGCACCTGGCCTTCACGCGTCGGCTGCACGTCGTAGGCGACGCGCTTGACCGGCGAGTAGATCGCGTCGATCGGGATCAGGCCGATGGGCGCGTCTTCCGGCTTGTTGCGGTCGGCCGAGACATAGCCCTTCCCGGTGTTCACGGTCAGCTCCATGAACAGGTCGGCGCCATCGTCGAGGTGGCAGATCACGTGCTCGCGGTTCAGCACCTCGATGCCGGCGCTTTCGGCGATGTCACCGGCGGTGACGACCGAGGGGCCCTTGGCGGTGATCGACACGCGCTTGGGTCCGTCGACTTCCATGCGCAGGCTGACCCCCTTGAGGTTCAGCACGATATCGGTCACATCCTCGCGGACACCGGCCACGGACGAGAACTCGTGCAGCACGTTGTCGATCTGGACGCTGGTGATGGCGGCGCCCTGAAGGCTCG
>CAYNKL010000059.1:0-24203 GCA_964397775.1 uncultured Rhodobacterales bacterium | reverse complement strand
AGTGCGCTTTTCGGCACCCAGAGGATCGTGCACGCGGTCCAGAACGTGTCCTTCGAGGTGCGGCCCGGCCATACGCTCGGGGTCGTGGGCGAAAGCGGTTCGGGCAAGTCGTCGCTGGGACGTCTGCTGATCCGGCTGATGGAGGCCGATTCCGGGCACATCCTGTTCGGCGGACGCGATGTGGCAACGCTGTCCGAAAACGACTTCCGGGCGCTTCGCCCCAAGATCCAGATGATCTTCCAGGATCCCTTTGCCTCGCTGAACCCGCGCATGACCATCGGCACGATCCTCACCGTCGGCCCCATGGCCCACGGGATGCCGGCCAAGCAGGCCCGGAAGGAAGCCAAGGAGCTGCTGCGCCTTGTCGGGCTCGATGATGGTGCGTTCGAGCGCTATCCGCACGAATTCTCGGGCGGGCAGCGACAGCGCGTCGGTGTCGCCCGGGCGCTGATGTTCAAGCCCGAACTGCTGATCGCGGACGAGGCCGTGTCCGCGCTCGACGTCTCGATCCAGGCTCAGATCCTCGAACTGCTCGACCGGATCCAGCGTGAGACAGGCGTCGCGATGATCTTCATCACCCACGATCTGCGCGTCGCCAGCCAGATCTGCGACGAGATCGCGGTGATGCAGAAGGGCCGGATCGTCGAATTCGGCCGCCCCGCCCAGATCTTCTTCAATCCCGAAGCCGACTACACGCGCGAGCTGGTGGCGGCGATCCCGGGGGAGCACTTCGGCGAGGCGACGACAGCGACAGCCGCAAGCTGACGCCAAGACCATAAACCAAAGTCCACAACAGGGGAAAATGACATGACCAAGGACAAGAAGACAAAAGCCGGCTTCACGCGCCGCGACACACTGCGGATGATGACGGTTGGCGGTGCCGCGGGCCTGATCGTGCCCAACCTGCTTGGCAAGGCCGCGCACGCGCAGCCCGCAGAGCCCACCGGCCGCATCGTGGTGGGTCTCTCGCAGGAGCCGACCGTCTTCAATCCGCTGATGCCGCACATCGAAGTCGACGACGGCGTCGCATTCTCGCTTTTCGACGCGCTGTTCCGCATCACCCCCGAGGGCGAGATCGTTCCGAACCTCGCGTCCGAGGTGCCGACCATCGATAATGGCGGTCTCTCGGAGGACGGGCTCGAGTGGCGGATCAAGCTGCGCGACGATGTGAAATGGCATGACGGCGAGCCTTTCACCGCCGAAGACGTCAAGTTCACGCTGGAACTGATCACCGATCCCGACTTCCGTGCCTGGCGCACCACCGGCCACGATCTCGTCCGCGATATCGAGGTTGTCTCGCCGACCGAGATCACCTGGCGCATGGAAGAACCCTTCGCGCCCTACATGTCCTTCCTGACCGAGACCTTCATCCTGCCCGAGCATATCCTCGGCGCGGCCGAAGATCCCAACGACGCGCCGTTCAACCAGGCTCCCGTGGGCACCGGTGCCTTCAAGTGGGGCCAGCGTCAGGCGGGCGACAACCTCCAGCTCGTGGCCAACCCCGACTATCACGGTGACGGGCCCTACATCGAACAGCTGGTGTTCAAGTACATCCCCGACATGACGGTGCTCTACACCCAGTTCCGCAGCGGCGAGATCGACCTTGTCGGTCAGGCCTACATCACGCCCGACAACTACGAAGAGGCCAAGACGCTTCCCGACCGGGTCGTGACGCTGGAGCCGCGCGGGACGGTGGAATCCATCTACCTCAACATGGAACTGCCGCAGTTCCAGGATAAAGCCGTGCGCGAGGCGCTGTACCTGGCGATGGACCGCAAGTCGATCGTGGACCTTCTGTACTTCGGCGTCCCGGGCGAAACCGAGACCTTCATGCCGCCGACCTCGGCCTACTACAATCCGGATCTTCCGAAGCACGAGTTCGATCTCGAGAAAGCCGCAAGCCTGCTGGATGAGGCCGGTTGGAAACCCGGGTCCGACGGCATCCGCGAAAAGGACGGTGTGCGGTTGAGCTTCTCCAACTCGACCACCACCGGCGCGCACCTGCGGGAACAGACGCAGCAGTTCCTCCAGCAGACCTTCGCCCAGATCGGTGTCGAGATGACGATCGAGAACCTGCCGCCGGCGGTGATGTGGGGTGACTTCTGGGGCCAGTCGGAATTCGAATCCGCCATGGTCGGGATCACCTACCTGATCGGCGCCGATCCGGACGTGACCAACCGCTTCCACAGCAAGGCCATCGCGGCCCAGAGCGGCAGCGGCTCCAACAACGCGCAGTATTCCAACCCCGAGGTGGACAAGCTGCTCGAGGAAGGCGCGCGGACCTTCGACACGGAACGGCGCAAGGAGATCTACATGAAGGTGCAGGAGATCATCCGCGAGGATCTGCCTTTCCTGCCGATCTACCTCTACACCAACGTCTTTGGCCGCAAGGCAGGGCTGGAAGGCTTCGAGGCCAACTCGAACACCCGCACCGAGTCCTCGCACGCAGCGGTCTGGTACTGGGACTGACCTTCGATGCCGCCGTCGCCCGCACATGTTGCGGGCGGCGGCCCAACGCCCAATCCGCCCTCTAGACGGAGCATCCCATGGCCGCCTTCCTTATCAGCCGTTTCCTGCAAAGCGCCGTGCTTCTGGTGATCGTCTCGATCATCGGCTTCACGGTGCTCTACCTGATGCCGGGCGGCCCGCTTTCGCAGTACGCGCTCGACCCCGGCATGACGCAGGAAGACATCGCACGCATCACCGAACAACTCGGGCTCAACCGTCCGCTCTACGTGCAGTACTTCGACTGGGTCTGGGGCCTGCTCCAGGGCGACTGGGGCACCTCGTTCCGGGACGGCAGCCCGGTGACCTCTGTGATCGCGCGTCACGTCCCCGCAACGCTGCTCCTGATGGGTTCGTCCACGGTGATCGCCGTTGCGGTGGGCACTTGGATCGGCATCCGCGGCGCGACACACCGCTATTCGGGCTTCGACTACACGGCAACCGTTGGCGCGATGATCGCGCTCTCCATCCCGACCTTCTGGTTCGGCCTGATCGGGATCTACGTCTTTTCGCTGAGGCTCGATTGGCTGCCGGCCGGCAACATGTACACGATCGGCGACCAGTCGGTGCTGAACTACCTGCACCACCTCATCATGCCTTCGGTGGTTTTGGCCCTGGTCCACATCGCGATCTGGAGCCGCTTCATGCGCGGCGCGACGCTCGATGCAATCAGCCAAGATTTCGTCAAGACCGCCCGCGCCAAGGGCGTTTCCGAGCGCCGGGTGATCATGAAGCACGTGGTCGGCAATGCGATGCTGCCCATGATCACCCTGGCAGGCGTCCAGATCCCGTCGCTTCTGACCGGGGCGCTGGTGACCGAAACGGTCTTCACCTGGCCAGGCATGGGGCGTCTCTTCCTCGATAGCCTTGGCTACAGCGACTACCCGGTCGTCATGGGGCTGCTGATGTTCTCGGCCCTGCTGACCATCGTCGCCAACCTGCTTGCCGATATCACCGTGGCCCTCGTCGATCCGCGCATCCGTCTGGCCTGATCCCGAAAAAAGGATACTCCCATGACCACGACCGACATCAACACGACGCCCCTTCCCCGCTGGTGGCAAAGTCGCGTCGTGCGGCGCTTCCTCAGCCACCGGCTCGCGCTGCTGGGGATCGTGATGATCACCCTGCTGACGCTGGCCTGCGTGTTCGGCCCCTACCTGCTGCCTTACGACTCGCTCTATATTGATCTCATTGCGCGGTTTTCGCCGCCATTGACCGGCAACCACTATCTCGGCACCGATCCTCTGGGACGGGACATCGCCGCACGGCTTCTGATGGCGGGCCGGATCTCGCTTCTGGTGGGCTTCTTCGCCATGGTGCTTGCCACGGTCGTGGGCACGCTGGTCGGCGTCGTCGCCGGCTACGGGGGGCGGATCGTCAACGCGGTGCTCATGCGGCTCGTCGACGGCTTTCTGTCCTTTCCGACGATCTTCCTGCTGCTCGCGCTGGCCGTGGCCCTGCAGCCCAGCCCGATCATGATCACCGTCATCATCTCGATGACCGGCTGGATGGAGGTCGCACGCATCGTCGAGGCCGAGGTCCAGTCGTTGAAGGAACGCGAGTTCGTGCTCGCCGGGCGCATGCTCGGCCTGAGCCGCGCCCACATGATGTTCCGCGAAATCCTGCCCAACTGCATGGGGCCGATCATCGTCGCGGCCACCCTGACGGTCGCACGGGCGATCCTGCTCGAGGCCTACATCAGCTTTCTCGGCTTCGGCATTCAGCCGCCCCTGCCGAGCTGGGGCAACATGCTGAACGGCGCGCAACAATACCTGGGCTCGGCGCCATGGCTGGCGATCGTGCCGGGGGCCGCGATCACCATCGCCGTCACCAGTTTCAATTTCATCGGCGACGGGCTGCGCGATGCGCTCGACGTCCGCAACGACAGTTTCTGAGGTCAGTCATGTCGCAAGATCCGCGCGCTGCCAGTAGCGCCAGGCCATACTGGTGGGAAGACGCGCCGCCGCGTTCCGTTTCGGCGCCTTCCCTTCCTGCCAAGGTCGACGTGGCCATCGTCGGCGCAGGCTTTGCCGGCCTCTCCGCGGCGCTGGTCCTGGCCCGCGCGGGACGATCGGTGGCGGTCTTCGATGCGATGAACCCCGGCGAAGGGGCCTCGTCGCGCAATGGCGGCATCACCAGCGGCAACATCCGCCCGAACTTTGCCGTGCTCTCGCGGCGCTTCGGCGAGGAAACCGCACTAGCCATCGAGGCCGAGGGCAAGGTGGCACGCGAATTTCTCTGCAACCTGATCCGGACCGAGGAGCTGGACTGCGACTACCAGCTGACCGGATCCTTCAAGGGCGCCCTTGGCTTTGATCAGTACGACACCATGGCACGCGCGTCGGAGACGCTGGCCCAACGTCTGGGGATCGAGACCTATGCCGTGCCCTATGCCGAACAGCACAGCCATCTCGGCACCGATTTCTACCGGGGCGGTACGGTGCGCATGGATATCGGCGGGTTGCATCCGGCAAAGTTCCACGCAGAACTTCTGCGTGTCACGCTGAATGTGGGTGTTGCCGTTCACGGCCAGACACGGGTTGCGGGCATTGTCCAGGAGGGCGAGACGTTTCGGGTGAGCACCTCGTCCGGGACCTTGAGCGCCCGCAAGGTTCTGGTCTGCACAAATGGCTATACCGACAAGGCAGTGCCCTTCCTGCAACGCCGCATGATCCCGGTCCGCAGCCGGATCATCGCCACCGAGGAACTGCCCGCAGACGTGATGGCACGCCTCATGCCGAAGGGCATGATGCTGGGCGAAAACCGCCAGATGGGGTTCTACTATCGTCCCTCGCCCGACGGGCGCCGCATCCTTCTTGGCGGGCGTGACGCCTCGCGCCAGGGCAATCCCTTGGAGCCGACCCTGCGCCTGCGCGCGGGGCTGGCCGAGATCTTCCCCGAGCTTGAGACGGTCAAGCTGAGCCACAGCTGGTTCGGCAATGTCGCCATGCATCGCGACATGGTGCCTCGTCTTTTCGAGCACCGCGGCATCCTGCACGCGACGGGGTTCTGTGGATCCGGCGTGGTCTGGGCCCCCTGGGTGGGCAGCCGCGCGGCGCACCGCCTGCTTGGGCACCACGAGGGGGAAAGCGCCTTCGCGGGACGTCCGCCCGCCGCGGTTCCGCTCTATCGCGGCGACCCGTGGTTCCTGCCGGCAGTCCTTAAGGGCTTTGCGCTTCAGGATCAGCGCGCCATGCGGCGGGCCCGTCGATGACGGAAGGCGGAGCATGACCACCCTACTGCTGACCAAGGAGGACGTGCGTGGGCTCATCGACATGCCCTCGGTGATCGGAGCGGTCGAAGAAGCCTATCGCACCTTCAGCGGCGGCGAGGTCGACCAGCCGCCCTACATGGGCATCCACCTGTCGACGCCGGGCGCAGAGATCGACTTCAAGGCGGGCTACAGCCGGGAGAGTGAGATTGTCTCGCTCAAGGCCTCGTCCGGCGGGTTTCGCGACAACCCCGCGCGACATGGCGTGCCCAACGGCATGGGAACAGTTCTGGTGTTCGAAGGCCAGAGCGGCGCGCTGACCTGTGTCATGGATGGCAGCCTGCTGACGGGTTTCCGGACCGGGGCGGCCGGGGCTGTTTCGGTCAGGGCGCTGGCGCGGCCCGATGCACGCCGCCTCGCCGTCCTCGGCTCCGGCAATCAGGCCCGGATGCAGATCCGCGCCATTCGCGAGGTCATGCAGATCGACCAGATCCATGCCTGGGGACGATCGCCCGAGACTGTCTCAACCTTCGCCGCCGAGATCGAGGCCGATTACGGAATACCGGTCTCGGCCGAGGAGACGGCGCAGGCGGCCGTTGCCCGGGCCGGTGTCGTCGTCACGACAACCCGCGCCAGCGGTGTGGTGCTGCGCGCGGGTTGGCTGCGGCCAGGCACGCATGTGGTGGCCATCGGCGCGGACCAGCCCGGCAAGCAGGAGCTCGATCCCGAGCTGTTTCGAGACGCCCGTGTGGTGGTCGATTCCGCCGTGCAATGTTCGGAAAAGGGCGAGCTGCAGCACGCCTTGGCCGCAGGGATCGTCTCCGGCCCCGATGCCGAGATCGGCGAGGTGCTGCTCGGCCGCAAACCGGGTCGAGAAAGCGACGAACAGATCACGATCTTCGATTCCACCGGCATGGCGATACAGGACAACACGACCGCCGCCGCCCTGCTGCGACTGGCCCGAGAGCGCGGCATCGGCACGTCTTTCGACTTTCTGGCCCCAGCCCTCTGACCTGGTTCCAACGCATGCAGGACTTTCCCACGATCGAGGACATCCAGGCCGCCCGCACACGGATTGCGCCTTATGTCCGGCATACGCCGCTGCTGCGCGCCGACCGGATCGAGCCGGCCGTCGGTTGTCAGCTTTTCCTCAAGCCCGAGACGCTCCAGGTCACCGGCGCCTTCAAGATCCGTGGTGCGCTCAACACAGCGCTGCAACTGTCGCCCGAGCAGATCGCGCGAGGGCTGATTTCCTCCTCTTCGGGCAACCACGCGCAGGGCCTGTCCTGGGCGGGCCGGATGCTGGGCGCAAAGGTGGTGCTGGTCCTGCCGGAACGGGCGCCGGCTCAGAAAATCGCCAACACCCGCGCGCTTGGCGCCGAGGTGGTCCTCTACGACGGTGATACGGCGGCGCGCTGGGAGCAGGTTTATCGCATCGCCGCGGAAAAGGGATACGAGACCGTCCACGGGTTCGAGGATCCGCGCGTCATAGCCGGTCAGGGCACGATCGGTTGCGAGATCCTCGAGGATCTGCCCGATGTGGATACGGTCATCGTGCCACTGGGTGGTGGCGGCCTGATATCGGGCGTGGCAACCGCGCTGAAGGCGCTGAAGCCAGGTGTCCGGGTGATCGGCGCCGAGCCGGCCATGACCCCGAAGTACCACCAGAGCCGTCTTCGGGGGGAACCCGTGTCGCTGCCTCTTCTGCACACCATTGCGGATGGCCTGCACATCAGCGTGCCCGGCCGGAACCCCTGGCCGATCATCGAGCGCCATGTCGACGAGATCGTCACGGTCGAAGAGGCCGACATCGTCGAGGGCATGCGGGCGCTGGCGCGTGACGCCAAACTGGTAGCCGAACCGGCCGCCGCAATCGGCGTCGGGGCGCTCCTGGCCGGCACCGTCAAGGTGCGTCCCGACGAGAAGGTCTGCACCATCCTGACCGGCGGCAACTGGGGATTGGCGGATCTGGCAGCGGTTTACGCCGAACCGAAGGAGCATGCCGAAGCGTCATGACGATCACCACCGCCTCTCCAACCGAAGATGGGTCCGTTTCAGAGGCCTGGTATCGCGCCGCGTCAGCTCCGATGGCGGCGCGCCCCGATCATGGCGGGACGGATCAGTCGGCGCTCCTGCTTGAACGGCATTACGGGATCACCGGCGAGATCATTCCGCTCGCCTCCGAGGTCGAGAGGACGGATGAGATCCGGCTTTCCGACGGGCGCCGGCTGATCCTCAAGACATCCGCCCGGCCCGAAGCGCGCGACAGCTTTGCCTTCCAATCCGGAGTTCTGGCCGAACTCGCGGACAGCGCGGAAATCAACGTTTCCCGGGTCCTGCGGACCCGCGGCGGCGTCTTGATGTTTCGTGACCGCGCCATCTGCGGCTACCTTCAGACGCGGCTCGAGGGCGTGCCGCTGCACGCCGAGGAACCGACGACGGCGCGTGTCTATGGCACTGGCCAGGCCCTTGCGAGGCTGCATCGGGCGCTCGGCCGCTGCGATCCGCCCTCGGCGCGGCGCCCTGTCCTTTGGCATATCGGGTGCTGGACGCGTCTGCCGTCGCTCGCAGGCCATGTGCACGCCAAACCGCTGGCCGACCTTGCCCGGGCTGCCATGGCGGATTACGCCGCGCAGATTGCCCCGAATCTGGCCGAACTCGACTGGCAGATCACCCACAACGATCCCAGCCCTCACAACATGCTCGCGACCGATCACGGCACCGGTTTCATCGATTTCGGCGACGGCGGGTGGAACCCACGGCTGCAGGACCTTGCCATTGCGGCGGGTCACATGGTCACCGATCCCGACCTGCCCCTTGGCGGAGCAGAAAAGATCATCGCCGGATACCACTCTGTCATCCCGCTGAGCGACCTTGACCGGGAACTGCTTGTCGGCCTGATGCGGGCAAGGCAGGCGGCCCTGATCCTCGTCAATGCTTGGCGGTCCGCCCTGTTTCCCGAGGATGCCGCCTATATCAACAAGAACGTGGCACGCGGTGAACGCGGGCTGGCGATCCTGTCGCGGCTCGATGCCCGCTCGGCCAGGGCCGCCGTGACCGAGGCGCTGTCACAGCCAGTCGCGCCATGAGCGCACAATAACCAACGAGGCCAAGCCCATGACGACCGATCTCATGCCCAACCGCTACCGGCCCGGCGAGACGGACCTGCCCGCGCGCGAGGCGGATCTCATCGCGCGGCGAGATGCCGTTCTGGGTGCCTCCTACCGGCTGCAATACCGCAAGCCGGTGCATTTCGTGCGTGGCGAGGGCATGTGGCTCTACGATCCTGACGGGCGCGCCTATCTCGATTTCTACAACAACGTTCCCTCGCTCGGGCATTGCCACCCCGAGGTGAACGCCGCCATGGCCGAACAGGCGGGCCGGATCAGCGCCAACACGCGCTATCTCGAACCGCGGCTCGTGGACTATGCCGAACGGCTCGTCGGGACCTTTCCCGAAGCGATGGACCGTGTCGTCTTCACCTGCACGGGCAGCGAATCCAACGATCTGGCGCTGCGGATCGCGCGCCATGTCAGCGGCAACGAAGGTGTCATCGTCTCGTCCTACGCCTATCACGGCACCAGCGCCGCCGTGGCGGCGGTGTCGCCGAATCTGGGCGACGCGGTGCGGCTTAGCCCCTCGGTGCGCATGATCACCCTGCCCAGCCCCGAGGGCGTGCCCGAGGCACAGGCCGCCGCGCATTTCGAGTCGCAGGTGCGCGCGGCGATCCACGACCTCGACCGACGCGGCATCGGCGTTGCGGCGATCCTGTTCGACAGCATCTTTTCCAGTGACGGCGTCTGGATCGACCCGCCGGGGTTCATCACCGGAGGCATCGAGGCGGTGCGCGCGGCGGGCGGCCTGGTCATTTCGGACGAGGTTCAGCCGGGCTTTGGCCGCACCGGCGCGCATATGTGGGGGTTCGAGCGGCATGGCATCGTCCCGGATCTTGCCACGCTGGGCAAACCTATGGGCAATGGCTTTCCCATCGGCGCTGTCGTCGGCCGCAAGGACCCGATGGAGAGCTTTGGCCAGACCGCCCGCTATTCGAACACTTTCGCCGGCAATACCGTCGGCATCGCGACCGCCGACGCGGTCCTGACGATCCTTCAGCGCGACGGCATCCCGCGTCACGCGCATGCCATGGGCGAGCGTCTGCGCGCCGGGCTTGAGAAGCTCGCCCAAAGGCACGAGACCCTGGCAGGCATCCGCAATGCCGGCCTGTTCCTCGGCATCGACATTGGTGCTGCTGGCACCTCGGAGGCCGACCGGCGCCGGCTCGCGCTCGACGTGGTCAACGCGATGCGCGACGATGGCGTGCTGATCAGCACCACCGGAGCGAATGAGGACACCTTGAAGGTCCGTCCTCCGCTCGTCTGCCAGGAAGAGCACGCGGACCGCTTCATCGAAGCGCTGGACGCCGCCCTGACCCTGGTCGCACGAAGCCAGGCCGGCGGGTGATCCTCGATGCGCATGAAAATTGGGCAGAATGTACTGAAACTCAACGCAGAATGGTGAAACCTGCTACGCAATGCGGGCTATGGTCATGCCATGGCAGCTCGGGGAACCATCCGCTGCAAACCGGGCGTTCGGCACCGGACATGCGAGCCATCGCGCCCGAGCAACTTGAAGTGTGGCATGGCCAGCCAAACGGGAGGCAGCGCAATTGAACGACACTCTTCGGATCGACGCCTATGAGGCCGAGCTTGTGCCGATTGCCCGCAAGGACCGTGCGCTTCTGCATGAGCTGACCGTCAGCGTGTTCTGGCCGCATCGCGACAGCGATCTGGACCTGCTGATGCGGTTGGGCGATGGCTATATCGCCCTGGACGAGATCGGACGTCCGCTGGGCTCGGCCATGCATTTCCCGATGGGCGACGACTTCGCTGTGCTGGGCATGATGGTGACGCCGCCGCGCCTGCAGGCGCGGGGTGGCGGGCGTTTCCTGCTCGACCGCATCATGCGCGACTGCGAAGGGCGCGACCTGCGGCTCAATGCGACGCGCGCGGGCTACCGCCTTTACCTCAGCGCC
Organism: uncultured Rhodobacterales bacterium; assembly: GCA_964397775.1. Classification (GTDB taxonomy): domain Bacteria; phylum Pseudomonadota; class Alphaproteobacteria; order Rhodobacterales; family Rhodobacteraceae; genus Allosediminivita. Next base: position 13,455 of record CAYNKL010000059.1, on the reverse strand, counting down.
GGGTTCCAGCACGTGACGACCGTCTACCAGCATCAGGGCGTTGTCCGCAGCCTGCCGGAGGTTGAAGCTTTGCCGGGCATCGAAGTCGCCCCGATCACCGAGGGTGACCACGCGGCGGTGCGCGACATGGACCGGCAGGCCTTTGGCGCGGACCGACGCGCGACGATGGATGCGCTGCTTGAGGTTTCAACCGGATGTCTTGCCCTGCGTGCCGGGCGGCCCTGCGGCTATGCGCTGATGCGGCGCTTTGGCAAGGGCCATGTCATAGGTCCTCTGGTGGCCGAGTCCGAGGCCATGGCGATACAGCTCGCCGCGCCCCTGATGCGCCAGGTGCAGGGCAGCTTCGTCAGGCTCGACACACCCAGCGAGGGGCAGGAGCTGACGGGTTTCCTGAGTGCGGCGGGCATGGGGCGCTTCGATACCGTGACCGAGATGCGGATCGGCCCGCATCGCCGGGCGAGCGAAGGTCTGGTGACCCACGCGCTGGCGGCGCATTCGATCGGGTAGAACGCGCCGCACGCAAGTTCAGGACAGGCGGTCCTTCAGGCCGAACCACATCCCCGCGAGCGGCAGGAACCAAGGCTTGCCGTTCAACGCGGGCACCGCGGGCCAATCCAACCCCTCGAGCGGGTTGGTGTCGTGCCGCCCCTGCGCCATATCGGCCAGTGCCTGCCCCAGCAGCGTGGACATCTGCGCGCCGTGGCCGGAATAGCCCATGCCGTAGATCATGCCGTCGGCCTCGCCCGCGCGGGGGAAACGATCCTTTGTCAGCCCGACCAGGCCGCCCCAGCAATAGTCGATCTCGACCTTCGCCAGTTGCGGAAAGATGCCGGTCATCGCCTCGCGGAGCACCGCGCCGGAGCGGGCGTCGGACTTCTGATCAGACCGCGCCGAAAACCGCGCCCTCCCGCCAAGGATCAGCCGGTTGTCCGGCGAGAGACGGAAGTAATTGCCAATGTTGAGCGAGGTCACGTAGGTCCTGTTGCCGGGCATCGTGGCGGCCACCTCGGCGTCGGTCAGCGGTCGGGTGGCGATGATGAACGACGCCATCGAGATGATCCGCTTGCGGAAATATCCCAGCGGCGCGTTGCGGACCTGTGCCGAATAGCCTCCGGTCGCGGCGATCACCCGGTCGGCGGTCAGCTGTCCGCGCGGCGTCTCCAGCTGCCAGCCCTTCTGCGTCTTGTTGCGCCCGCTGACAGGCGCATTTTCCCAGACCGTCGCACCATGGCGCACCGTGGCCTCGGCCAGACCGGTCAGGTAGCGGCCCATGTGCATCATCGCCGACTTCTCGAACAGCGCCGCGCCGTGGAACGCGTCGGACCCGATTTCCCCTTTCAGATCTTCCCGGTCGAGCCAACGGGTCTCGGGATCGACCTCGCGCGCGACAAGCTCCTGATTGGCCTGCAGCCCGGCAACGTGCGAGGGCTTGGAGGCCAACTTCAGCTTGCCGGCGGGGCGAAAGTCGCAGTCGATCCCTTCCTCGGCGATGACCTGCTCGATCATGTCGATCGAACGGTCGAAGGCGCGGTAGAGCCTGTGCGCCCGCTCGGCCCCGAGGTGTGTCTTGGCATCGGCATAGCCATGGGCGATGCCGTTGTTCAGATGCCCGCCATTGCGCCCCGAGGCCCCTGCCCCGACGTGCGAGGCTTCCAGCACAGCGACGCGCAGACCCTCGCGTGCCAGCTTGCGCGCGGCATTCAGACCGGTGAACCCGGCGCCGATCACCGCCACGTCGAAGCGGCTCTCGACCGGCCCCGAATGCCCGCCTGTGAAGGCGGGCGCCGTGTCGTGCCAGTAGGATGCGAATTTCATCGCTCAGAGGCCCAGAACGGCCGGAAGATGCGAAATGTCGGGCACCTCTGTGTAGCCGTAGTAAGGGTTGGCAGGCTCGTGCCCGCGGTTGACCCAGACCTTGTTGGTGATGTGCAGGTCATGCGCCGTCATCAGATCGTAGCGGAAGCTCGACGAGACATGCAGCACGTCCTCGGGGCCGCACCCCAGCGTGTCGAACATGTACTCGAAGGCCTGCATGTGCGGCTTGTAGGCGCCGGCGCTCTCGGCCGTCAGCACATGGGTGATCGGCGCGCCGAGCTTGGCGATGTTGTGCGGGATCTGTTCGTTCATCGAGTTCGTCAGCGCCACCAGAGGAAACTCCTCGGCCACCTTGGCAAGGCCTGCGGGCACATCGGGATTGGGCCCCCAGGTGGGCACACGGTTGTAGATGTCCACGGCGACAGCGGGATCGAAAGCCACGCCGTTGCGCTTGCAGGTGCGTTCGAGGGCGTTGTGCACCACGTCGGCATAGGGTTTGAAATCCTGCAGAACCTCGTCCAGCCGATAGGCCGAGAAGTCGCGGATGAAGGCATCCATCTGCTCGGGCGAAAGCTGCGCGCCGTAGTGGTCACGCGCCGCCCCGGCCATGTCGAAATAGATCATGGTGCCGTGGCAATCGAAACTGACGAATTTGGGGCGGACGGTCATGGTGGTCTCCGATGGTTTGTTTCATCCCAGCATCATCGTCTGACAGCGACAGAGGTGCTGGCTTCGTCCGGCGCAAGGCATGAAATTGCGTATGCGCAGCGGCACGCGGCACAGCCTGCCGGAGCGCCTTGGAACTCGGTCTCCGCTTCGGACGCGACCGTGGCAGACTGGGGAACAAGAGAACAAAGAGGACAGCACGCATGTCGCAAGAGACACTGACGCCCGAGCAAATGCTCTCGAAACTGGTCGGATTCGACAGCGTGGTCGGCCAGCCGAACGGACCGATCATCGGATTCGTGCAGGAATGGCTCGCGGCGCATGGAATCGCGGCGCATGTGCTGCCGGGGCCGGAAGGCGACCGCTCGAACCTCTTTGCCACCATCGGACCGGCGGACAAGCCGGGCTATGTGCTCTCGGGACACCTAGATGTCGTCCCGGCCGCGGAACCCGGCTGGAAGGCGGATCCTTTTGTGCTGCGCGACGACGGCGATAGGCTGATCGGGCGCGGGGCTTGCGACATGAAGGGCTTCGTGGCCGCGGCACTGGCCATGGTGCCCGAACTTGCAGCAATGGACCTGAAGCAGCCCGTCCACCTCGCCCTCTCCTACGACGAAGAGGCCGGATGCCAGGGCGTGCCGCACCTGCTTTCGGCATTGCCGGAGCTTTGCGCCACACCCGAGGGCGCGATCATCGGCGAACCTTCGGGGCTCGTTCCCGTTCTGGCGCACAAGGGCAAGGCCGCGATCCGGTTGCGGGCCCGCGGACAGGCGGGCCATTCTTCGCGCCCCGATCTGGGCAAGAACGCCATTCACGCGCTTGTGCCGGTGCTCGAAGCCGCCGTCGCCCAGGCCGCCGCCTTGACGCAGGGGGCGCAGGACCCGCGCTTCGCGCCGCCCTTCTCCAGCCTTCAGATCGGCACGGTTTCTGGCGGACAGGCGCTCAACATCATTCCCGACCTCGCTGAGGCCGAGATCGAGGTCCGCGCCATTGCCGGGGCCGATCCGATAACACTGCTTGGCCCCGTCGTCGCCGCTGCCGCGGCCGCAGGCGTCGAGGTCGAGACGATTTCGACCTATCCGCCGCTGGCCCTTCCGACAGATCATCCGCTGGCCGCGCGCATCGCCGATCTCTCCGGCACGACTCCGCTCGCGGCGGTCAGCTACGGGACCGAGGCGGGCCTGTTCCAGGCGGCCGGCATCGCTTCGGTGGTCTGCGGACCGGGCGACATCGCGCGGGCGCACAAGCCCGAGGAATACCTGACCCGGGACGAGCTGCAGGCCACCTGCGCACTGATCCGGCGTCTTGGGGAAAGCCTCTCGCGCTGACGGCATTTTCTGCGGCCCGGCGCTGCGGCCTTTGGCGAAAACTGCCGCCGGCCCCTGCGATCAAGTCAGAGATGCTAGCGCCCGGGGGGTAGTTTTCGGAGGCAATATCCAGGACCTCTGCCATGACCCGCGTTGACACCCCTCCCCCATCGACCACCGAGCTGGTGCCCTTCACCGAGGCGCACCTCGAGGGCGCGCTCGCCCTGTCGCAAGCCGTGAGCTGGCCCCACCGGATCGAGGACTGGCTCCTGAATCTGTCCGTCTCCCAAGGGGTTGCGGCGATCGAGAACGGCCGCGTTGTCGGTACGGCGCTTTGTTCGTTCCACGGCCCCGTGGCCACCCTGAACATGATCATCGTGGACGAAACCATGCGTGGCCGCGGTCTTGGCCGGCGGGTGATGGAAGCCGCCATTGCACTGGCGGGCGATCGTGAGATGCGTCTCGTGGCGACGCCGGAGGGGTTGCCGCTCTACCGCAAGCTCGGCTTCGAGCCGTGCGGGCGCATCGTGCAGTTGCGCGGCACCGCCCACGCGGCGAGCCCCGAACAACCGGTCTCCGCTGACCCCGTCGATCCGGATCAGCTTGCAGAAATGGACCGCGATGCCAGCGGAATGGAGCGTCTGGCGTTGCTGACACGGATTGCGGAGACGGGCGAGACCCTGACCACCGAAGGCGGGTTCGCCCTGCTGCGCCGCTTCGGTCGAGGATATGTCCTCGGGCCCGTCGTGGCGCGTAATGCCGCGGCGGCGCGCTCTCTGATCGCAGAGGCGGCGGCCCGCATGAACGGGCAGCTCCTGCGTATCGACGTGCCCGAAGAGCACGGGCTCGCCCCCTTCATCGAAGGGCTTGGGTTGCCCGTGGTCGGGGACGGAACCGCAATGGTCCGCGCGCCCCGCGCTCGCGCAAGTTCCCTCTACCAGACCCACGCCCTCATTTCGCAAGCCCTTGGCTGAACCGGCGGAGCACATAATGACCATACGTCCACCCCTCGCCAATTCCCTCGCCGAACTGGACCGGCGCCACCTCGTCCACCCGGTCTCCTCCTACCGGGGGCACGAGGCGCGCGGCGTGCGCGTGCTGACCGGCGCCAAGGGCGCTACCGTCACCGATGCCGAGGGGCGCGAGCTGATCGACGGCTTCGCCGGCCTTTGGTGCGTGAACGCGGGCTACGGGCAGGAAAGCGTCATCGAGGCCGCGTCGCGGCAGATGCGCGATCTGCCCTACGCGACCGGTTACTTCGATCTTGGCGCCGAGGCACCCATCCGGCTTGCCGCGGCCCTGGCCGAGCGTGCGTCGGGCGATCTCAATCACGTCTATTTCACGTTGGGCGGGTCGGACGCCGTCGACAGCACGATCCGTTTCATCCGCTATTACTGGCATGCGCAGGGCAAGCCCGAGCGCGACCAGGTCATCTCGGTTGCCTCAGGCTATCACGGGTCGAGCTCCACCGGCGCCGGCATCACTGCGCTATCGCTGTTCCACGACGGCTTCGGCCTGCCTTTTGACTGGCAGCACAAGATCGCGTCTCACGACCTCTACCGCAACCCGCGGGCAGACGATCCGCAGGCGGTCATCGACGCCTCGGTCGCCGAGCTGCGCGCCAAGGTGGAAGACCTCGGCCCCGACCGCGTCGCGGCCTTCTACGTCGAGCCGATCCAGGGCTCGGGTGGCGTTCTGGTGCCGCCCAAGGGCTGGATCAAGGCCATGCGCGACACCTGCGCCGAGTACGGCATCCTCTTCGTGGCCGACGAGGTCATCACGGCCTTTGGCCGCACCGGCCCGCTTTTCGCCTGCGAGGATGAAGGCATCGTGCCGGACCTCATGACCGTCGCCAAGGGTCTGACCTCGGGCTACGTGCCCATGGGCGCGGTGCTGATGTCGGATGCGGTCTACGATGTGATCGCCGACGGCGCGGGCGCCAAGGCGGTCGGCCATGGCTTCACCTACTCCGCACATCCCGTCTCGGCCGCCGTGGGGCTGGAGGTGCTGGCGCTCTACGAGGGCGGTCTGCTGGAAAATGGCCGTGCCATGGGCAAGCGTCTTCAGGACGGACTGCAGGGGCTGTCCGATCATCCGCTGGTCGGCGACGTGCGCGGCCGCGGCATGCTCGCCGCCGTGGAACTGGTCACGGACAAGGTCGCAAAGACGCCCCTGCCCGCCGAGCTGAACGCCGCGACCCGCCTCTTCGACCGCGCCTGGGAGCAGGGGCTGGTGGTCCGCGCCTTCCCGCAGGGCGTCTTCGGCTACGCGCCACCGCTCTGTTGTACCGCGGACGAGATCGACACCATCGTCGAGCGCACGCGCAGGGTGCTCGACCTCACGCTGGAAGACCCCGAGATCCGCGCGGTGCTGCGCTGATGGCCTTGCTCTTCAAATCCACCCCCGCCCGCCTGCCCGTCTGGCGCGCGCTCTTCGACGCCGCGGGCGAGACGCTGATCGAGGGCGAGGATGCGGTGACCGATCCTGCCGAAGTGACGGCAATCGCCTGCTGGATCCCGCCCGCCGACCTGTCGGGCTATCCCAACCTGCGGGTGGTCCTCTCGGTCGGGGCAGGCGTCGATCACATGCCGCCGATGCCCGAGGGCGTGGCGCTGTCGCGCACCCTCGCCCCGGGGATCGAGGCCATGGTCCGCGACTGGGTCGTCATGGCGACCCTCATGTTGCATCGCGACATGCCAGCCTATCTGGAACAGGGGCGTCAGGGTGAGTGGCGCAGCCATCCCGTCCCCCTTGCCGCGTCACGCAGGGTCGGCATCCTCGGGATGGGCCGCATAGGCACGCTCACGGCGGAAAGCCTTCAGGCCCTCGGATTCGACGTGGCAGGGCTTTCGCGGTCGGGCAAGGCGGGCACTGTGTCGATGTTTGCCGCCTCGGACTTCGACGGCTTTCTCGCCCGGACCGATCTGCTCGTCTGCCTGCTGCCGCTGACCCCGGAGACGCGCGGCATCCTGAATTCAAAGACCCTCTCGGCCCTGCCGACGGGCGCATCGCTGGTCCACGCGGGGCGTGGCGCGCACCTGGATGCCGAGGCGCTGCGCGGCGCGCTGGAGGCGGGCCATATCTCTGCCGCGATGCTGGATGTGACCGATCCCGAACCCCTGCCACAGGACCACTGGATGTGGCGCGACCCGCGCGTGATCGTGACGCCCCATGTCGCGGCCCAGACCGACGCGACCGAAGGCGCGCGTCACGCGCTGGCCGTCATGAAGGCGCTTCGGGTAAATGAACCCATCCCCGGGCTGGTCGACCAGTCGCGAGGCTACTGAGCCACCTCAGTCGAGGTCGCCGAACAGGCGCGTCAGGTCCACGTGCTGGCGCGAAAACGGCGTCTTCAGCACGACGAAACTGAAATACTTGTCGATCCCGATTTCGCGGTCGACAAGCCCTTCCACGATGGACTGATAATCGTCGATCCCGGCGGTCACGAACTTCACCAGGTAGTCATACCCGCCCGAGACGAGGTGGCATTCCACGCAGGCATCGGTCTTTTCCAGCGCTTCCTGGAACCGGGCGAAATCGATCTGACGGTGGTTCTTGAGCGTGAACTCGGTGAAGACCGTCATCGTCGAGCCGAGCCGCGCCAGATCGATCTGGGCCGAATAGCCCGAGATGTAGCCCGCCTGTTGCAGCTTCTTCACCCGCATCAGACATGGCGACGGCGACAGGTTCACCTCATCGGCCAGCTCCACATTGGTGATGCGTCCGTTGCGTTGCAGCACGGCAAGGATTTTGACGTCGATCCTGTCGAGCTTGTGGGCCGGTTTCATGGGTCTTCCTTGTGCCTGGGCCGGTCGTACGGAATGACAGCCCGGGATGGCTCGCTACTGCACTTCATTTACCACCCTGTTTCAACAGGAAATGCCGTTTCCGGCGGTGATTGCAAAACAACCCGCTTTGATGGCCCGGATAGGGTCCGGACAAACGAAAGGATACCCCATGTCCGCGCCACGCCTTGCCGTGAAAACCTCCGACATCCTTCCCCCCGAGGCCGATTGCGTCGTGATCGGCGGCGGCATCGTCGGTGTCTGCACTGCCTTCTGGCTGGCGCGCGAAGGGCAGAAGGTTGTGCTGCTGGAAAAGGGCGTGATCGGCGGCGAACAGTCCAGCCGCAACTGGGGCTGGTGCCGTCAGCAGAACCGCGATGCACGCGAATTGCCCCTCGCCACCCGAAGTCTGCAGCTTTGGGAGCAGATCGGCGCCGAGATCGGCGACAGTCTGGGCTTCAAGCGCTCGGGCCTGATCTACTTGTCCAATGACGAGGCCGAGATCGAAGGATGGGCCAAATGGGGTCGTTTCGCGCGGGGCGAAGGCGTCGATACCCGGATGATGACCTCGGCCGAGGCCGCAGAGCGCGGTGCTGCGACGGGCCAGGCCTGGAAAGGCGGCGTCTGGTCGCCGACGGACGGTATCGCCGACCCGTCGCGCGCCGCCCCCCTGATCGCGCAGGCGGTCGAGACGAAGGGCGGTCATGTCGTTCAGAACTGCGCCGCGCGCGGCATCGAAAGATCCGCGGGCCGGGTCAGCGGCGTCGTGACCGAACGCGGCACGATCCGCACGTCTTCGGTGGTCGTGGCCGGCGGAGCCTGGGCTGGCAGCTTCATGCATCAGCTCGGCATCTTCTTCCCGCAGGCCTCGGCCCGCAGTTCGATCCTGTCGGTGGCGCCCGGGGCGCAGGGTCTGCCAGACGCGCTGCACACCGCGCCCGTGACCGTCACCCGCCGTGCCGACGGCGGGTACACGCTGGCCACCTCGGGCCGCGCCAGCCTCGACCCCACCCCCGGGGCCATCCTCGGCATGCGGCACTTCCTGCCGATGTTCGCCCGCCGCTGGCGGGTGCTGCGCCCGGGCGGCACGCAGGCCTGGGCCGCCGGGTTCGAGACGCGCCGCCTCTGGGAGCTCGACCGTCCGACCCCGATGGAGCGGGTGCGCATCCTCGATCCCAAGCCGGATCAAAAGGTGATCGCCCAGACCCTTGAACGCGGCCGCGCACTGATGCCGGCCCTGCGCACGATACCGGTGCAGTCCACCTGGGGCGGATACATCGACAGCACCCCGGACGGCGTGCCCGTGATCGACCCGGACGTCGGCGTCCCGGGGCTCGTCCTGGCTGCGGGTCTGTCGGGCCATGGCTTCGGGATCGGCCCAGGCGTCGGACACCTGGTCGCCGACATGATCCTTGGGCGGACGCCCATCACCGAGACCGCACAATACCGTATGGCCCGCTTCGGGCGCAGCCAATGGGGCAAGGTCTCAGACTTCTAGTCCTGACCGGAGCACATCATGAACGCATACAATCTGGCCCTGATCCCGGGCGACGGGATCGGCGTGGATGTCACGGCCGCGGCCATGGAGGTGGTTCGGTCCGCCGCCGCACGGCACGGCTTTGAAATCAACGCGCAACAGTTCGACTGGTCCTGCGCGCATTACCTGGAAACGGGCGCCATGATGCCCGATGACGGGATCGAGACGCTGCGCAGCTTCGACGCGATCCTGCTGGGCGCCGTCGGCTGGCCCGAAACCGTCCCGGATTCGGTATCGCTGCACGGGCTGCTGCTGCCGATCCGCAAGGCCTTCACCCAGTACGCCAACATCCGCCCCCACCGCCTGCTGCCCGGCGTCGAGGGGCCGCTGAAGGCGGAAAACTTCGACATCCTCTGCATCCGCGAGAATACCGAGGGCGAATATTCCGGTGCCGGCGGCCGGGCTCATCAGGGCACGCCCAACGAGGTAGCGGTCGAAACCGCGATCTTCACCCGCACCGGCGTGGAGCGCATCCTGCGCTTCGCCTTCGATCAGGCCCGCGGGCGTCGCGGGAAGGTCACCTCGGTCACCAAGTCCAACGCGCAGAAACACACCATGGTCTTCTGGGACGAGATGACCCGGATGGTCGCGCAGGACTATCCGGACGTGACCGTGGAGATGATGCATATCGACGCCATGGCGGCGCGGATGGTCATGGCCCCCGAAAGCCTTGATGTCGTGGTCGCCTCGAACCTCTTCGGCGATATTCTCACCGACCTTGGCGCCGCGATCCAGGGGGGACTGGGCTTCGCCGCCTCCGCCAATATCTGCCCCGACCGCAGCGGTCCCTCGATGTTCGAGCCGGTCCATGGCTCGGCCCCGGACATTGCCGGAAAGGGCATCGCCAATCCCATCGCCGCCATCTGGTCGGCCGCGATGATGCTCGAACACCTGGGCGAAGCGGACGCGGCAGGACGCATCCTGGCCGCTGTCGAGACTGCGACGGCCAGCGGCATCGGCACCGGGCCCGGCAACAATTCAACCGATGAAGTAACGAAGGCGATCCTCGCCGCACTGGAGGACCAAGCATGAAGCTGCAAGACCCCGACCTGTTCCGCAACGCCGCCGTTATCAACGGCGACTGGCGCGCGCGATCCGAGATGGCCGTGACCGATCCCGCCAGTGGCGAGGCGCTGGGCCAGCTGCCCGAGTGCACCGCAGAGGAAACGCACGAGGCGATCGCCGCGGCAGAGCGCGCCATGAAAGGCTGGGCCGCGCGGACGCATGCGGATCGCGCCGATCTGCTGATGAAATGGTATCATCTGATCCTCGACAACACCGAGGATCTCGCCCAGATCCTGACCGCCGAACAGGGCAAGCCCCTGTCGGAGTCGCGCGGCGAAGTGGCCTATGGCGCCAGCTTCGTGCGCTGGTTCGCCGAAGAGGCGCGGCGCATCAACGGCAAGATCATCCCCTCGCCCGCCAAGGACAAGAAGATCTTTGCCACGAAAGAGCCGGTCGGCGTCTGTGCGATCATCACGCCGTGGAACTTTCCCATCGCGATGATCACGCGCAAGGTCGCGCCCGGTCTGGCGGCGGGATGCACGATGGTGGTGAAACCCTCGGATTTCACGCCCTATTCCGCGCTTGCACTCGCCGTTCTGGCCGAACGCGCAGGCATCCCGGCGGGCGTCATCAACGTGCTGACCGGACGGCCCGAGGCCATCGGCGGCGCGCTGACCCAAAGCCCCGTGGTGCGCAAGCTGTCCTTCACCGGCTCGACCCGCGTCGGCGCCCTTCTGGCCGAACAATGTGCGCCCACGCTGAAGCGCCTCAGCCTCGAGCTCGGCGGCAACGCGCCCTTCGTCGTCTTCGACGACGCCGATCTGGACGCCGCCGTCGAAGGCGCCATGCAATCCAAGTTCCGCAACGGCGGGCAGACCTGCGTCTGCGCCAACCGGATCATGGTGCAATCCGGCATATACGATGATTTTGTCGCTGCGCTGAGCGCCCGGGTCGACGCGCTCCACGTCGGACCGGGAACCGGCGCGAACACGAACATCGGCCCGATGATCAACTCGGCCGCGATCGAGAAGATCAACGCCCATGTCGCCGATGCGCTTGAGAAGGGCGCCACGCGTGCCACGCGCACCCGCGAGCTGGGGGGTCAATACGCCGATCCGGTGGTGCTGGCCGGCGCCCATCCCGAGATGCGGCTGGCCTCCGAAGAAACCTTCGGCCCGGTTGCGCCCATCTTCCGGTTCGAGACCGAGGACGAGGCGCTGGCGCTCGCCAATGGCACGCCCTTCGGTCTGGCCGCCTACTTCTACACCCGCGACATGCCCCGTGCCTTCCGCTTTGGCGAGGCACTGGAATTCGGCATGGTCGGGCTCAACACCGGGCTGCTCAGCAACGAGGTCTCGCCCTTCGGGGGCGTCAAGGCCTCGGGTCTCGGCCGCGAGGGCGCCCAGGAAGGGATCGAGGAGTACCTCGAAACCAAGGCGCTGCATTTCGGAGGGCTCTGAGCAGACCCCGCTCCCACCCTCGCGAGCGATGCGCGGGTGGGAGACGTCAGGCAATCGGTTCCACGATGGCAATTCCGGGCAGAATCTCTGCCCCTCCGCCCGCCTATCCAACCCGGGCGTGGGACTGGAGCGAGTCGGTCATGACAAGCAGCCCCCGGCGCAGGTCTTCGCGCGAGATCGAGCCACCAAGGCATACGCGCACATGTTCGTCGGCCTCGCCAAGCACCGTGAAGGCGTCGGACGGCATGATCCCGATGTGCCGCCCGGCCATTCGGCCCATGAGATCCGCGCGGCCCGTCCCCTCGGGCAGTCTTAGCCAGACATTGAAGGCGTTCGGCGCCGATTTGTAGTCGAGCCCCGCCAGCATCTCCGCCGCGATGGCCTGACGGCTGGCCGCTTCCGAGCGGATGTGGTCGCGGAGTGCCCCGGCCGTGCCGTCTTCGATCCAGCGTGTCGCCAGTGCGGCCGAGATGGGCGACGCCATGACCGAGGTGCTGCGCAGGGCATGACCGAGGCTGAGCGCACACCGGCTCGACGGGGCGAGCGTATAGGCAAGCCGTAACCCGGCGCCGAGGCATTTGGACAAACCGCCGATGTACCAGGTCTGCTCGGGGGCGTGGGCGGCAAGCGCGGCGGGTGCATCCGGCGGCACGAAGCCGTAGGCATCGTCCTCGATCACGGGCAGCCCATGTGCGACCGCCACCTGCGCAATCTGCTGCCTTCGCGAGGTCGGCACTGTCAGCGTCGTCGGATTGTGCAGGGTCGGGGTGAGATAGAGCGCCTTGGGTCGATGCGTCCGAACCGCCTCGGCAAGCGCCTCCGGATCTATCCCGTCTTCATCCATGGGCACACCCTGCAGGTTCAGGCAAAGCCGCGCGGCGATGGTCCGGAGCCCGGGGTACGAGATGGCCTCGCAGAGGATAGTGTCCCCTGGTGCGGAAAGTGTGGTCAGGATCGCGAGAATTGTTGCGTGCGCCCCGGGCGTGACTGCGACGCGATCCGACGCCGGCGACACCCCCCGCTGGCCAAGCCAGCCCATCGCCGCGCTCTTGTCCCTCTCGCTGCCAACCGGCGACTGATAGCGCAGCAGGTGGACCATGTTGACGCCGACATAGTCGAGCCCTTCCCGCATGCGACGCAACAGACGTTCATCGTCGGGATCGGGCGGCATGTTCATCGCGAGATCCTCGTCGCGCAGGCGCGCGGGATCGACGCTTGGGGCCTTTGTCCGCTGGGCACAAACGAAGGTCCCCCGTCCGACATGACTTTCCACCAGCCCGCGCCTGCGCGCCTCGGCATAGCCCCGCGAGACGGTCGTGAAGTCGATGCCGAGAGCCTCGGCAAGCCTGCGCTGCGGCGGCAACCGCTCCCCGGGCCATAACGCCCCGCTGTCGATATCGCGCGCAATTGCATCGGCAATCGCGATGTAGCGCGGGCTGCCCTCTTCGGGGATCGACGGGGTCCATGGGCTCATGATCGCGGCGCTCCTTGCTTTGGCTCTATGACATCTCTCACAGATGAGATTGAGGGGAAAATTGTATGTATGAAATCCTGCCCCACTGCATAGAGGTAGGCTGTTTTGCCGCGGAATTACGCTGAAATATGATGCTTCAATATACCATCAAAAATCCCTATATCGGCCGGGTCACGCTCCGATCCGAAAGGTACGAAATGACCACCACCCCAACCGAACACCGTGACACCAGAGAGGCTGTCCTGAGGGGACTGATGCATCGCTGCCCCGCCTGCGGCAAGGGCCATCTCTTCAGGCGCTACCTGAAGGTGAACGATACCTGCCCGGAGTGTGGCGAGGAGCTCTACCATCCCCGGGCGGATGACGGCCCGGCCTATCTGACGATCCTGCTCGTCGGGCACATAAT
>CAYNKL010000058.1:0-24607 GCA_964397775.1 uncultured Rhodobacterales bacterium | reverse complement strand
TCCTCGTTCGGTTGCTTCGTTAAGCTAAGTATAGTCGTCTTTGCGGTTACTTCAACAGGCAAAGCAATTTTCTTCCCCGACACGCAGTTTTCCCAGCAGACGACCATTTTTACCATTTATATTCAATGTTAACGCGTCTTGGGTCTTCTATAAAGCGCGATTTGTGCTAAGTAAGGGTCATGAGCACTGTTTCGCAAAAGCAAAGCGCACGGATTGGTGGACGCCGAGGTCAGTCTCGGCGTAGTGTCGGCTGGCCAACGCCGGACATTCCCATGGATCGTACAGACGACAGCCTTGTAGCCATTCGCCGCATTCTTCGCGCGACGGAGCTTTACGGGCGCCGTCTCGCCAGGGAGGCCGGACTTACAGCGGTACAACTCCGCGTGCTGCAGATAGTTGCAGAAAAAGGTCACGCCACGCCGACAGAGATCGCGACGCGCATGGGGGTGACCCAGGCGACGATTTCGGCGCTTATCAAAAAGCTCGAAGGGTTCGGCATGCTCGAACGCCGCCGGTCCGAGACGGACAGGCGGCAGACCAACCTCTACATCACCGATGAGGGGCTGTTGAAAGTGAACGGGGCGCCGGATGCCCTGCAGCAGCGCTATGTCCGCCAGTTCGAAGGGCTGGAAGACTGGCAGCAGGCCATGATCGTGTCGTCGCTGGAACAGGTCGCCGCGATGCTTGACGCGGACGAGATCGATGCCTCGCCAGTGCTGTCAGTGGGGGACATCCTGCCGGGTCAGATGAAGGCCACCGGTACAGGCTGACCGACCCGGCGGCGATCAGGTCGTCGCGTTGCGCAGACTGACGACGTGGTTGTCCCAGGCGCGTCCCGGACGGGATTGAAGCGGCCTGAGCTGCTCTCCCAGTTCCAGCAACCCGCCCATGCCATCCGAGAAAAGGAATCCCGCCGCCGATGGCGCTGCGCCGCAGACATCGCTGCGGCGGATCGTTTCGAGATGGCTTCCGTCATTCCCGAAGATCTGCACCCGGCCGCCGCGGGGCGACGTGATGGCAACGCGATTGCCGGCGCCGTCGAAAGCCACCGATCCGGCATATCCCTTCATCCCGATGGCCTCGCTCAGCGGCATATCGGCCAGCTGGACGGGGGCGCCGCGTCTGTGCAGCCCCAGAAGGGGCACGCCGTCGGTGACCTCGCCCTGCCACTGCATGGCAAAGGCCACCGTTCCGTCGGGGCCAAGCGCAAGATGGCGGATGGAGTTTTGGTGCAGTTCCTCTGGCAGCGTGACCTGATCCAGCAATTCGCCTTGTCCGGTGAGATAGCTCAGGTTCGGCTGCATCGTGTCGATGTTGAGCTTTTCTCGGCCCGCGCCCGGATGGGTCCGGATACCTCCGTTTGCCACCACCAGAACGTCGCCCGGCAGGCGGCGGATGTCGTGGGGGCCTGTGCCATGGCTCGGGATCTCGCCGATGCGCCGCCATCCCTCGGACCGTGACCAGAGGCCGATCCTTCCCTCGCCGCTCTCGTAGGCGTTTTCCGGCGTGCAGAGCACATCGCCGCCCGCGATGAAGACGCCGTGGCCGTAGAAGTGGCGACCTTCGGGCGCCTCGAGTTCACGGATGAGTTTCCCGCGCAGGCAGTCGATAACAAGCGCGAAGGTGCCGGGTCTGCGGGCAAAGGCGACGGCCTCTGCCATGACGGGATGTGCTGCCGCGGCGTGGCCACGGTCGGGCAGGGGGATGGAAAAGATGTCGTCCCCGGTCTCGTCCAGCAGGAAAAGCTCGAAGGCGCCCGAGGCGGTGCGCGCCGCCGCGAGGTAGGCCGGGTCGCCCGCCGCGGCCCAACCGGCGGCGGGCAGGCTTGCCGAGGCGAGCATGGCCGAGAGGAAGCGGCGTCGCTGCATGGGATCAGTCCCCGTCCTGCGCGTTGAAGCCCTGGGTCAGTCCCAGCGCCCCGCCGATCTCTCCGGCGACGTCATCCTGAAGGAGGTCGACGCGCTGTTGCAGGATCTCGATCTTGAGGCGCTCCGAAGGATCCTCGACCCCGGCGAGCCGCGGGTCGTCAAGGCCGGCTGCCACGTCCAGAACATCCGCAAAGGCGGCCTCAGTCACCGGAATGGGATCGTCGGACAGGGTCCGAGACAGCTCGCGCAGAGCCTCCAACGACAGGACGACGTTGCGAAGCGGACGGTCGGAGCGATAGGCCTCGGCCCAGGTCGGGCGTGGCCGGTCAAAGGTGCCGAGCGGGCGCCCGAGCCTCTGATCCTTGGTGAATTCGAGCCCGGTCATCAGGGCCGTGTAAAGGGCCTGGGCGGCTTCCTTCTCACTCAGATAGGTGGTGTTCTCGCCGGCATCTTTCATGAGCCCCTGGTAGTCGTTCCAGTCGGCGCTCAGTCCTTCGGACATGCGGGACAGGTCCCGGGCGACGGCGGTTGCCAGCGAACAGGCATAGTCCTCCGGGCCATAGTCCGACAGCGCCTCGTCATAAAGCAGGCGTTCCAGCGCAAACAAGCCGCGCCCCGCGATCGAGACCTCGGCGAATGCCTCCGGATCGCCTGCCGCCGGATCTTCGTCCGCGATCAACCGCGAAACGGTGCGCTGCACCATCCCGCGGGTGTCGGGCCAGAAGCCGATGGCGAGCGCGCGGCCGTCTTCCTCGAGCGGACCGAAGCGGAGATGGGAAATGCCCATCCAGGCGTCGAAAAGATCCTGGTAGGGCGCGCGAAGGGCCGGTGCCGTGCAATCGTCGGACGCCCTCTCGGCAAGACGCTCGGCCTGCTGGCGGAAAGTCTCGGCCCGCGGCAGCACGTGGTCGTCGAGCGCTTCATCCACCCCCGCCAGGGCTGGGGAGGCAAGGCAGGCGAGGACCAGGGCAAGGTGTTTCATAGGCTCTCCAGGTAGCGGATCAGATCCGCACGGTCTTCGGGGGGCATTTCGATCACGCGGTCACGCGCGGCCTGCGCCTCGCCGCCGTGCCATAGCACAGCTTCGAGCATCGAGCGCGCCCGCCCATCGTGAAGGAAATAGGTATGACCGCTCACCTGCTCGGTGAGGCCGATCCCCCAAAGCGGCGCTGTGCGCCATTCGCTGCCGCTCGCGCGGCCTTCGGGACGGTTGTCGGCAAGGCCCGGCCCCATGTCGTGCAGCAGGAAATCGGAGTAGGGCCAGATGAGCTGGAAGCTCTGCTCGTCGCGGTCGGTCAGGCGGTGTGTCACGTATTTCGGCGTGTGACAGGCGATGCAGCCGGTCTCGTAAAAGACGCGCTTGCCGTTGAGCACCTGCGGATCATCCGTGTCGCGGCGGGCCGGGACGCCGAGGTTGCGACTGTAGAAAGTCACGAGGTCGAGCCCCTCGGCGTCGATCTCGGTGCCGCGTGCATCGCCGTCGCCATGGGGGCCTTCGATGCAGGCCGTCTGGTTCGGCGTGCAGTCCCCGGCGGGCGAGGTAAAGAGCGGGTTCGAAATGCCGATGTCGCCGGCGAAGGCCGCAGCGGACTGCTCCTTCACCGTCGGTGCCCCGGCTTTCCAGCCGAAGCGGCCCAGCATCACGGCGTCTTCGTCGAAGGACCAGACGATCTGCGGGCGGCCGGAAATGCCGTCGCCGTCCGCGTCATCGGGATCGGCCTTGGCAAGGATGTCCTCAGCGGGAATCGCTTCGACCAACCCGAGGCCGATCATCTGCGGAGCGACGCGCGGGCTCAGCATGGCGCCTTCCCCAAGGGGGCCGTAGCCCGGATCGGCGTGGCTGTAGGAGGGGTCGCGCAGCGTCGCCGTCTCGCCGCCCGAAAGCGCGATCTCCTCTTCGGTGTAGTCGATCATCATCTGCCCTTCGGCGGCGTGGCCGGGCAGGGCGAAATCCTGGATCTGTCCACCGTAATTCGGATCGGGGCGGGTGCGGGGCGTCTCGTCGCCGAGCGAAAGAAGAAAGGCCTCGACATCTGACATCGGCGCGTCCGGCGCAGCCGGAACAGAGACGCGCAGGAACATCGAGACGCGGCTGTCATCAGGCCCCTCGGGCGGATGCCCGCGGCCGTCCTTGAGGTGGCAGCGCTGGCAGGAGCGGGCGTTGTAGAGCGGCCCGAGCCCATCCGAGGCCAGCGTGGACGATGGGGAAGAGACCCAGAGCTTCTTGAAGAGGCCATTGCCCAGCTTGAAGTCAAGCTCACCCGCGAAGCTGATGTTGCCGGAAGGCTGCGAAAAGGCATCCGCATCTGTCCGCGCGCGCACCGTCGCCGCGCCGGCCGGGTTGGTTTCGAACTTTTCGGGGGCGCTGAAATCCTCGGTGGGCTGCGTGACCGACGCAATACGCTCACGCTCGCTCGCCGTCCGGGGTATCAAGTCGAGGTGGAGGTCCTTCAAATCCGAGCCGGTATCGGCGGCTGCGGGAAGGCTCAGAGCCGTAAGGGCAAGAACTGTGAAAACGGATCGCATACTGGGTCTTTTCAGGGCTGGGTGGGCCGGGGCTGCGTGGTTGGGAGACGTGCCGCCCCGGCCTGCCTGAGGGAAGTTACTGGAACACTGCGTCGGGATTGTCGAGGCTGTCGGAGCCTTCGAAGCCGATCTGGTCAAGCCCGAGGGCCGCGACGGCACGTTCGATGGACGTCGTCTGCGTCACAAGCGCATCGACCGCGCTCATGATCAGTTCTTCGCCCGCCTCGTTGCCGCGTGCCAGCATCTGGTCATAGGAAAAGCCCGCTTCCGCCGCGGCCTTGATCTGCCCGAGTTCGATCATGGTCTGATTGAGATTGGCGCGTAGGGCGGCGTCGACCTCGGGATCGGCTTCGGCCACCAGCGACGAGAGGCTTTCGCCCGACACGACCGATCCGTCGATCCGCACATATTCGCCGTTGTAGACGTTGTGGATGCCGAGACCGTCGTAGAAGTGGCTGTTGTGCGTGTTGTCCGAGAAGCAATCATGCTCTTCCTCGGGGTCGTTCAGCATCACGCCCAGTTTCATGCGTTCGCCCGCCTGTTCCCCGTAGGAGAGGCTGCCCATGCCGGTCAGCATCGCCACGATGGCCGCATCTTCGTCAGAGGTCAGCTCCTCGCGCGCGGCACCGTCATCGGCCCATTGCGCGGTCATCCATTCCAGGTCGCTGACCAGCAGGTCGGTGGCCGCACGCAGGTATTCCGCGCGACGGTCGCAATTGCCGTTGGTGCAGTCCTCGCCTCTGGCGTAGTCGGTCCAGGGCCGGTTGCCGGCGCCGTGCTCGGTGCCGTTGAGGTCCTGGCCCCAGAGAAGGAACTCGATGGCGTGGTAGCCGGTGGCGACGTTGGCTTCGACGGCGTCGGCCTCGTGCAGCGTCTCTTCCAGCAGGGCGGGCGTGATTTCAGACGCGTCGACCTCTTCGCCCGACAGAGTGAAGGTCTCGTTCGCGATGACGTTCAGCCCGGCATAGGCATTGGCGTCGGTCGGACCGCCGTAGCTGTCGTCCACGTAGTCGATCAGGCCTTCGTCCAGCGGCCAGGCATTCACCTTGCCCTCCCAGTCGTCGACGATCGGGTTGCCGAAGCGGAAGGTCTCGGTCTGCTGGTAGGGAACGCGCGCCTCGAGCCAGGCGGTCTTTGCCGCGGCCAGCGTTTCCGCCGAGGGCGCGTCGATGAGAGCCGTCACCGCGTCGCTCAGCTGCTGCGCCTTGATCAGGCTGTCTTCGTATCCCGCTTGCGCGATGTCGGAATAGGTGTCGATCACGGCTGCCTTGTCGGCAAGCGCCGGCGTGGCCGTCGCCATGATCAGGGCCAGCGCGGTGGTGCTGCGTTTCATCGGGTCTCTCTCCCTCTTGGAAATTCCGGGTGCCGCCTCTTGTTTCGGGCGGTGGTTACACAGGCATTTGTCATCGCTACCGGCCCCGCCGTCAATCCCGAGTTTTTGTGTCGGAAATATATCACCCCCCGAGAGGTGAGGCATGAGCGATCTTTCGGGCGCGCCGATCGGCGTCGCGAAGCCCCTGCGGTGAACGGTCGCAGCCTATCGGAAATCCGCTGCGACGATGCGTAACGCAAAAGCGACGAAGGCCCCGCCAAGGCCGTTGACGCAGGACGGACCGGCTTGCACTGATCTGCGCGTTACGATGTCGCCGACAGCATGGTACGTCGGGATCGACCCATCGATCGCAGGAATGGAGGAGAGATGAATTCTTATTGTTTGACGGTCACTTGCCCGTCACGTCGTGGCATCGTTGGGGGCATTGCATCCTATCTTGCCGATCATGGATGCAACCTCACGGACAGCTCGCAGTTCGACGACCTCGAAACGGGCATGTTCTTCATGCGGTCCATCTTCAACTCCGAGACCGGCATCGGGATCGAGGAGCTTCGCGAGGGCTTTGTTTCCCTCGCGAGCGAATACGAAATGGATTTCACCTTCCACGATCCTGCCCGGAAGATGCGTGTCGTGCTCATGGTGTCGCGGTTCGGGCACTGCCTGAACGACCTGCTCTATCGTTGGCGCATCGGCGCCCTTCCGATCGATGTGGTCGCGGTGATCTCGAACCACATGGACTACCAGAAGCTCGTGGTGAATCACGACATCCCGTTTCACCACATCCGTGTGACGCCGCAGAACAAGCCCGAGGCCGAGGCGCAGATCATGGGCGTGGTCGAGGAGACCGAAGCCGACCTCGTGGTGCTCGCGCGCTACATGCAGATCCTGTCGGACGACCTCTGCCAGAAGATGTCGGGCCGGATCATCAACATCCACCACTCGTTCCTGCCGAGCTTCAAGGGCGCCAACCCCTACAAGCAGGCCTACGAGCGCGGCGTGAAGCTGATCGGGGCCACCGCCCACTATGTGACCGCGGATCTCGACGAGGGGCCGATCATCGAACAGGACACCGTCCGCGTCACGCATTCGCAGTCGCCCTCCGACTACGTCTCGCTCGGGCGGGACGTCGAGGCACAGGTGCTGGCCCGCGCGATCCACGCGCACGCGCACCATCGCGTCTTCCTCAACGGCAACAAGACGGTGGTCTTCCCCGCCTCGCCGGGGTCCTATTCCTCCGAACGGATGGGCTGAGCGGAAACAGGGCAGGATCGCCGGACGGTTTCGACCCCGGCGGTCCGCCGCCTGCCGCGCTTGCCGCCGGCAGATCCTTGCGAGGCATGGGAAAAGGGCACTCGCCGCGCTCTTGCCCCGCCTTGCCCTGTCGCGGTAAGAGCGGCCAAAGAGCGATCAAGAGAAGAGGGCAGGGCACATGCGTCGCGTCGTTGTCACCGGGCTGGGGCTGGTCACGCCCCTCGCCTGCGGGGTGGAGCAGAGCTGGTCCCGGCTGCTGGACGGTAAGTCCGGAGCAGGAACCATCACGCGTTTCGACGCCTCCAACCTGGCCACCACCTACGCCTGCGAGGTTCCGATCGGGGACGGAAGCGACGGCAGCTTCAACCCCGAGGACTGGATGGACAAGAAGGAGCGTCGCAAGGTCGACGACTTCATTCTCTACGGCATGTCCGCCGCCATCCAGGCGATCGAGGCTTCGGGCTGGAAACCGCAGGACGATGAGGGGCGCGAACGCACCGGCGTCCTGATGGGCTCCGGCATCGGGGGGCTCAACTCCATTGCCGAGACCGCCTACCTGATCCGCGACAAGGGCCCCCGCCGGGTGTCGCCCTTCTTCATTCCCGGTGCGCTGATCAACCTGATCTCGGGGAACATCTCGATCCGCTACGGCTTCAAGGGCCCGAACCACGCGGTCGTCACCGCCTGTTCGACGGGTGCCCATGCCATCGGCGACGCGAGCCGGCTGATCAAGTACGGCGATGCGGATGTCATGGTGGCCGGTGGCGCCGAGGCGGCGATCTCGGAAATCGGCATCGCGGGCTTCAACGCCTGCAAGGCGCTCTCGACAAAGCGGGGCGACGACCCGCAGGCCGCGAGCCGTCCCTATGATGCCGATCGCGACGGCTTTGTCATGGGCGAGGGCGCGGGCGCGCTGGTGCTCGAGGAATACGAACACGCCAAGGCGCGTGGCGCGACGATCTATGCCGAGGTGAAGGGCTACGGGCTGTCCGGTGACGCCTACCACATCACCGCACCCTCCGAGAACGGCGAGGGCGGCGAGCGCTCCATGCGCGCGGCGCTCAAGGATGCCGGGTTGGAGCCCGCGCAGATCGACTACATCAACGCCCACGGCACCTCGACCATGGCCGATGTCATCGAGCTTTCCGCGGTAGAGCGGATGCTGGGCGACGCGGCGTCGAAGGTCACGATGTCCTCGACCAAGTCGGCAACCGGGCACCTGCTGGGTGCGGCTGGCGCGATCGAGGCGATCTTCTCGATCCTCGCGATCCGCGATCAGGTGGCCCCGCCGACCATCAATCTCGACACCCCGGCGGTGGAGACGGCCATCGACCTCGCCCCCAACGAGAAGCGGGAGCGGGAGATTTCCTACGCGCTGTCCAACTCCTTCGGGTTCGGCGGGACGAACGCCAGCGTGATCTTCGGCAAGGCGGACTGATCCAATGTGGAAAAGCGTGGCGTCGAACGCGCTGACCTTCCTTGTCGTGGGGATCTTCCTCTTCGGCGGGTTGTTGATCTGGGCGAAGAACGAATACTCCGCCGAGGGGCCGCTTGAGCAGGCGATCTGTATCGAGGTGCCGCGTAACGGATCCATGCAGGACGTGTCCGAACGGCTGGCCGCGCAGGGGGCGATCTCGAGCCCGCTGATGTTCCGGCTTGGCGCGGACTATACCGACCGGAGTGGCGACCTGAAGTTCGGCAGCTACCTCGTGCCCGAAAGGGCCTCGATGGTGGAGATCACGGACATCGTCACACGTGGCGGGGCATCGACCTGCGGCACCGAGGTGATTTACCGGATCGGGATCAACGCGGCGAGCGTGCAGGTTCGCGAGCTTGACCCGGCCACGGGGCGTTACGAGGAAATGGCCGAGTTCGACCCGGCCGGGGAAGAGCCCGCGCCCGAGTATGCCACGGCCAAGGAAGAGCCGGGCACCCGCTACCGCATCGCGCTCGCCGAGGGCGTGACAAGCTGGCAGGTGGTTCAGGAGCTCATGCAGATCGACATCCTTGAAGGGACCGTCGAAGTGCCCGCCGAGGGGAGCCTTGCGCCGGACAGCTACGAGGTCGTCACCGGCGACAGCCGCGCGGCGCTGATCGGGCGGATGCAGTCGGCGCAGGAGGCGATCCTGGCCAATGCATGGGCCAACCGGGATGCGGAGCTGCCGCTCGAGAGCCCCGAAGAGGCGCTGATCCTGGCCTCGGTCATCGAGAAGGAAACCGGCATCCCCGAGGAGCGGCGTCAGGTGGCGAGCGTCTTCGTGAACCGGCTGGACCGCGGCATGCGGTTGCAGACGGACCCCACGGTGATCTACGGCATCACCAACGGCGAGGGTGTGCTCGGGCGCGGGCTGAGGCAGTCGGAGCTGCGCGCGGCGACGCCCTACAACACCTATGTGATCGAGGGGCTGCCGCCCACGCCCATCGCCAACCCGGGCCGGGCGAGCATCGAGGCGGCGCTGAACCCGGCGGAGACGGATTTCGTCTTCTTCGTGGCCGACGGCAGCGGCGGGCATGCCTTTGCCGAGACCCTCGACGAGCACAACGAGAACGTCGCACGCTGGCGCGCCATCGAGGCGAACCAGTAGGGGACATGTGGGATGTCCCGGGCCGGGACATCCTGCCGCTCTATATGAATCAATGGGTTACAAAGACAGGTTTAACCTGTTGTTAGGATTGGCCCGCGGTGCGGTCCCGGATCGCGCCGGTTGGAAGACCATCGAAATCGCAGCCGGCGAGGGGGTCCCGGTCGGGCGATGCGACCCGACCGGGACCCGCGCGCGCCGACCCCATAAGCCGGCGCGCGAGATTGTTAGCCGGCAGCCCGATCGAAATCCGGCCTCCAAGCTTCGAGCCGTTCGGCGGCACTTTCCACATCGACCCGGAAGCGAGAAATCTGGCGTCGGAGGCTGTCGACCTCGCCGGTCAGGGTCACGACTGCCGTGGAGGCTTCCTCGACCATCGCGGCATTCTGCTGGGTCACCTTGTCGAGATGAACCACGCTCGTGTTGATCTCGGAGATACCGCTCGACTGGTCCCGCGCGCTTTCGGCGATGCCGCTGACCAGCGTCGCGACATGCGCAACCTGTTCGACGATGCCCGCGAGCGCCTCGCCCGCCGAGTTGACCAGCTCCACGCCGGATTCCACGTGCTTGGAACTGGCGCCGATGAGCTGCTTGATCTCGCGCGCGGCTTCGGAGGACCCCAGGGCAAGCTGGCGAACTTCATCCGCGACCACGGCGAAGCCACGCCCGGCGGTGCCCGCGCGGGCGGCCTCGACCCCCGCGTTTAGCGCGAGAAGGTTGGTCTGAAAGGCAATGTCGTCGATCACGCCGGTGATCTTCGAGATCGATTCGGAGGATGCGCGGATTTCGGACATGGCGACAACCGCCTGGCGCACGATGCTGCTGTTGTCTTCGGCATCGGTCCGCGTCTGCTGGACCACGCGTTCGACCTCGGAGGCATCGCTGGCGGCCTTGCCGACCGAGCTGGTGATCTCGTCCAGGGCAGCGGCGGTTTCTTCGAGCGTGGCGGCCTGGGTTTCGGTGCGGCGGGCGAGATCCTCTGAGGAAGAGGACATTTCCCCCGCACGGGACTGTATCTCATCCGCGTTCTGCAGAAGGACCGTCATGATCTCGCGCAGGTTCGTCACCGTCGTGTTGAAGTTCTGTCGCAGCGGCTCGAACTGGGGCGGGAAGGGGCGGTCGAGCGTCCGCCTCAGGTCACCCTCGGAGAGGTCCGAAAGGCCCTCGCCGATCGAGGCGACCACCGCCCGCTGTTCTTCCTGTTCGGCGTCGCGCCGGGCGCGGGCTTCGTTCTCGGCCTGTTCGAGCTCTTCCTTGCGCTGCAGCTCGTCCCGGAAGACGACCATGCTGCGCGCCATCTGAGAGGTCTCCGCCCGACCTTTGACATAGGGGATTTCGCTGGCGAGGTCCCCCTTGGACAGCCCCTTCATGCGGGCGTTGAGGCGGTTGATCGGGCGGATGACGCTGTAGGCGATCACGCCGCCGCCGAGTGTCATGACGCCGAGCCCGACCAGAAGATAGGTGAGCATGTCGGTGCGCATCTCGGCCACCATGGCGTCGATATCCTCGACATAGCTGCCGGTTGCGACCATCCATCCCCAGGGCGCAAAGCCGTAGGTGAAGCTGATCTTGGGCTGCGTCAGCTCGGCGCCATCGTCGCCGGCCCGCCGTGAGCTGTAGTAGACGGCGCCGCCCTCGGGCTGCTGCGCGGTGGCGATGAGTTCCTGGTAGATCTTCACGCCGTCCGGGTCGGTCAGGTCCCAGGTGTTGGTGCCCATGCGGTCATCGCGCGGGTGCGCAACGATGTTTCCGTCGAAATCCGACGCGAAAATGTAGTTGCCGTTGTCGTAGTTCAGCGTGCGGAGGAATGCGACGCCTTCGGCCTGCGCCTCGGCCAGGGTCATTTCGCCGGCGGCAACCTGAGCGTCGAGGTTGCGCAGCTTGCTGATCGCAAGATCGACGAGATCGCGCAGGTGCACTTCGCGTAGCACGTAGGTATTTCGCTCCATCAGGGAGACGGATTTCCACGCAGAGAAACCCATGCACCCCAAAGCGAGCACGACAACGAGGTAGATCCGCCAGGCGATTCCCAGTCTCAACATGGGCGGCTCTGTCCTTTTCTGGAAGGTTCACAATGATTTGGCGGATTGCTATGGCAATCCTCTTAACAAACGATGTGTCCTTGTCGGTCGGCGGGAAGCTGACTCGGCGCGACCGTGACCGCGGTTGACGGCACCTTGCCCCCGCCGCTCAGTGGTCTAAGCCTGCTGGCATGCAGACAGCGACGCAGAGCCCGGCGCGGGGCATTTTCTGGATGGTGGTGACGGGGCTCTGCTTCGTTGCGGTGACGGCCCTCGTGAAGACGGTGGGCACGCGCATCCCCTCCACCGAGACGGCCTTCCTGCGCTTCAGCTTCGGGCTGCTCTTCATGCTTTCGGCCTGGCGGGAGCTGCGCGAATTCCGGCCCACCGGCCGGCAGCTTCGCCTGTTCGGGATCCGCGGCGTCTTTCACACCGGCGGGGTGATCCTGTGGTTCTTCGCCATGACCCGCATCCCGCTCGCCGAGGTGACGGCGATGAACTACCTCAACCCGGTCTACATCACCGTGCTGGCGGTCTTCGTTCTGGGTGAAAAGCTGGCAATGCGCCGTATCCTTGCGGTGGTGGCGGCGCTGATCGGTGCGGCGATCATCTTGCGGCCGGGGTTCCGCGATCTCGATCCCGGGCACATTGCCATGCTGGTGGTCGCGGTGTTGTTCGCGGGCTCTTACCTCACCGCCAAGATCCTGTCGGGCGAGGTGAGCCCGGTGGTGATCGTGGCGATGATGTCGCTGACCGTGACGGTGGGGCTTGCGCCCTTTGCCATCGCAGTCTGGGTCTGGCCCACCTGGGGCGAGCTGGCGCTGCTGTTCTGCGTCGCGCTTTTCGCCACGACGGGGCACTACTGCATGACGCTGGCCTTCGCCGCAGCGCCGGTGACCGTGACGCAGCCGGTGACCTTCCTTCAGCTCGTCTGGTCGGTGATCCTTGGCGCCGCCTTCTTCGGCGAGCCGGCCGATCCCTTCGTGATCGCGGGCGGCGCGCTGATCATGGGGGCGGTGGTCTACATCACCTGGCGTGAGGCGCGGCTGAAGAAGCAGCGCCCGCCCTTGGTGACGGAATCCGGCCACTAGGGCGTTCTCCGAAGCGGCGGCATGTCTTGACGCGGATCAAGGCGCGCCGGGCCTGTCTCTGGCAAGCTTGAGGCAGGACAGCGATGAAGAGGAGAGGCCCATGTCCCATGTTCCGCACGAGCTTGTCGCCGAGTTCCCGCAACTGGCCGGAAAGCTGGGTCAGATGAAACGGGGCAACGCCCATTTCGCGCGTCTGGCTGATACCTATGCCGAGCTGAACCGGCAGGTCTTTCGCGCGGAATGCCGTCTGGCGCCCATGGACCCACTTGCCGAGGCGCAGCTGCGCCGGCGGCGTGCGGCTGTGAAGGACGAGCTTTACGGTCTGCTGAGCGCCTGATCGGAGGCGGGGCCCAGGAGGGGCTCGATCCGCGCCGTCACCGTTTGCGAGAGGGGCTGCGTCGTGGAGCCCCAGAAGGCCACGAAGTCGCCCTCTCCGTCGAGAAGCACCTTGTTGAAGTTCCAGGCCGGTCGCACGTCGTGATCGGCCTCGAGCCATGCGTAGAAGGGATGCGCGTCGGCGCCCGTCACGGTGGTGATCGTGGTCATGGGCAGGTCGAGGTCGAAGTTGATCGCGCAGTAGTCCCGGACCGCTTCGTCGCTTTCCAGCTCCTGCCGGAAATCCTGCGAGGGCACGGCGAGTACCGTCAGCCCGCGGTCGCGGTAGCGGTCGTAGAGCGCCTGCAGCCCGTCGTACTGCGGCGTGAAGCTGCAGCGCGAGGCGGTGTTGACCACGAGGACCGGCCCGCCTTTCATGTCGTCGAGCGCAATGGTGCCGCCGTCGATGCTGTCGAAGGTGAAGGGCCCGGAGGCCCGGACGGGCAGCGCGGCGGCGAGCACGAGGCTCAGGGCAAGTGTCGGGGCGAGGATCGGGCGCATGGCGGGGCACTCCTTTGCGCGAAGAAGTAGCGTGCGCGACCCGAAGTCAATCCTTGGGGGGGCGGCACGTGGCGGTGGCCGGGAAGGGGGCTCTGCCCCCGCCGCCCTTCGGGCGGCTCCCCCGGAATATTTGGGCCAAGAAGAAGCGGCATGGGTTTGGTTCTTTGCCGGGCCGCCCCTATGTTTACGGGATGTTCTGCCAAGGAGGTGTGCCATGGCCGGAGGCTGGACGCGCGACGGCGCGGTGAGCGAACAGATCGAGGCCTCGATCTCGGACGAGTTGGAAAGGATGCGAGCGCGGCGCGCGCCCGTGGGCGAGAGCCTGGCGGAATGCGCCG
The DNA here is from genome assembly GCA_964397775.1 of uncultured Rhodobacterales bacterium. Classification (GTDB taxonomy): domain Bacteria; phylum Pseudomonadota; class Alphaproteobacteria; order Rhodobacterales; family Rhodobacteraceae; genus Allosediminivita. Next base: position 10,721 of record CAYNKL010000058.1, on the reverse strand, counting down.
AGTGCGGCGAGGAAATCCCCGAGAAGCGGCGCAAGGCGCTGCCGGGGGTGAAGCTCTGCGTGGAATGTGCGGCCGAGCACCAGGGGCGGGCCGCGCCGCGCGGCGGTGTGAACCGCCGTGGCTCCAAGGATTCCCAGTTGAAGTGAGTGCTCAGGCGGCGGGTGCTGCGGCCCGCAGCGGCAGGCGCATGATGTATTGCGGCCCCGAGGGGCCGCCGAGATAGTCCTCGCCCGTGTCGGTGAAGCCGCCCTTGAGGTAGGCCGCCTTGGCGCCCGGGTTGCGGTGGTTCACGGTCAGGTAGACGGTTGCGGCCTGCGGATATTGCTTCGCGAGGTAGGGGCCGAGCGCGCGGCTGGCCTGCGTGGCAAGCCCGCGGCCCTGGTGGCGCGCGTCGATGCAGAACATGCGCAGCCCGATGGTGCCTGCTTCGGCGAAGTCGTGTTCGCCGGGGTAATCGGGGTCGATGGCGAAGAATCCGACCGGCGTGTCCCCCTCCCAGATCAGATGCCCGTCGCGGCGGCCCGTGGCCTCGGCCATGGAGAGGACGGGCGGCGAGGCAAACCGGTGCTGTTCGGCGGGCAGGGTGATCGCCTCGAGCAGGTCGGAACGGTTCGGCGGCAGGGGGGCGAGGATGATCGTCATAGGCGAACTCGTGTAAAGGCGTACTCGTCAAGGCGGCCCGGCCCCCAAAAGGGCCGGGCGGGGCGTCAGTCTTCCATGGCTTCCAGTTCGTCGATGAAGCGTTCGATCATCGAAAGGCCCTTCTGCCAGAAGGCGGGGTCACTCGCGTCGAGACCGAAGGGTTCCAGAAGCTCCTTGTGGTGCTTGGAGCCGCCGGCCCGGAGCATGTCGAAGTACTTGTCCTGGAAGCCCTCGGGCGCTTCCTCGTAGGCGGCGTAGAGCGCGTTCACGAGGCCGTCGCCGAAGGCATAGGCGTAGACATAGAAGGGCGTGTGCACGAAGTGGGGGATGTAGGCCCAGAAGGTCTCGTAGCCTTCCATGTACTCGAAGGTGGGGCCGAGGCTTTCGGCCTGCACGGACATCCAGATGGCGTTGATGTCGTCGGGAGTGAGTTCCCCGCCGCGGCGCGCCTCGTGCAGCTTGCACTCGAAATCGTAGAAGGCGATCTGGCGCATGACCGTGTTGATCATGTCCTCGACCTTGCCGGCGAGCAGGACCTTGCGCTCGGCCGGGTCGGTGGTGCCGTCGAGCATGCGGCGGAAGGTCAGCATCTCGCCGAAGACAGAGGCCGTTTCCGCGAGCGTCAGCGGCGTGGAGGCCAGCATCTCGCCCTGGCCTGCGGCCAGCACCTGGTGCACGCCGTGGCCGAGTTCATGCGCGAGGGTCATCACGTCGCGCGGTTTGCCGAGGTAGTTCAGCATGATGTAGGGATGCACCTCGGTCACCGTGGGGTGGGCGAAGGCGCCGGGCGCCTTGCCGGGCTTCACCGCGGCGTCGATCCAGCCCTTTTCGAAGAAGGGGGTGGCGATCTCGGACATGCGGGGATCGAAGCCGGCGTAGGCGTTCATCACCGTCTCGCGCGCCTCGTCCCAGGTCACCGTGCGGGACTGTTCCATCGGCAGCGGCGCGTTGCGGTCCCAGATCTGCATGGTGTCGAGGCCGAGCCACTTGCGCTTCAGCTCGTAGTAGCGATGGCTGACGCGGGGGTAGGCCTCGACCACGGCGTCGCGCAGGGCCTGCACGACCTCGGGCTCCACGTCGTTGGAGAGGTGACGGCCGGTCTGCGGCGTGGGCATGCCGCGCCAGCGGTCCATGATCTCTTTCTCTTTGGTCGTGGTGTTGTGCACGCGGGCGAAGGTGCGGATGTTCTCGGCCAGCACGCTGGCCAGTTCGCGGGCGCCGGCCTCGCGCTTGGCACGGTCGTGGTCGGTCAGCAGGTTCAGTGTGCCCTCAATGTTGAGCTCTTCGCCGTCGACCGTGAAGGTCAGCCCGGCGATGGTCTCGTCGAAGAGGCGTTCCCAGGCGTCGCCGACGACGCCCATGTCGTGCAGGAATTTCTCCAGCTCGTCCGACAGCTGGTAGGGCTTCATGGCGCGGATGCGGCGCAGGGCGGGGCGATAGCGGGCGAGGTCGCTGTTCTCGCCCATCAGGGTCTCGAAATGCGTGTCCTCGATGCGGTTCATCTCGAGCGTGAAGAAGACCAGCGGCGTGGTGTAGACGGTGACCTTTTCCTGCGCGTCCGAGAGGAACTTGGTGCGCGCGGGATCGGTGGTCAGCTGGTAATAGCGCAGGCCCGCGTAGGACATGATGCGGCCTGCGACGGCCTCGATCCGCTCGTGGCGCTGGATGGCCTCGAGCAGGGTTTCGGCGTCGAGATCGGCGATCTTGCCTTCGAAATCGCTGGCGAAGCGCTTGCAGGCGTCTTCGAGCCAGTCGAGATCGCGCTTGAGTTCGGGCGCGTCGGGCGCGGGATAGAGATCGGTCAGGTCCCACTCCGGCAGCGGGCCCAGGTCGCGGTCCCCGTGCGGGGCGTTGGCGTCGAAGAGCGGCTGCGGGTCTTGAAGCTTGGTCATCGGGATCCTCGTTGTCGTGTCCCGCCGACATAGGCGCGGGGGTGGGCGATTCACACCTGTCTTGGGCAGGAAATGCAAGGGGGACCGGGCGTCCCGGTCAGCCGTAGGCCTTTAGCAGCTGCTTGAGGTCGTCGAGCGTGTTGGCCTCCTGCACCTGCTTGTCGTGGCGCCAACGCGACATGCGGGGAAAGCGCAGGGCGACGCCGGACTTGTGGCGGGGCGAGGCGTGGATGCCCTCAAACGCGATTTCGAAGACATGCTCGGGGGTGACCTGACGGACGGGGCCGAAGCGCTGTTGTGTGTTGCGGCGGACCCAGTGGGTGATGCGGTTGAATTCCTCGTCGGTGAGGCCGGAGTAGGCCTTGGTGAAGGGGACGAGGTCGTTGCCCTGCCAGACGGCGAAGGTGAAGTCGGTGAAGAGGTTGGCGCGGCGGCCGTGGCCCTGCTGGGCGTAGATCATCACCGCGTCGATGGTGAGCGGGTCGAGCTTCCACTTCCACCAGTCGCCCTTCTTTCGGCCCGAGAGATAGGGGCTGTCGAGACGCTTCAGCATGACGCCCTCGGCGCGGAAATCCCGGGCGGTGGCGCGTTGCTCGGCGAGGCTGTCCCAGCTGTCGAAGGCGATGCGCGGCGAGGGGCGGATGGGGGCTTCCTTGGGAAGGTTTTCGACGAGAGTTTCGAGGGTTGCGCGGCGCTCTTGAAGTGGCGTGTCACGCATGTCGCGGCCTGCGTGTTCCAGCAGGTCGTAGGCCAGCAGGATGACGGGCGCCTCCTTCAGGAGCTTCTTCGGGACGGTCTTGCGCCCGATGCGTTGCTGGAGCGTGTTGAAGGGCATGGGCTGTTCGGCCTCGGCGTCCCAAGCGACGATCTCGGCATCGATTACGGTGCCGTCGGGCAGGAAGTCGCGGGCGCGGGCGAGTTCGGGGAAGCGGTCGGTCATGAGCTCTTCGCCGCGGGACCAGACGTGGTGGTCGCTGCCGCGGATCAGGAGCTGCCCGCGGATGCCATCCCACTTCCATTCGGCAAGCCAGTCCTTGGGGTTCCCGAGGGACTCGGGCGGATCGTCGAGCTGGTAGGCGAGGTAGAAGGGATAGGGGCGGCTCTGGTCGGCGGCGGCATCCTCGGCCTCGATCAGAGCGTGGTAGCTGGTGGTTTCGGGCTTCCAGCCGCCCATGAGCTTGTGGGCGAGCACCGCCTCGTCCTGGCCGGTGGCCTGGGCGAGGGCGCGGGTCATGAGCTTGCGGCTGACGCCGATGCGGAAACCGCCAGTGATGAGCTTGTTGAAGAGGAAGCGTTCGGTGTCGTCCTGCCGGTTCCAGGCGGCGAGGATGCGCTGCTTGCGGGTGTCGATATCCACGTCATGAAGGGCGCGCAACGCATTGATCCAGACGGAAAGCGGTTCATCGCTGTGCTGCTCGGCCGGGGGCAGGATGAGGGCGATGGTCTCGGCGAGGTCGCCGACGATGGGATAGCTTTCCTCGACCAGCCAGAGCGGCAGGCCGGCGCGTTCAGCGGCCCATTCGCGCAGCTGCGTGGTGTTCACGGCGCGCTTGGGACGGCGGCCCGAGAAAAGCGCGATGGTCCAGAGCTTGTCGGCATCGTCGGCATGCTTGAAGTATTCGGCCAATGCCTTTGTTTTCGCGCTGGTTTTCGTGGTCTGGTCGACGGCGGTGAAGAGGTCGGCGAAAGCTTTCACGAGGTGGCCTCCGTCAGGGCTTCGCTGTCGTCCTCGTCGCTGCCGAACTCGGTCGGGACGACCTGCGCATCCCAACCTTCGGAGGTCAGGTGCCGCGCGAAAATGTCCGTGTAACCATGCGTGACAAATATCTTTTCCGCCTCCGTCTCGCGGATGGTGCGCATCAGGTCGGGCCAGTCGACGTGGTCGGAGACGACAAAGCCGCGGTCCGCGGCGCGGCGACGGCGGACGCCGCGCAGGCGCATCCAGCCGCTGGCAAAGGCGGTGGAGGCGGCGCCGAAGCGGCGGCCCCAGGGCTGGGCCAGCGCCGAGGGCGGCGCGATGACGAGGGCGCCGGGGTGATCCTTGCCCTTGAGGTCGGGGGTGACGTGCAGCGTGTCGGGCAGATCGTAGCCCTGCGCGCGCAGCACCTCGTTCGTGGCCTCGACCGCGCCGTGGGTGAGGATGGGGCCGATCTCGGGGTCGAGCATCCGCAAAAGGCGCTGGGCCTTGCCGAGGCTGTAGGCGCCCAGGATCGAGGCGCGCCCGGCCGCGGCATTGGCGGCCCACCAGGCGTTGAGTTCGGCGCGGACTTCGGCCTCGTCCGGCCAGCGGAAGACGGGCAGGCCGAAGGTGCATTCGGTGATGAAGGCGTGGCAGTTGAGCGGCTCGAAGGGTTCCGACAGGCCGTCATCCACGCGCTTGTAGTCGCCGGAGACGACCCAGACCTCGCCGCCGACCTCCACCCGGATCTGGGCAGAGCCCGGGATGTGACCGGCGGGGTGGAACGAGACATCCGCGCTGCCGATGCGCCGCACCTCGCCGTAGCGCACGGTGTCGAGCGTGATTTCGCCCAGCCGGTGCCGGATCACTGGCGCGGCGCCCTCGGTCGCGAGGTAGCGGCGGTGTCCCGGCCGCGCGTGGTCAGCGTGACCATGGGTGATCAGCGCCCGGTCGACCGGGCGCCAGGGGTCGATGAAGAAATCGCCTGCCGGGCAGTAGATGCCACGTTCGGTGAAGGTGAGGACGGGATCGGCCATTCTGGCCAGTATAGGGCGCTGCGTCCCCCGGGCCAGCGTCAGGCGCTGAGCGCGGTGCGCGCGCCGTCCTCCTGCGAGAAGAGGGCGCAGGCCGCGTCGAGGATCCGGTTGCGGATCACGGGCCCTTCCATGAGCAGTTCGTGCTCGCCGTTCTCGACCACCTCGAGCTTGCCCTTGGGCCAGGCGGCCATGCGGTCGTGCACGCGGTGCGTGTCGACGATGCGTTCGTTGGCGCCGATCCAGGTCAGGCAGGGCAGGTCGGGCGAGGGGCGGCGCGAGAGGTCGCGGCATTCGCCGAGCGCCTCGAGCACCCATGTGAGCGAGGGGCCGCCCAGGTGGAAGCGCGGGTCGGCGTCGACCTGCCGCTGCATGTAGTCCCACATTTCGCGGTCGCGGGTGAGCAGGTTGTCCTCGAAGGGCGAGCGGGCGACGTAACTGTCAGATCCGGTGCCGGGCGCAAAGAGATGGCCAAGCCCGATGCGGCGGCTGCCCCAGCCGAGGGCCCAGGCCGCAGGCCGCACGGCTGCGCCGATGCGGATGCCCCACATCGGCCCGGTGAAGGCTGCCGCGCCCACGTCAAGCCCGTTCATCAGCGACCGGAGGCCGATGCAGCCGCCCATGGAATGCCCGAACAGAAAGCGGGGTCCGGGCAGGTCGAGCTGATCGACAAGGGCGAGCGCCGCTTCGACGTCGCGCTGGTAATCCGCGAAGCGGTCCACGTGACCGGTCAGCGCGTTTTCGAGCATCCGGTCGGCCATGCCCTGACCGCGCCAGTCGATGGCGATGGAGTGAAAGCCCCGGTCGGCAAGCCCGGCGGCGACGCGACCGTATTTCTCGACGTATTCGGTGCGGCCCGGGAAGATCAGGACCGTCCCGCGGGCGGTCTCGGGGCCGGGGTAGTGGGCGATGCGCAGGCGAAGACCGTCGCTGGCCTGCACCCAGAAGGCCCGGGCCCCGGGCACGCTGTCGGCGAGTTCGGTCAGGAAGGGCGCCTGCGCAGTCTCCATCAGGACAGGACCTGGGCCAGCTGCATGGCCTTGCCCATGTCGCCGTCGATCTTGAGCTTGCCGGACATGAACGCCGAAGTGGGGTTCAGATCGCCTGCAATGATCTGCTGGAAGGTTTCGGTTTCGGCGGTGAGGGTAACGTCGGCGTCTTCGTCGCCGGCATGGGCCCCGGCCTCGTCGACGATGATGCTGCCCTCGTCCATCACGAACTTGGCGGTCCCGTCAAAGCCCTGGCCGCCCATCTTTTCGTTCAGGGCTGCCACCGCGGCGTTGATCGCGTCGCTCATTGCTGTTTTCCTCTCGATATCGTGCGCTGGCATTTGCCGGCACTGGCGCTAGACTGACAAGATGATGGCGACCGTGATATCGAATATCAAATGTAGCGTGGCGGCATTTCTCGCGATGGTCATGTTTTCCATACCCGTCGCCGCGCAGGCGGTCGACGGAGCGGAAGGCCTTCTGGAGGAGCTTCGCACCGCCGACTCGGAGGTCGCGGCACAGCGTCTGGAGCGGCAGATCATCAACGCCTGGTCGAAGTCCGGGTCGCCCGCGCGGGACCTGCTTCTGAAGCGGGGACGGGATGCGCTGGAGGTGGGCGACATTTCGGGTGCGATGGAGCACCTGCAGGCCCTCACCGACCATGCGCCGGAGTTCGCCGAGGGCTGGCACGCGCTTGCGCTGGCCTACTTCCAGGCGGAGCGGCTGGGTCTTGCGATGGATGCGCTCGAGCATACACTCGCGCTCAACCCCCATCACTTCGGCGCCCTGAAAGGGGTCGGTGCGATCCACCAGGCGACGGGCAATCCCGCGCTTGCGTATGCCGCCTACGAGAGAGTACTTGAGTTGAGACCGCACGACCCGGAGGTCGAACAGGCCCTCGAGCGGCTCGAGCAAGAGGTTAAGGGCACCGCCCTCTGAAATTCCGAATTCCAAAGGCGGCCCCATGGGCGAACGCGCGAGGGTCGCGGCCATTCTCGGCCCGACCAACACTGGCAAAACCCACTACGCTCTCGAACGGATGCTCGGTCACAGGACCGGGATGATCGGGCTGCCCCTGCGGCTGCTCGCCCGCGAGGTCTATGACCGGCTGGTGGCGATCCGTGGGCCTTCGGTGGTGGCGATGATCACCGGCGAGGAACGCATCGTGCCGCCGCGTGCGCAGTACTGGGTCTGCACGGTCGAGGCCATGCCAGAGGGCATGGGCTGCGATTTCGTGGCCATCGACGAGATCCAGCTTTGCGCCGATCCCGAGCGGGGGCATGTCTTCACCGACCGGCTTCTGCGGATGCGGGGCACGAAGGAGACGCTGTTCCTGGGCTCCGACACCATGCGCGGTCCGATCGCGCAACTGGTCAAAGGGTGCGAATTCGTGCGCCGCGAGCGGATGAGCCAGCTCACCTACACCGGGTCGAAGAAGGTCAGCCGCATCAAGCCGCGCACGGCCATCGTCGGGTTCTCAGTCGAGAACGTCTATGCCATGGCAGAGCTTCTGCGCCGTCAGAAGGGCGGGGCGGCCGTGGTCATGGGGGCGCTCAGCCCGCGCACGCGCAACGCGCAGGTCGAGATGTACCAGCGCGGCGACGTGGATTACCTGGTGGCGACGGATGCCATCGGCATGGGGCTGAACCTCGACATCGACCACGTGGCGTTTTCCTCGCTGGTGAAGTTCGACGGGCGGCGGATGCGTCCGCTGCAACCCAACGAGCTGGCGCAGATCGCGGGCCGCGCGGGGCGCGGCATGAGCGACGGGACCTTCGGAGTTACGGGCGACACCGGGCCGATCCCCGACGAATGGGTCGAGGCCATCGAGAACCACAGCTTCACGCCGCTCAAGAAGCTGAACTGGCGGAACCACAAGCTGAGCTTCGGCAGCATCGACGCGCTGGAGCAGAGCCTCGAGATGCCGCCCGAGATCGAGGGGCTGGTGAAATCGCGCGAGGCCGATGACCTGATGGCGCTGCGGTCGCTGGCGGGCGAGCCGGAGGTCGCGGCGCGGGCGCGGAATCCGCAGTCGGTGCAGCTCTTGTGGGATGTCTGCCGGATCCCGGATTTCCGCGGCATCAGTCACGCGGAACATGCTGGCCTGTTGCAGGTTATCTTCAAGCATCTTCACGAGACCGGGGCGGTCCCGGAAGATTTCCTTGCGCGACAGGTGCGCAGGATCGACAGGACGGATGGCGACATTGACACATTGTCGAAACGACTCGCCTATATCCGCACTTGGACTTATGTCGCGCAGAGGCGTGGCTGGGTTCGGGACGATGCCCATTGGCGCGGGGAGACGCGCGCTGTAGAAGACCGCCTCTCGGACGCGCTGCACGAGCGTCTGACGCAGAGATTTGTTGACCGGCGCACTTCCGTGCTCTTGCGCCGGTTGAAGCAGAAGGAGGCCCTCTTGGCCGAGGTGAACGACAAGGGTGAAGTGACCGTCGAGGGCGAATTCGTCGGACGGCTCGAGGGGTTCCGGTTCCGTCAGGACAAGGACGCCACCGGGCAGGAGGCGAAGACCGTACGCCAGGCCTCGGTGCAGGCGCTGGCGCCGCATTTCCATTTGCGGGCGGATCGCTTCTACAATGCCCCCGATACAGAGATCGACTTCACCGAGCAGGGTGGCCTCATGTGGGGCGATCAGGCGGTGGGCAAGCTCGTCAAGGGCGACGATCCCCTCAAGCCGCGCGCGGCGGCCTTCGTCGATGACGAGGCCGGTGCCGACGTGGCGCAGAAGGTCGAACGCCGCCTTCAGCATTTCATCGACCGCAAGATCACGGCGCTTTTCGAGCCGCTGGTGAAGATGCGCGACGACGAGACCCTGACCGGGTTGGCGCGCGGCTTTGCCTTCCGGATGGTCGAGGCCATGGGCGTGCTTCCGCGCGCCGACGTGGCCGATGAGGTCAAGGCGCTCGATCAGGAGGCGCGCGGCTCGCTGCGCAAGCACGGCGTGCGCTTCGGTCAGTACACGATCTTCATGCCGCTTCTGCTGAAGCCGGCACCCACGCGTCTGAGACTTGTGCTCTGGAGCCTTGCCAACGGTCTGGACGTCTTCCCCGAGGCGCCGCCGCCGGGTCTGGTGACCGTGCCGAACCTGCCCGAAGTGGACGACGCGCATTACATGCTGGCGGGCTATCGCCCGGCAGGCGCGCGCGGCATCCGCATCGACATGCTGGAGCGTCTGGCCGATCTTCTGCGCGCCGAGGACACGCGCGGCGGCTTCGAGGCCAAGGCCGACATGCTGTCGATCACGGGTCTCACGCTCGAGCAGTTCGCCGACCTGATGCAGGGGCTGGGCTACCGCGCCGAGCAGGGCGAGCGCACCAAGGAGAAGCCGGTCGACGAGACCGTTGCTGGCTCCGAGCAGACGACCACGCAGGAAGAGGTCGTGGCCGAGGCGGTCGAGGACACGCCGGTCATGGATGCGGCGCAGGACAGCGTGCCGGGCGAAGCGCCCGAAGCCGAGGTCGCGCCCGAACCGGCCGATGTCGAGGAACCCGTGGCCGAGATCGCGGACCAGGGCGAGGCGCCCATCGCGGAGGAACCCGCGGAAGAGACGCCCGACAGCCCGGTGCCCGACACGCCCGAAGAGGAAATCCTGCCCGGCACCGCGCCGGACGAGGGGCTCGCCGGACCCGAGATGGAGGTCTTCTATACCTTCACCTGGGCCGGGAACCGGGGCAACAAGCCGCGCGGCAACCGCAACACCCGCCGCGATGCCAAGGGCGGCGGCGAGGCGCGCGGCGGTGACAAGCCACGCGGCAAGGGCAAGCCCAAGGGCGGCAAGCCGCAGGGCAAGGGCGGTGGCGACCGCGGGGCCAAGAGCTTCGAAGCCCGTCCGCCGCGCCGCAAGGACAAGCCCATCGACCCGGACAACCCCTTCGCGGCGGCACTCATGGGGCTGAAGGACAAGCAGTAATTGGCAGAAGAGGCGGCGAGGCTGCGCATCGACAAGTGGCTCTGGCAGGCGCGTTTCTTCAAGACGCGCTCGCTGGCGTCCAAGGTCGTTTCAGCCGGCAAGTGCCGGCTGAACGGCGCGCCCGTCGCCAAGCCTGCCCGCAATGTCGAGCCCGGGGATGTGCTGACCTTTCCGCAGGGCGATGACGTTCGCGTGATCCGCATCGTCGCGCTGGGCGACAGGCGGGGGCCAGCCCCCGAGGCGCAGGCCCTCTACGAGGACCTGTCACCACCGGAAAAGCGGGAAAAAGACCCCGCGGCGCCCAAAGTAGATGCAGGTGGGCGTCCGACCAAGCGTCAGCGGCGCGAGTTCGAAAAGTCGCGCTCCCGGGCGCTTGAATGATCCTCGGCACTGGATTAGCTGTCCCCGTAACGTCTGGCTATACGGATACCGACACCACATGACCTACGTCGTCACCGACAATTGCATCGCCTGCAAATACACTGATTGCGTTGAAGTCTGTCCCGTGGACTGTTTCTACGAAGGCGAGAACATGCTGGTGATCCACCCGGACGAGTG
>CAYNKL010000057.1:0-24822 GCA_964397775.1 uncultured Rhodobacterales bacterium | reverse complement strand
CTGGCCGCTCTACCTCTCAACCAAGAACACGATCCTCAAGCAGTACGACGGCCAGTTCCTGCAGATCTTCCAGAAGGTCTTCGACGAGGAGTTCGCCGACAAGTTCAAGGCCAAGGGCATCTGGTACGAACACCGCCTGATCGACGACATGGTCGCCTGCGCCATGAAGTGGAATGGCGGCTTCGTCTGGGCCTGCAAGAACTACGACGGCGACGTCCAGTCCGACACCGTCGCGCAGGGCTTCGGGTCGCTCGGGCTCATGACCTCGCAGCTCATGACCCCGGACGGCAAGATCGTCGAGGCCGAGGCCGCCCACGGCACCGTCACCCGCCACTACCGCCAGCACCAGCGCGGCGAGCAGACCTCCACCAACTCGGTGGCGTCGATCTACGCCTGGACCGGCGGGCTCAAGCACCGCGCCAAGCTCGACGGCAACGCAGAGCTCCAGACCTTTGCCGAGACGCTGGAAAAGGTCATCGTGCAGACCGTCGAAAGCGGCCACATGACCAAGGACCTCGCCCTTCTCGTCGGCCCCGACCAGGGCTGGCTCACCACCATGGACTTCCTCGAAAAGGTGGACGAGAATCTCAACAAGGCACTGGCGGGCTGACCCTGTCCCCGCGCGCCCTGCCCACCGCTTGGGCGGGGCGCCGACGCAGGCGCAGCGTCATGCAAGGCGGCGCTTGACCGGCGCAGGCTTTGCAGCACAACCATAAGGCATGCTGCTTCTTGAAAACCCGCCGGCCGACCGGCACACACCGGTCGAAGACGTTCAGGGCATCCTGATCGGTGCCACGCTCGTCGCGCTCTCGATCCAGTTCCTGCGGGCCTCCGAGCTTTTTACCGGGCAGGTCGCCGGTCTCTCGCTGATCATCTCCTATCCGACGGGCTGGCCTTTCGGCCTGATCTTCTTCTGCATCAACCTGCCATTCTACGTACTGGCCGTGCACCAGATCGGATGGCGCTTCACGATCAAAAGCTTCGCGACGGTCGCGCTCATGTCGACGCTGGCCGACACCCTGCCCTTCGTCCTGACGATCAACCCGCTGCACCCGGCGCTTGGGGCCACGCTCTTCGGCGTGCTCTCGGGCGTGGGATTGCTGTCGCTCTTCCGGCACGGCGCCACGCTCGGCGGTGTGGGCATCGTCGCGCTCTGGCTGCAGGACACCAAGGGGATCAAGGCGGGCCACACGCAGCTGTCCTTCGACCTCTGCGTCTTCGCCGTCTCGCTCCTGCTGTTCCCCTGGCAGGTGGTCGGCTGGTCGCTACTGGGCGCCGTGGTGCTGAACGTGATCATCACCGTCAACCACCGCCGCGACCGCTACGTCGCACGCTCCTGAGCGCTAGCCGAAGAACACATCGTCGAGATCATCCTCGCTCGGTGCAGCGGAAGGGGGCGTCGCCGTGGGCGCCAGACCCAGAATCCGGTCATGAAGATCGCGCTCGGCCTGCATGGTATAGATCTCCCGGATGGCATCGAGGGTCTGCCTTGTCCGGTCGTCCGGCACCGAGACCACCTTGTTCCTCACCGGGGGCAGTGACAGCCGGTCCGACATGTCCTTGGCGAAATAGACAAGGCTCTGGCGCACATCCTCCACGGGCGATCGGCGGCTGCGCCAGTCGAATGACTGCCCCATCGAGGCGAGCGCCCCGGACAGCGCATCCACGTCCTGACGCAACTGCGCGATCATCTGGTTCTCTGTCGTCTCCTGCGCGTCCTCGGCCTCGGCCGCCTGGAACAGCACGGCCTTCTCCTTCTGTTCGGTGGACAATTCCACGATCACCCGGGTGTTCACCCCGATCTGAACGGTGGTGCTGCGCAGCTGGCGAGAGACCTCCGTCATGGCGTGCCCATCGTCGCCGCATCGCTCCGACACGAGGATCACGTTGATCCCCAGAAGGTTCATGCGGTCTTCGAGATGCGACACCTGCATCGCCGTCTCCGCCCCGCGCGTGTAGAGCTCCGCAATCTGCGCCATGTCCGGACCGACCTCCGTGCGCAGCGTCTCGAGCGCCGCAAGCCCCTCCGTGAAATTCGAGGAATGCACCGAGATTTCCTTCAACACCTGAGCTGTCGCCGATCCAGCAAGCGCCGACATCAGCCCCATGGTTTCCTTCCAGGGCTTCTCGATCCCGGCGAGTTCCGGCAGGGTCGCTTCCACCGCCCGGTCGAGCGCCTCGACCGCGGCGGCCATCTGTGCGGCTGCCAGGGTCTCCAGCACCTGCTGTCCCGCGCCACCGAGGTCCGCTGCGTCCTCAAGGATCGACCGCACGTGTTCCAGCCGCTGGCGCGCGGAATCCCCGGCCTGAAGATGGGAAACCGCCCGCTCCAACGCGCCCATCAGGTCGGTCATCCCGGCGCCGGCGGACTGCGCCGCCTTGTCCAGCGTGCTATCCCCCGTCACCTTCTGCATCAGCACCGGAAGCTCGCCCCTTGTGCGGCTCAGCTCGTTCGCGCGGGTCACCATGGCCTGGACCGGCCCCGAGACGCTCGCCAGCTTGTCGTCCGCTGCGCGCAGCTGATCGCGCAGCTGATCCATGCTGCCACCCGCCTGCTTCAGAAGCTCGCGGACATCGTTGGCGAAGCGGGCCAGCGCGCCGTCGCTGGCCGCCACCGTGCTGCTCACGATACGGGCGTTGGTGGCAATCAGCGCGGCGAGCTTCATGTCGCGCGTCTGTTCCTGCAGGACACCGCTCAGCCGTGTCGCGCGCGTGCGCAGCGCCTCCGCCGTTTCGGTCAGAAAGCGGTAACGTGCCTCGATCCGCTCGATATGGGTCTGCGTGGCATCCACCGCACCGTTCAGCCGCGCGCGGCCCTCCCTGCCGCCGATCGTCGCCACGGTGACAAGCGTGGAGGAGGCAGCCTCGGCTTCCTCCAGCAGACCGAAAAGTTCGGCAGAAGCGGATTCGAAAATCGCCTCGATCCGCCCCGCCACATGATCCAGCTGGCCCTTCAAGGCTGGCCCGTTGCCGGTGGTATTGGTCTCAGAGGTCATCGCGATACCGTGTTGGTGGAATAGCGCAGGATCTCGGCCGAGAGCCGGTCGAGCGGCACCGCCCGGTCGGCGGCGCCCATCCGCATGGCTTCGCCGGGCATGCCCCAGACGACCGAGCTTGCCTCGTCCTGGACCAGAGTTTCGGCGCCGGCTTCGCGCAACTCGCCAAGGCCGCGCGCCCCGTCGTCGCCCATGCCCGTCATCAGGATGCCGAGCGCCGCGGGCCCCGCCGCGATTGCGGTGGAACGGAACAGCACATCGACCGAGGGCCTGTGCCGCGCCACATAGGGACCCGTGCGCACCTCGACACGGTACCCCCGGCCCTGACGCTGCAGCAGCATGTGGCGATCCCCCGGCGCGATCAGTACCCTGCCCGGCTCGGGGCGGTCACCGTCGACGGCTTCACTGACCTGCACGGCCGAGATCCCGTTGAGACGGCTGGCAAAGGCAGCGGTGAATTTCTCCGGCATGTGTTGGACGATCACCACCGGTGGTGTTCGCGGATCGAGTTTGGGCAGCAAGCGAGCCAGTGCTTCGGTCCCGCCGGTCGAGGCGCCGATCGCGATCACCGGGGCCATGTCGCGCGGGGCGACGCCCCCTTTGCGCGGCGCGGGCAGGATCGCATCGGCCGTCAGCTTCTCCGACTTGCTGTAGGGCGCAGGACGCGGGGCGGGCCGCGCCTCCTGAGGTCGTGGCGCGGCGGCTGTCCCGTTCCGGCCGGCCAGCGCCGCTGCGCGAATGGCGTCCGACAGGCGGATCTGGGCCTCCTTTCGCGCCTCGACTGAGCCGAGCCGCGGTTTGCCGATCACCTCGCTCGCGCCCGCCTCAAGCGCCTCCATGGCAAGCCTGGACCCCGCCTCGGTATGGCTGGAGCAGATCACCACCGGCAGCGGCCGCTGGGCCATGATCTTGCGCAGGAAGGTCAGCCCGTTCATCCGCGGAAGCTCGAGATCCAGCAGCATCACATCGGGAAGGGTGCTGCGCATCTTCTCGGCGGCGTCAAAGGCATCGACCGCGGCGCCGATCACCTCGACGCCCGGGTCGTCCCGCAGCAGGCTCACAAGTGCCTGCCGGGCCGAGGCGCTGTCATCGACGATCAGGACGCGGATCCGGCTCATCCTTTTCCCCCGCTCTTGATGAAGGCGCCGGGCACGACCTGTGTGAGGTCCGGCTGCCGGACAATCATGGATTCCGAATGTCCGACGACGAGGTATCCCCCCGGGCGTAGCCGCCCGGCGCAGGCCGCCACAACCTGGCGCTGAAGGTCGGGCTCGAAGTAGATCAGCACGTTGCGCAGGAAGCAGACATCCACGCCCTCTTCGATCCGGTAGGGAAACTCGGTCAGGTTCATCCGCTCGAAGCGCACCCGGGCCCGGAGTTCCGGCACGATGCGGCAGAGCGGCTCGCCGGCAGGACCGCGCCCGGACATCACGTAGCGCGTCTTCAGCGGTCCGGGCACGGGCGCGAGGTCCGCCGCTGGGTAGACGGCCTTGCGCGCCGAGGCGAGCACCCCGGTGGAGATGTCGGTGCCGAGGATGGCCCACCGCAGGCGGTCATCCTCGCGCGCCGCGCGGTCAAGCAGCATGGCCGCCGACCAGGCTTCGGCCCCGGTCGATGCCGCCGCGCTCCAGAAGCGGAAGCGGACCTGTCGCCCGGCTCCGGCGACCGCCAGGGCCTCGGGGATGATCCGCCGTTCGAGCAGGTCGAAATGCGCGATCTCGCGGAAGAAATCCGTCTTGTTCGTCGTCAGAAGATCGACGATCTCGCCCAGTTCCGAGGTCATTCCGCCGCCCTCGAAGACATAGGCGAGGTAGGTGTCGACGTCGGGAAGATTCAGCGCGATCAGGCGCCGCCTGAGCCGCGACTCGATCATCTGGTCCTTGGCGGCCGACAGACGGATGCCTGTCTGCTCGTGGACTAGCTCCCGGAACCGGTCCAGCCGCTTGCTGCCCGCGCCGCCGGGACGGACGATATCTCCGCTCGCCATGCTCACAGACCCGCGGCCTCCTCCAGCCCGATGCCCGCGAGATCGGCCTCGAAAAGACCGCCCACGTCGATCCGCGTGACGAAGGCGCCGTGGCGCCGGCCGATCCCCGCAACCATCCGTTCGTTCCACCGCAGCAGTTCCGCTTCGGCGAGCGGCCCACTGCCAGCCTCGTCCAGCTGCGTCACCTCGATCACCCGGTCGACCCGGAGCCCGATGGTCAGCAGCGTCCCGCCGCGGCCGGCCACCCGCAGGGCGATGATCCGCGTTTCGGGCGCATCCTCTCGGGACGGCTCGCCGAGCAGGAGACGCATGTCGATCACGGGAACCGAGAACCCGCGCCGATCCATGAGGCCTAGCAACTGAGGTGGCGCCTTCGGCAGGGGCGCAAGCTCGCGCGCCTCGTGGATCTCCATCACCGGAGCCACGGGCAATGCGAAGAGTGCGCGGCCGATCTCGAAGGTCACCACGGTCTCGCCGATCGCGGCGTCCCCAGCTTCGGACCATCGCCTATCCGTGGCCACACTCATGCGGCAGACCGACCGCGGGTAAAGGCCGCATCGAGATCATCCTCCTCGACGGACATGTCGAAGTCGAACCCGCCGGAGGACGGCTGCGACCGCGTCCGGGCGGCCGGCCGCACGGGGCGCTGGGGCTTAGCGGCCCTCGGCGCTGGCAAGGCAGTTCCCAGCCGGAAGAAGGCCATGGCCCCCGTGAGGGTTTCTGCCTGTGCCGAAAGCTCCTCGGCGGTGGAGGACAGCTCCTCGGCCGCGGACGTGTTTTCCTGTGTGACCTTGTCGAGCTGCTGGATCGCCTGGTTGACCTGAGCCGCACCGGTCGCCAGCTCCTGGCTTGCGCCCGAGATCTGACTGACCAGCTGCGCGGTTCTCTCGATGTCGGGCACCAGCCCATCCAGCATGCTGCCAGCCGCCTCTGCCGCCTTGACCGTGTCGGCGGAGAGCCCGCTGATCTCGCCCGCGGCGGTCTGGCTCCGCTCCGCCAGCTTGCGAACCTCCGAGGCCACGACCGCGAAACCGCGCCCATGTTCCCCGGCGCGGGCCGCCTCGACAGCCGCGTTCAGCGCAAGAAGATCGGTCTGGCGCGCGATTTCCTGCACGATGAGGATCCGTTCCGCGATGGTCTTCATCGCCGTCACGGCATCGGTCACCGCCCGGCCCGAGCTGCGCGCATCGTCGGCGGATTTCGCCGCCATCTGCTCGGTCTCGCGGGCGTTGTCGGCGGTCTGCCGGATGTTCGCGGTCATCTGCTCCATCGAGCTCGAGGCCTCTTCGGTGGAGCTCGCCTGCTCCGTCGCACCCTGGCTCAGCTGCTGCGAGGTCGAAGCCATCTCGGTTGCACCCGTCGAGACATTGGCCGAGCCGGATTGGACCTCCTCGACGATCCCGCGCAGCCGCTGTGCCATGGAATTCAGGGCCTTCAGAAGATCCGCGATCTCATCGTTGCTGCGCACCTCTACCGTCTGCGACAAATCACCTTCCGCCACCTTTTCTGAGAAGGCGACAGCCTGGTGCAGCCCGCGCGAGATGCTCAGCACAATCCAGACCCCGGCCAGCGTCGCGACGGCAAGGATACCGATCAGCAGGCCGATCATCGTGCTGCGCGTGGAGAGGTAGTTCTGGTTGGCCGCGGCATCCGCCTGCGTCAGCTTGGTCTGTGCCGAGGCCAGCAGCTGATCAAGTTCGTCCTCCATCTGCATCCAGTCGGCGCGGGCGTCCTCGAAGAGAACCCGGAAGGACCCGCGCGTGTCCCCGGCGTCGGCCAGCTCCATGGCCTGATTGTTGCTCTCGCGGATCTGGGGCGCAATCTCTCGGTAGCGATCAAGCAGGTCCCGGCCATCCTCTTCCGAGATTGCATAGAGCTCTTCCAGGATGCGTTCGTGCTCGGCCCGGCGCTGGTCCATGCGTTGCATGATCTCGCCCTTTTGCGCCGGCGTGTAGGCCAGGATGTAGTCGCGCACCTGGCGCTGGATCTTCACCTGTTCGATGGAAAGCCCTTCGGCCAGGCGCACGGTGGCCACGCGGGTATTGACGATCTCCCCGACCCGGTCGTTCATTTGCGCCATGCGACCGAGCGAGAATATGCTTCCCGCCGCCGTGGCCGCGATGATCAGCAACATGGTCGCCGCTAACTTGGTCTTGAGTGTAAGGCGCATCAGACTGTCTCCGGTTCTGGGTTCGGTTCGGCCCCCGTGGTGCCGTTCGAATGACTGCGGCCGTGGCCACCAAGGAAATCCGCAAAGATCGCGTTGAGATCGGGCACCGTCACGAACTCGCCCTGCCACCGGCCCACCGCCGCGACGTAGCGGGGCGGCCAGCGGGTGCCCACGGGCGGGATTTCTTCCAGCGTGCCGGGGTCGAGCCGCGTCACCTCGTGCACCGCATCGGCAAGGATCCCGACCGTCGTGACCTGATCGGCCAGCGTGAGTTCAAGCACGAGAATGCGCACATCGTCCTGCTCTGCCGGGCGTGGCATGCGCAGCGGCACCCGCAGACCGGCGAGCGGCACGACCGAGCCGCGCACGTTGATGACACCTGAGGCGAAATCCGGGGCACCCGGCACGCGGGTCACGCGCACCTTTTCCAGAACTTCGCGCAGCCGCCCGGCAGCGACGGCCAGGACCTCGCCATCGAGCCGGAAGGTCACGACATCGCCCGTGACATCGGCCGGGATGTCCAGTCCGCTCATGCCGCTTCCCTCCCTGCGTCCGCCTCGCAACGGCCGCGCTGAATGAGGTGCGGCACGTCGAGGATGAGCGCCACGGCGCCGTCGCCGAGGATGGTGGCACCCGAGAATGTCTTGAGTTCCGCGTGCAGCGGCGAGAGTTGCTTGATCACCGTCTGATTGGATCCGATGATCCGGTCGACGACCAACCCGACCCGGCCTTCGCTGCTGGTGACCACCACGACCTTCTGAAACGGCCCCGGGCTGCCCTGGCAGTTCAGCAGGCCGCGCAGGCGCAGGTAGGGCACGAGGCTGTCGCGGATGTCGAGAAAGGCGTTGCCGCCACCGGGCCGCGCCTGCGCCGCGGGCAGCTCGACGATCTCGTCCACCGCGGCCAGCGGGATCACGTAGCGCTCGCCCGCGGTCTCGATCAGCAGCCCGTCGATGATCGCGAGCGTCAGCGGCAGGCGCAGGGTGACGGAGCTGCCATGGCCCGGTTCGCTGGACACCTGGATGGAGCCCCGCAGCCCTTCGACCGTGCGCCGGACCACGTCCATGCCGACGCCACGGCCAGACAGCTCGGTCACCTGCGCGGCGGTCGAGAAGCCGGGTTCGAAGATCAGGTTCAGCAGCGCGTCGCCCGCAAGATCGGCTCCCTCCGCGATGAGACCCCGCTCGATCGCGCGGGCGCGGATCGCATCGCGGTTCATACCGCGCCCGTCATCGGTGACGGAGATCAGGACCTCTGCCCCGGAATAGCGCGCCGAGAGGATGAGCTTGCCGGTCTCTGGCTTGCCCTGTTCCAGCCGCTCAGCCGCCGCCTCAAGACCGTGATCGGCCGAATTGCGGATGATGTGCATGAGCGGCTCGGTGAGCCGCTCCACCACCGTCTTGTCGAGCTCCGTTTCCTCGCCCTCCACCGAGAATTCGATCGGGCGCCCGAGCTTGGCGGAAAGGTCATGCACCAGCCGCCGGAACCGGCCCGCGATCGTGCCGATGGGCGTCATGCGGATCGACATCGTCGTATCCCGCATGGCGGTGGCAAGCCGCCGGATGTCCTCGGCCACCAGCATAAGATTGGCATCGCCCGACCGGTTGGCGATCTCGATCAGCCGGGCCTCGGCGATTACAAGTTCGCCGACCCGGTCCATCATGTCGTCGAGCCGCTCCGCCGGCACGCGCATCAGCGCGGGCGCTTGGGCCGAGGGCGCGACCGGCGCAGCCATTTGCTCGGCGGGGGCCGTGGCAGAGGCTCTCCTCCGAATGGCCAAACCTTCACGCCGGTCGCCATTGCGCCGGTCGCCGCCGGGCGGCATCAGTTCGAGCCGCAGCCCCTCTTCATGGAACATGAAGACCGCGTGGATCTCGTCTTCGGTCACCTGTCCCGGGAGCTCCATCTCCCAACCGAGGCAGAGCTCGAGCGGATCGAGATCCTCGAGCACGGGAAGCTCGCCCAGGATCGGTCGCGGGTCCGCGGCGCCGAGCGTGCGAAGCTCCTCAAGGACAATCTCGGGCCTTCCGCCGAGCGAAAGCGTGTCGGGCGGCAGGAAGAAACGCAGATGCCAGCAGCCCCTCGCGACCTCCTCCGGCGGCGGCGCGTCGGACTGACCGAGATGCAGCGTCAGCCGCTCCAGAAGCGGCTGCCCGCCGCCGTCGCCCGGGTTTCCAAGCAGATGCGCCACGTGATCGCGCGCGGCGAGGCTGATGGCGATCAGCTCGTCATCCACGGCAACGGTGCCGTCCCGAACCCCTTCGAAGGCCGACTCGAACTGGTGCAGGAAGCCCGCGATATCCTCGCGGCCGAACATGGCACCCGATCCCTTGAGCGTATGCAGGTCGCGGAAAACGCCGTCGATCAGCGCCCGGTCCGTCGGCCTGTCGCGCAGGGCCAGCAGCTGCGCCTCGAGGCTTTCGACAAGGCCCTCGGCCTCGGCGAGGAACATGGCCAGGGTTTCCGCGTCCATCATGAGCCCACCACCCGCGCCATCACGCCCAGCAGCTTATCGCGGTCGAAGGGTTTTACCAGCCAGCCGATCGCGCCCGCTGCGCGGGCCTTCTGCTTGATCGTGTCGGCGCTTTCGGTGGACAGGAAGACAACCGGCACACCGCGGTTGTGCGGCATCTCGCGGAAGGCCTTGCAGAACCCAAGCCCGTCGAGACGCGGCATGTTCTGGTCGGTGATGACGGCATCGGGGCGCATCCGCCCCGCCTGTTCCAGCGCGTCCTGGCCGTCGCTGGCCGTGACCACCGCGTAGCCGGCGCTCTTGAGCGTGCTGGCGATCATCTGGCGGACAGAGGGCGAGTCATCCACCACGAGAACGGTTCTCGTCATTGCATCTGGTCCTCATGAAGCGAAAAGGCGGGCGGATCGAGCGAAAGCACCGCGTCCGCCGGATGATCGAGCCCCAGCCGCTCCCAGGCGGCGCGCAGGGCCTCCGATCGGCAAAGATCCGGCGGCGGCTCCAGCCCGGATCGCATGGCAGAGAGCAGAAGCTGGACGCCTGCGGCGTCGACGGCCTCGGCCGAGGGCCATTGCGGCGGGTCCTGGAGAAGCATGTCGCGGGCGCGGTGGATGTCCGCGGCGACGAAACGGGCCTGGTCGGAATTCTCACTCATCACGCGGTCTCCTTCAGGGTCCGTGGATGAGTAAGGCCGAGTCGCTTAACGTCGACTGAACGCCAACCTATCATTTCCGAGAGGAATAATCGGCATTTTTCTGGCACGATTCCCGGCGCATCGGTGCCCAAAATGCAAAGTCCGGGCCGATCCGCCCTGCCCCGAAAACGAAGATCCCCGCGGCATGTTCACGCCGCGGGGATCCATTTCAAAGCTGATGCTCGGACCGGTCAGAAGGTCTTGCTGATCGAGACGATAAAGGACCGTCCGGGCTCATTGTATGTGTTCGCACCAGCACTGTTCGAAGTGCCCTCGCGCATCACCTCGGTGTCGAACAGATTCTTCACACCGCCTTGCAAGGTCAGCCCGTTGTCGAAATCGTAGGTCGTCGTCAGGTTGACCAGCGTGTAGGGATCGCGGTCCTCCTGGTTCTCGATCTCATCACCGTCCGTAACCGATTTTTCCGGGCTCTCGATCCGCCCGTAGTGGGTCAGCCCGAGGTTGAACGTCCAGTTTGGCTGGTATTCCCAATCAAGCGAGGAGTTGATCGTGTAGTCGGGCACCAGCGACAGGGGCTGACCCGTTTTCAGGTTCTCGGACCGCAGCATGACGGTGGCGTTGGTCGACCAGCTCAGGCTGTCCGCCAGCGGCAGCAGCAGGTTGCCTTCGAGCCCCTCGACCACGGCGTCCGGAACATTCTCCCAGTGGAAGACCTGCGATCCGCCCGCGCTGAAGTCGGGCGTGAGCGACGCCTCGATCTTGTCCTGGTAGTCGTTCTTGAAATAGGTCAGCCCCGCGTTGACACCGAAGTCGTTCCGGTAGGCGACGCCGATCTCCTTGTTCCAGGAAGTCTCGTGATCTAGGCCGGAATTGCCGAGGATGTAGCACGGCCCAGTGATGCCGACCGGGCAGCCATTCCCGCGCGTCTTGTAGAGATATCCCTCGTTCAGCTGGTAGAGGTTCGGCGCCTTGAACGCGCGGCTCACGCCTGCCTTCACCGTGAAGTTGGGTGTCACGTCCCAAGAGGCGTTGAGGCTCGGAGACCAGTTCGTGCCCGCTTCGGAATGCCAGTCGAGCCTCACCCCGGGCGTCAGCGTGAAGGTGTCGGTCAGCATCAGGTTGTCTTCGACGTAGAGCCCGACAAGATGCGCATCCATCTCGGAGTCCCGGTCTTCGACATCTTCGACGCCGGGAATATCGTAGCAGGTCTCGGGGCCGTCCCGGCTGGGGATGCAGGCAGAGGACGAGATCGACGTTTCATCGTCCAGCCACTCGCCGCGATACTCGGCGCCCAGGGTCAGGGTTTGGTTCACGCCGAAGGCCCGGCTGTAGATATCCCACTCGGATTTTGCAGATACGTTGTCGAGCAGGACCGTGTTGTAGTCGTCGATGGAGTCGATCAGGCCTTCGCCGCCCCCGGCCAATCCCTCGTTGAGCCGCCGGTTGTCGGTGTGCTCCCACTGGAGGTAGCTGTTGACCTCGCCAAAGCCGTAGTCGCCCCGGTGTGTCAGCGCCAGCGTGCTGCGCTGCATCACGTTGGTTTCCTCGCCGATCAGGCTGTCGTCCACGCGGTCGACGCCCTGGAACAGCGCGTCCCCGGCATAGTCGTTGCCCTGGCGGCTGTAGCCCAGCTCCACCCCGTAGGTGTTGACCGAATCCGGCCGGAACTCGAGCAGCGTGTTGACGTCCCAGTTATGGACCCCCTCGCTGCCCGCCGCGACGTCTTCGCCCTCTTCGGTGGCGTCTGCGTTGATGTCGGCATCGTCCCCTTCACTGTGGTTGTAGCTGAGGTAGCTCCGGTACGAGAGCCGGTCCGTCAGCGGCCCCGAAGAGACGATGTTGGCGCGATAGGTCGCGCCTTCCTTGTCGCTCTCGGGCACCTCGCTGAAGAGCTTCACGGTGGTTTCGCGTTCCGTCGGCGCCTTGGTGATGATGTTCACCACGCCGCCAGCCGACCCCGAGCCGTAGCGCGCCGCGGCAGGCCCGCGGATGACCTCGATGCGCTCGATCGCCGAGGGCGGCACCCAGTTGGAATCACCGCGCGTGTCACGCTCGCCCGACCGGCCCATCCGGACCGAGTTGCGCGACAGGGTCGGGCGCCCGTCGATCAGGATCAGAGTGTTTTCCGGCCCCATGCCGCGCAGGTCGATCTGGCGGTTGTTGCCGCGCTGGCCGGTGGTCGTGTTTCCGGTCAGGTTCACGCCCGGTTGCGTCTTCACCAGTTCCGAGACGTCGTTCGTCACGAGGTATTCCTCGACGTCCTCGGCGGTGATGGTCGAGGCGCCAAGCGCCTGTTTCAGTTCTTCCGAGGCGGCGTCGATGACGATGGTGCCGAGCTCCATCGAGCCGTCGTCCCCCATCGTGATCGTGCCGTCCTGCGCGGCGGCGCTGGTCGCGCTCAGCGCGCCCGCCAGTGCCGTGGTCGCCAGCACGCGACCCAAGGACCCGCGCGCGCGGGCCTGCCGTGAATTTGCCATGTCTCATCCCTCAGACCGGAGTTTCGAGGGGCACGTCGTCGGGCTGGATGGCGAAACAGGCTACCTTGCGGAACGAATCTGGTTTGAAGCCCCCTGAGCGCTGTTAACCACTTCCGGACATTCCCGACAAATTAACTAAGCCTTTATCGAGGCCGGGTGTGGCGCTTTTGCACTGCCCCGCTCGGCCCGCGCCATTTCGCGTTCAAGCGCCTGCACCAGCCTCTCCGAATGGACTTCGGCCAGCAGCGCCCCGTGCGTGCAATCGAGCGGTTCGACGCTCAGCCCCCCGGCATAGGGCCGCCAAAGATCGGGCCGCAGCGCCGTCCCCGCGTGATCCAGCGCCGCCTGCACGTGCAGCACCGGCGCCCGCAGCACTGGCTCGCGGTGCCCGCGCACGAGACGGTTGGTCGCCTGAACCGAGCGGATCACCCCGTCGAGCACGCCGTCCGGCAGCAACGCCAGCGGATGCCCCCGGTCGCGCAGGAAGCCCAGGATCTCCGCCCTGCCCTGCAGCTCCGGATGCGCCTCCGGGTCGTGCCCGGCTATGGCCAGCAGTGCCCGAAGCGCCGCGCCCGGCGCGGGCTCGGGTTCATTGCGCCAGCACTCCGACGGATAGGCATCCAGCAGCCCCACCATACCGATCTCGCGCCCGCGCCTCTCCAGCTCGGCCGCCACCCCATGGGCGATCAACCCGCCCAGCGACCAGCCCATCACGTGCACCGGCCCATCGGGTGCCAGCGCCTCGATCCGGTCGGCATAGCTGCGGGCCAACGCCGAAAGGCTCTCGGGCAAGGGCTCTGCCGGATCCAGAAGCGGCGACTGCACCCCGATCAGCGGCCTGTCCTCCAGCGCCGCGGCAAGCCCCCGGTAGCACCAGGCAATCCCGCCGGCTGGATGTACGGCAAAGACCGGCGGCCGCCTGCCCCCCGACAGCTGAAGAACGGGCCCCAGCCCGCTGTCCCGCTCCGCCGCGCCGATGCGGCGGGCCAGATCCGCCAGGACCGGGGCCTCGAAGATGGCGCCCAGCCCAGGGTCCACCCCCGTGGCCTCGGCAATCCGGCGGGTCAGGCGCACCGCCTTGAGGGAATCCCCACCCGACAGGAAGAAATCCGTCTCGGGCCCCGCGGCCTCTCCCAGCACTTCCGCGTAGAGCCCGGCGAGCAGCGCCTCCATCCCCGGCGCCGGCGGACGCGTCGCCCCGCCAAGCCGTCCCGGATCGGGCAGCGCCCGGCGGTCGAGCTTGCCATTGGGCATCAGCGGCAGCGCCTCCAGCACCACGATCCGTGCCGGACGCATCGCCGCCGGTAAGCGAGCCTCCAGCGCCGCCTGCATCGCCGCCTCGTCCGCGCCGTCACGTCCCACCGCCCAGGCCACCAGCTGCGCCGTGCCGTCCAGACCGTCACGCGCCAGCACGACACACTGCCGCGCAAGCCCGGTGGCCAGCAGCGCCGCCTCGACCTCGCCGGTCTCCACCCGCACGCCGCGGATCTTGACCTGCCCATCCGCGCGCCCCTCGAAGACGACCTCTCCATCAGGTCGCACGAAAGCTAGGTCGCCGGTGTCGTACATCCGCTCACCCGGCACGAAGGGATCCGCCACGAAGCGCTCCGCCGTCAGCTCCGGCTGGCCGAGATAGCCCTCCGCCAGTTGGCGCCCCGCAAGATACAGCCGTCCCGTCACCCCGTCCGGCACCGGCCGCAGCGCGGCATCCAGAACGTGAAGGCGCGTGTTCCAGACCGGCCGCCCGATGGGCACAGAAGCGCCCTCCTCAGTGCCCGAGGCCTCGTGGAAGGACACGTCCACCGCCGCCTCGGTCGGCCCGTAAAGGTTGTGCAGCCGTCCCGCGATCACCTCGTGGAACCGCCGCGCCATGGCCGATGGCAGCGCCTCGCCGCTGGCAAAGACATGGGCGATGCGCAGGCCCCGCGCCTCCGGTGCCTCGAGGAAGAGCGCCAGCATCGAGGGCACGAAATGCAGCGCCGTGATGCCCTCGTCGCGGATCAACCCCGCAATGGCCGATGGGTCGCGATGCGCGCCCGGCGGGGCCACCACCAGCGTTGCGCCCGAGAGCAGCGGCAGGAAGAACTCCCAGACCGAGACGTCGAAGGTCGCGGGTGTCTTCTGCAGGATGCGATCCCCCGGCCCGATCCCGTAGGCGGCGCGCATCCAGAGCAGCCGGTTCACGATGGCGCGGTGACTGACCACCACGCCCTTGGGCCGCCCGGTCGAGCCCGAAGTAAAGAGCACGTAGGCCGCATCCTCCGGCACGGGGCACGCGGGCGCCGCGCCCTCACTGGCCCAGTCCTCCGGCGACAGGACACCCTCTGCCGGAAAGCCATCCTCGGCCAGCACCACGCCGGGCGCCGCGCGCTCCAGCATGTCGGCGCGCCGCGCACTGTCGTCCTCTGGATCGAGCGGCACATAGGCCGCCCCCGCGCGCAGCACCGCCACCAGCGCCACGATCAGCTCGAAGCTCCGCGGCAGCGCCACCGCCACACGGGCCCCCGGGCCAACGCCACGCCTCGCAAGCTGCCCCGCCAGCGCCGCCGACCTCCGGTCGAGCTCGGCAAAGCTCAAGGCGGCCTCACCGAAGCGCACCGCTTCGGCCTCCGGCACGGCGCGCATCCGCTCCTCGATCAGCCCGGCCAGCGTGACATCCGGCACCTCCTGCGCCGTGGCATTGCGCCCGCGCAGATGCAGCTCGGTCTCCTCGGGCGTCAGCGTCGGCACATCCGCAAGCCGCTCGGCCGTACAGGCCACCCCGAGGAATTCCATCAACCGGTCGAGATGCGCCAAAATCTCCCCCTCATCATAGATCGCCGGGTTCGCGTCCACCTGCAGCCGCAGGCCGACCCGCGCATCGCCCCGGAAGGCGATCGTCATATCGTCCACCGACCCCGCACCGGTGATTTCCATCTCCGTGTGAAGCCCCGGCAGCGCGGGCGCAGGATCGAAGGGCAGCACGTTGATCAGCGGCCCGTGCAAGCGCCGCCCAGACCCCACACGCCCCAGCTCGCGCCGCAGAAGCTCACCGCGATACCGCCCGTGTCGCCGCATGGCAGCCAGCACGCCGGCGCCTGCCTCAAGCACCGCGTCCAGCGGCGCGTCCTCCTCGGGCGCGAAGCGGAAGGGCAGCACGTTCACCTGCGTGCACGGCACGCGGGCAGCGGGCGATCCCATTCGGTTCATCAGCGGGATGCCGGGGACGCACTCGCCCTCGGTCCCGAACCGCGACAGGTAGGCCGCCGACAGCACCGTCACGGCCTCCGCCCAGTTCACGCCGGCGCGCTCCGTCCGCGCCAGCAAGGCCAAACGCAGCGCCTCGGGCACCGGGCGCTCGACCCGCAGGAAGCGGCCCGAGCTCACCGGAACACCGGCCTTCACCGACCGCACATCGCCCATGCCCTCCAGCGTCTCGTGCCAGTAAGCCCGATCCCGCGCCTCGCGCGCCGACCCGGCATAGACCGCCTCCGCCTCGAAGACCTTGCCGTAGTCCGCAAAGCCCTCGGACGGCACCTCGCCCGCCGCGAAAGCCGTGTAGAGCGCCGCCAGCCGGTTGGTCATCAGCACGTTGGCATAGCCGTCGCCCGCGAGGTGGTGGATCTGCTGGCTGACCGCCCAGCGATCCCGCCCGAGCCGCCAGAGCGTCACATGCCCCACCGGGCCTGCAGCCAGATCCGCCGGCTGCCAGAGCCTCTGCCAGATGGCGTCGCGCGCCGCACTCTCGGGGTCGTCCTCGCCGGAAACGTCCACGTAGCCGACCTCGGGCACTTCCCGGGCCAGCCACTGCCCCGGCCCATCGGTGCCTTCGGCAAAGCGCAGCCGCAGCGCCTCGGTCTCCTCGACGAGCGCCGCCAGCGCCCGCCGCATGGCGCCCTCGTCGAGCCGCCCCGCGATCCAGAGCACCTGCCCGGTGTTGAAGATGGGGTTCGAGGGGTCCTGCGCCTGCGCGTACCAGATCCCCTCCTGCGCGGCACTCAGCGGCCGCGCGCCGCTCATGCCCGCACCCGCGCCACGATCTCCCACCATTCGCCCAGCGTCTCGCGCTCCATGAAGGCGGTGTAATCGAGCCCCGGCTGCAGCTTTTCCCACTTCGTCAGCAGGTCCATGGCCTGAAGCGAATCCAGCCCCAGATCGACAAGGTTCTCGTCGTCCGTCACCGCCTCGGGCGGCATCCGCACCGCCTTCGCAATATCGTCCCGCATCATCTCGAGGGTCAGGGTCTCGTCGCTCATGTCGCCTCCGTCTCGCTGGCCTGTGCCTGAAGCTGCGCCCGCAGCTCGCGCCGGCTGATCTTGCCCACCGCCGTGGTGCCCAGATCCGACACCAGCCGGATCTCGTCGGGGATCTTGAAGGCGGCGATGTCGCGCGCCCGCATGAAGCCGCGCAGCACGCGCACCTCGGGCGCGGCGCCTTCGCGCGGCAGCACAAAGGCGCAGGTCCGCTCGCCGTGCCGCGGGTCGGAGACCGAGACCACCACCGCGTCAAGCACGTCGGGATGCGCGATCAGGTGATCCTCGATCTCCTCGGCCGAGATCTTCTCGCCCGCCCGGTTGATGTGATCGGACGCCCGGCCCAGCACCTCCAGATGCCCGCTCTCGCGACACCGCACGATGTCGCCCGTGCGGTAGAAACCATCCACGGTGAACGACTTCGCATTCGCCTCGGGCGCCGCGTGATAGGCGCGGATCGTGTAGGGCCCGCGCGTCAGCAGGTGCCCGCTGTCGCCCGGTGCCACATCGCGGTCGCCGTCATCCACCACCCGGATCTCGTCATCGGGCGAAATCGGCCCTCCCTGCGTCGACACGATGACGTCCTCGGGATCGTCGAGCCGGGTGTAATTCACCAGACCCTCGGCCATGCCGAAGACCTGCTGCAAGGTGCATCCCAGCGCCGGACGCACCCTCCGCGCCGCACCGGGCAGGAACTTCGCCCCGCCCACCTGCAGCACCTCGAGCGTCGGCAGATCCGGGGCCTCGGCCTCGGCCGCCTCCAGCCAGCGCAACGCCAATGGCGGCACGAGCGCGGTGATGGTCACACCCTCGTCGCGCACCATGGCGAACGAGGTCTCGGGCCGCGGATCGGGACACAAAACCACGCGCCCGCCCGCGTAAAACATCCCAAGCCAGCCCGGTGAACTCATTGTGAAGTTATGCGCCACCGGCAGCACCGCCATGTAGACGCTTTGCCCGTGCAGCCCGCAGATCCGCGCGCTTTCGCGAAGCGAATAGATATAGTCGTCGTGCGTGCGCGGGATCAGCTTGCTGAGCCCCGTGCTGCCGCCCGAGATCTGCAGGAAGGCCACCGCCTGCGGATCGGGATCGCCCGGCAGCACCGCGGCATCCCCCGCCACATGCGAAAGCCCCTCGCCCGCGCGGCCCGGCTCGGACACCACAACGTGGCGCAGCCCCGGCAGGTCTTCCGCCAATTCCCAGGCCAGCGCCGCGTGATCGAAACCGCCGATCTTCCGCTCGGTGATGATCCCAGCCGCCTCGGAGGTACGCAGCAAATGCGACAGCTCCACCTTTCGATGCGCGGGCAGTGCGTAGACCGGCAGCAGGCCCGCCAGGAACAGCCCGAAGACCGCTTCCACGAACTCGGGCACGTTGCCCATCTGGACCAGCACCCGGTCGCCGGGCCGCAGCCCCAGCGCCAGAAGCCCCGCGCCGAACCGCTCGGCCCGCTGCAGCAGCGCGCCGTAGCTCCACAACGCCCCGCCACCCTTCAGCGCGATGCGCTCGGGGTGGGCCGCCGCACGGGCGCGCAGCAGCGCGGGGAAGGTCTCCCCGCGCCAGTAGCCTTTTGCCCTGTAATCCCTGGCCAGATCCTCGGGCCAGGTCTGCTCGACAGGTCTCATGCCACCCTGCCTCCCTGCTTGCCTCTTGTCTCAGCCCTCGGGCGTGATGCGGGTGATGTGATCGCCGGTGGGGTCTTCCGCCCCTTTCGACTTATTCACGACCAGCACGCCACCTTCGGGGGCAGGGGTCAGGTGGTTGGCGAAGCTGCCCACCGCCATGTTGCCCGCAATCTCGCCATCGGGCGTCAGGGCCACGACGGTGCCCGCGCCACGCAGCGCGACGTAAGCCAGCCCGCTTTGCGGATCGAAGGCCACGTTCAGCGGCTCGGCCCCCACCATGACCTCGTGCAGCACCTCGCCGCTCGCCGCATCGAGGATCAGCACATTGTCGCTGCCCATGCCCGCGGTGAAGATCCGGTCGCTCTTGGGATCGTAGCTCACGCCGATCGAGCGCTGCGACAGCGGCAGCTGGTAGACGGCGGTCTGTTCCCCGCTGGCCAGATCGACCAGGGCCACCTCGTCGCTGCCGAGGCTGACCACGAAAAGCCGACCGTTTTCGGGGTCGAGCTGAAGGCTCGCCGTGCCGAACTCGCCGCGCCGCTGGCCCGAGCTCAGCTCGATGGGCGCCAGCTCCTCGAGGCTATCGGTGTCGAAGACATGCACCAGCGGCTCGAAGGTCGCGGTGACATAGGCCTTGCCATCATGAACCGCCACGTCGCGCGCATGGCTCACGGCGCCCGGTTCGAACTGCTTGATCAGCGAAAGGTCCTCGGCGTCGTAGACCGCCACGGTGTCCTGCCGGGTGTTGGTCACCCAGACCTGACCCGCCTCGTCCGTCACGCCCACGCCGTAGACGGCAAACACGCCAGCCTCGCGCCCGTCCTCGCGGGCCGGTGCCGCCTCGGGCGTCACTTCGGCCACGATCTCAAGCGTCTCGGGATCGAGCTTCAATAGCTTGCTTTCGCTCACCGGCGGACGTCCCACCGCCGAGGTCACGTAAAGCGCGCCCTGCGCCTCGGAAACCGCCACCTGGTAGAGCCCCGGCACCAGCTTGTTGGACTGCGTCGCGAAGGCGCCGCTTTCCTCCAGCACGGGCGAAACCTTGAGATCGAAGACCGTGGCATAGTCCGGGCCCGCGACCTCGGCCACCACCGGATAGATCCCCGGCGCGGCCCCCTCGGGCACCTCAATGGTTGCCGCGAACTCACCCTCCTCACCGACTTCCAGGCCCTCGGCCACGACCTCGCCACCCTGGCGCAGGGTCACCACCTGCCCGGGCGTGAAGCCGCGGCCTGACACCATGGCGGTGCCGCCGGCGGCGATGGGGGAACGGTTCTCGCCGCTCGCGCCGATCTCGCCCTCGAAGGGGCGAGCGAGACTCTGAAACGGGTCGGCGATCAGCGGAGTTGCGGTCAGCGCGGCAAGGGCAATCGCAGCGCAGCTCCGGCGCAGCATCGAACGGGACATGGCGTCCTCCGTCTGTGCGAAGCATGGCTTCGCAGTATTGCAGGGGATTGGCTGCAGCGACGCGGACGGTCTTGCTGTGGCTGAGCGGGGCGCGGATGCGCCGCTTCGCAGAGGCTGCCTAGAATACCCGACAGATAGGGTCAAGTATCAAAGCCGCCTCATCCCTCCCGGTGCGATGCCGCCTCCAACACCGCCCGCAAAGACCTGCCGAAACTCTCGCCATGGCTAAGCCCCGGGAAGACCTGCAACGCCCCCGGCACCCCCGCGTCGCGCAGCGCCGTATCCAGTCGGCCGATCGCGTTCTCGGGCAGCGCATCGCGCATGGCGACAAGGTTTTGCGCCTTCGGATTCTGCGGGCGCGTGGCCCGCGCGCGCTCCGAACCGCCCACGTGCAGGTCCAGCGGCGCCTCCGGTGCGACCTCGCCGATCCGCTGCAATGCTCGCGCATAGAACGCCGCGTGATCCCACCAGAGCGAGGGGCTCGCCGAGACGAAGTGCCGGAACGGCACCTCTCCGAACAGCGCCGCCTGCAGCACGAAGAGCCCGCCATAGGAATGCCCCCAGAGCCAGCGCTGCCCGGGATCGAGCGGCGCCAACGCTTCGGCCCGCGGCAGGATCTCTTGCCCAAGCTTGCGCAGATAGGCTTCGGCACCGCCCGCGGGACGGCCACGCGGGTCCTCCAGCGCACCTCCGTCCCCCGGCGGCGTGTAATCCCGCGCGCGGTCCTCGGTCGCGAAACGACTGTCCACCGCGTGGCCGTGCGCCACGATGGCCGGGCCACCCCGCGCGGCAAGATCGGCAAGAAGCTCTTCGTCCAGCATCGCGGCCACCGCGTGACCGTCGAGCGCATGGACCGCGCGGAAGCCCCCCTCCGGCACCGGCCCCTTCGGCCAGGCCACCCGCACGAGATGATCCGCGCCACCCGTGGGACCCGGCACTGTGAAGCGCGCGGTTTCGTAAAACGCCGATCCTGTCTCGAACACGGTCGGACCCTCCACCACCTGCTGCGGCCGCGCGCCGGCCATTCCGGCCAGCAGGAATCCGGCACCGGCCCCGAGGACCCCGCGCCGCGTCGCACGCGTGTTTCCTGGCATGAAACCTATCTCCCAGCCTGAACCGCCGGGAACTCCCGGCACTGTCGAAGGCTGGCAAAGATGCTGGCTCGCGGCGTGATAGCGCCGCCGTCGCCAGGGTGCAATTGGCGCCCGGGACCTCGTCGGCCCCCGCAAGACCCCAGATTCCGTGGGGACAGTCTCAACAGTGGGTTAATCCGAGGAAATAACCCACTGATTTTACTCACCCCAAAAGATGTCCCGCCCCGGGACAGTCCATGTCTACCCCTTCTCCTCGCCCATCACCGAGCCCAGGTTCACCCCCACGGCATCGCCGATCTTCTTCATGGCGGGCAGGCTGACGGCCATGTCGAGGATCGCATCGACGGTGTGATCGACCGGCGACCCCGCGCCACCCTCGGACCCGGTGCGCCCGAGGCCCGTGACGTGGTTGATGGAGATGCCCTTGATCTTCTCGGCGGGCTTGACCAGTTCGCCGATGATCGCGGGCAGCGCCGCCAGCCGGGCCTTTTCCAGCTCCAGCGCGGCAAGTTCGGCGGTGCGGAGGTTCTCGGCGGTGATGCGCGCGGATTCGCCGTCGGCCTCGGCCTGGCGGGTGATGCGCAGGGTCTCGGCCTCGGCGCGGCGGATCTCGGCGCGTGTCTGGGCGGTCAGCTTGTCGCTTTCCACGGTGATGCGCACGCGGGCGGCCTCGGCCTCGGCGTCCTGCTGGGCGGCCACGAGGGCCAGCTGCCGGCGGCGGTCGGCCTCGGCCAGCTGGCGCAGGGAGGCGAGGTCCTCCTCGGCCTGCACCACGGCGCCCCTGGCCTCGGTCGCCTCGGCCCGCGCGCGGCTTTCCTCCATGCTTTTGGCGGCGGTCTTGATGGTCTTGTCCTGCTCGGCGATCTCGAGCGCCCAGGCCTGAGCGATCTCGGCCTCGCGGATGGCCTGCTCGCGGCCCAGCGAGGCGGCCTGAATCGCGCGCTCCATGGCGATGCGGGCCTCGGCGGCCTCGCGCTCGGCCTCGGCCTTGCTGCGGGCGACCTCGGTCAGCTGGCGGGCCATGAGGGTCTCGATCTCCTGCGTCTGGGCGATCTCGGCGCGGCGCTGTTCCAGCTCGATCTCGAGCTTGCGGCGGTTGGCCTCGACCTCGGCCCGGCGCACGCTGACCTGGCTTTCGCCCTCGATCTCGGCGCGTTCCTTCTTGGACCGGGCGATGACCTCGGCCAGCTTGCGCATGCCCACGGCGTTGAAGGCGTTGTTCTCGTCGAGCGCGCCGAAGGGCGTCTGGTCGAGCGCGGTGAGCGAGACGCTGTCGAGCTGCAGGCCGTAGCGGGCCAGCGTGTCGGACAGCGCCTCGCGGACCTCGCGGACGAATTCGGTCCGGTTCTCGTGCAGCTCGTCCATGGTCATCTGCGCGGCGACGGCGCGCAGGGCGTCGACCATCATGCCGTCGATCAGCGATTTCAGCTGGTCGGGCTGGAAGGTGCGCCGGCCCAGCGTCTGCGCGGCGCGCACGATGGCGTCGGGGTCGGGCACGACCGAGGCGTAGAATTCCGCGCCCACGTCGATCCGCATGCGGTCACGCGTGATGAGCGAGCTGTCGCCCGCGCGCACGACCTGCATGCGGATGGTCTGCATGTTCACGCGGCTGACCTCGTGGAAATAGGGGATGGCGAGGATGCCGCCGTCCACCACCACGCGCCGCCCGCCCACGCCGGTGCGCACGAGGCTGACCTCGTTCGTGGCGCGCTCGTAGAACCAGGCCGCGAGCGCGATGGCGATGGCGGCCAGCGCCAGGGCCAAGATGATCCATCCAAGGGCCGTCATGTCCGTCTCCTCCCTCGGGGCGCGCGCGCGTGCGGCCCCCTGTCGTTTGGCAGGTGCCGGGGCCTATCCCCCTGCCCCGGCACCGCTGGCGGCGGCGGCCCCCTGCGGGGTCGCCACCGTCAACCTTTGATCCGTCGTCAGAACACCGGCGGGAAATGCCGCCCGCCGCGGTCGAGCGTGATCCAGCGCAGTTCGGTGAAGGCGTCGAGCGACCAGCGCCCGCCGTAGCGCCCTACGCCCGAGGCCTTGACGCCGCCGAAGGGCACATGGGGTTCGTCGTTCACGTTCTGGCAGTTCACGTGGCAGATGCCGGTTTCGAGCTGCGCCGCGAGCCGCATGGCGCGGGCCTCGTCCCGGGTCCAGACGGCGGCGGTGAGCCCGTATTCGGTGTCGTTGTTGAGGGCCGCCGCCTCGGCATCGTCGCGGAAGGGCGCGATGATGACCACGGGGCCGAAGGTTTCGTCGTTCCAGATGTCCATGGAAGCGTCGACGTTGGTGAGCACCGTGGGCTCGACGTAGTTGTCCCAGGCGTTGCCGCCGAGTTCGACGCGGGCGCCGCGGGCCACGGCGTCGTCGATCAGCGCCTTGACGCGGTGCGCCTGCCGGGTGTTGACCAGCGGGCCGATGACGTTGTCCTTGTCGCGGGTGTGGCCGGTCTTGAGCTTGCGCGCGCGGTCGAGGAACTTCGACAGGAAGGCGTCGTAGATCGTCTCGTGCAGCAGGATCTTCTCGGTGCTCATGCAGATCTGGCCCTGGTGCATGAAGCTGCCGAAGTTGGCGGCGCGGGCGGCGGCGTCGAGGTCCGCATCTTCCAGCACGATGAGGCTGTCCTTGCCGCCGAGTTCCACGCAGGCCTTCTTCAGGTGCGCGCCCGCCTTGGCGGCGATGTGGCGGCCCACGGCGGTGGAGCCGGTGAAGCTGACGGCCTTGACCTGGGGGTGTTCGATGAGCGCGTCGCCCACGGCGCCGACGCTGTCGCGCGAGCAGGTGACGACGTTGAAGACGCCCTTGGGGATGCCCGCCTCCTCGAGGATCTCGGCGAAGTAGAGACCACCGGCGTAGGGCGTGTCCTCGGAGGGTTTCAGGACCACGGTGTTGCCGGCGGCCAGCGCCGCGGCAAAGCCGCGGGCGGTGAGGATTCCGGGCATGTTCCAGGGCGAGATGACGGCGACCACGCCGAGCGGCCAGCGGGTGGCGGTCATGAACTTGCCGTGTTCGCTGGGCAGCACCTCGCCCACGTTGTGGTAGCAGAGCGCGGCGGCGCTGCGGAAGATCTCGGAGACGTAGCCGGCCTCGAACTTGCCCTTGCCGAACCAGCCGCCGCCCTCGCCCATGGCGGCGGCGACGAAATCGTCCTGCCGGCGGTCCCAGACCTCGGCGATGCGATGCAGCGCGTGGGCGCGTTCGTGGAAGGGCAGCGCGGCCCAGGCCGGGAAAGCCGCCTTGGCGGCCGCGACGGCGCGGTTCACATCCTCGGGGGTGCAGTCGGGGATGCGCGCCCAGGTGGTGTTGTCCGAGGGGTTGAGATCCTCGAAGGTGCGGGCCGCCGGGGTCCAGGCCCCGTCGATGTACATGCCCTTGATGGTGGGCGCGGTCTGGTGGCTGTCGAGCATGGCTCAGGTCTCCTCTTTGCGGGGCCGGGCCGGGCGCCAGTCGCGGGCGCGGGCGGCGGCCTCTTCGATTTCGGCCAGGATGGATTGCAGGCGGTCGTCCGACCCGGCTGTCAGGTCGGGAAAGGCGGGCGCGCGGTGCGGGGTGGCCTCGGCCCGGCGCGCCGGTCGGGAGGTGCCGCCACGCTGGCGGCTGAGGTCGGCGGCACGCGCGACCATGTCGGTGACAGGCGCGCCCAGCACACGATCGGCCTCGCTGCGCGGCGCCATGGGTTGCGGCGTTGGCGCCGGTCGGGGGGGCGGCGCGGGCT
>CAYNKL010000056.1:0-25324 GCA_964397775.1 uncultured Rhodobacterales bacterium | reverse complement strand
CTACGACCGTTTCCCCGCTGCAGCAACCGGCATCAAGCAGCTTCAGCTTCAGTCCGGCGAGAACACCCACGGCTACCGCATGGGCTTCTACGTCCAGATCCGCGATATCGAGAACCGTGAAATCGCCCGCTTCCTGAACGGCGACACCTCGATCGAGGACGCCCTCGCGACCATCGAGAAGGAAGGCAACGAGCTTCTGGGCCGCTTCGCCCAGACCGTCCAGTAAACCTTCCCCGACATCGCCCGGCGGCCGCATCCCCCTGCGGCCGCCGGCTCCTTTTCGCGAGGCTTCCCTTTGAAACGCGCTGGTTTCGACTCCCGCTGGCTGCCGGTCTTCCTGCTGATGCCGCAGCTCGCGATCATCCTGGTCTTCTTCTACTGGCCGGCCTGGCAGGCGCTGCAGTCCTCCTTCTACCTCGAGGACCCCTTCGGCTTCGGCTCCACCTTCGTGGGCTTCGAGAACTACCTGAGGCTCTTCCGCAACTCGGAATACCTGCGCACCGCCGGCTTCACCGTGGTCTTCACCGTGCTCGTCACCTTCTTCGCGCTCTCCATCGCCCTGCTGCTGGCGGTCAAGGCCGACAAGGTGATCCGGGGCGCCAAGACCTACCGCACCCTGCTCATGTGGGTCTATGCGGTCGCGCCCCCGGTCGCGGGCTTCATCACGCTCATCGTATTCAACCAGCGCTGGGGCCCCCTGACCGAGTTCTTCGGCTTCTTCGGCTGGGACTTCCGCGTGCGGCTCGACTACACCGACACCGCCATCGCCATGATCATCGCCTCGGTCTGGAAGCAGATCCCGGTGAACTTCATCTTCTTCCTCTCGGGCCTCCAGTCGATCCCGCGCGCCGTGCGCGAGGCGGCGCTCATCGACAACCGCTCGGCCTCGGCCCGGTTCTGGACGGTGACCTTCCCGCTGCTGGCGCCCACGGGCTTCTTCCTGCTGATCATCAACACGACCTACGCGCTCTTCGACACCTTCGGCCTGATCGACACCATCCTGCGCAACAACCCCGGCGATAACCCGATCACCCTTGTCTACAAGGTCTACGTCGACGGGTTCCGCGGCCAGGACATCGGCGGCTCCTCCGCGCAGTCCGTGGTCCTGATGGTGCTCGTCCTCCTGCTGACCATCTTCCAGTTCCGGATGGTCGACCGGCGCATCCACTACACCTGAGGGCACCGACAATGGCAGACATCACCCATACCGCCCCGACCGAGGACAGGCCCGCGCGCCGCATCAACTGGGGCGCGGTCACCGACCACGCGGTGCTGATCGCAGGCGCGCTCTTCATGATCGTGCCGCTGGTCATGCTCGTCCAGATGAGCACGATCCCCGACGCCGAGATCATGCAGCACGGCCCCTCGCTCCAAATCGGCGACCAGTTCTGGCCCAACCTGAAGAAGGCCCTGCTAGGGGCCATGAGCTTCTCGGGCGAGGACACCGGCCTCAGCATGTTCCGCAGCTCGATGATCCTCGGCCTCGGCTTCGCCACCGGCAAGATCGTCATCTCGATGCTGGCGGCCTACGCCATCGTCTACTTCCGGCTGCGCTTTGCGACCTTCGCCTTCTGGCTGATCTTCACGACGCTGCTGCTGCCGCTCGAGGTGCGCATCGTGCCCTCCTACGAGGTCACCCAGAAGCTCGGCCTGCTGAACACCTACGGCGGGCTCATCATCCCGCTGATCGCCTCGGCCACCGCGACCTTCTTCTTCCGGCAGTTCTTCCTCTCGGTGCCGGACGAACTGGTCGAGGCCGCGCGCATCGACGGCGCCGGGCCGATCAAGTTCTTCTTCGACATCCTCGTGCCGCTCTCGCAGACCATGATCGCGGCGATCTTCATCATCATGTTCGTCTTCGGCTGGAACCAGTACCTCTGGCCCACGATGATCACCACCGACGAGAGCAAGTACACCCTCGTCCAGGGCATCAAGCAGATCACCCAGTCCCTCGAAGGCACCCATGTCCCGGAATACGGCCGCTCCAACCTGCTGGCCGTGCTTGCGGTGCTGCCGCCCGTGGCGGTCGTGATCTTCTTCCAGCGCTGGTTCGTGAAGGGCCTGACAGAAAGTGACAAGTAAATGGCGAAACTGACCCTCTCCCAGGTCGGCAAGACCTATGCCGCAGGCAACCAGGCGGCCGTGTCCGGCGTCGACATCGACATCAAGGACGGCGAATTCATCGTGCTCGTCGGCCCCTCGGGCTGCGGCAAGTCCACCCTCCTGCGCATGGTCGCGGGGCTGGAAACCGTGACCGAGGGCGAGATCCGCATCGGCGACCGGCTCGTGAACCACGTGGACCCCGCCGACCGCGACATCGCGATGGTGTTCCAGAACTACGCGCTCTACCCGCACATGACCGTGCGCGGGAACATGGCCTACGGGCTCAAGAACCGGGGCGAAAGCAAACAGGCCATCAACGACCGCGTCGAACAGGCGGGCCGCATGCTGGAACTCACCCCCTACCTCGACCGCAAGCCGCGCGCCCTGTCGGGTGGCCAGCGTCAGCGCGTCGCCATGGGCCGGGCCATCGTGCGCGAACCGGCCGCGTTTCTCTTTGACGAGCCGCTGTCGAACCTCGACGCCAAGCTGCGCGTGACCATGCGCGGCGAGATCCGCAAGCTGCAACGGCGGCTCGGGACCACCTCGCTCTACGTGACCCACGACCAGCTCGAGGCCATGACGCTGGCCGACCGGCTGGTGGTGCTGAACGGCGGCCAGGTGGAACAGATCGGCGCCCCGCTCGAGGTCTACAACAACCCCGCCTCCACCTTCGTGGCGGCCTTCATCGGCTCGCCCGCCATGAACCTGCTCGACGCCCGCGTCGACGGCGGTGCGCTCATGGTCGAGGGCCACCGCCTCGCGCAGGTTGCCCGCGATGCCGGGGCCGTCACCGTGGGCCTGCGCCCCGAGGATCTCGTGCTCTCGCCCTCCGGCCTGCCGCTGCGGATCGACTATGTCGAGGAACTGGGCGCGCAGCGCATCATCCACGGCTTCATCGGCGACCAGCCCGCCGCCGTGGCGGACGGCAGCCCCGACGCGCCGCTGTCGGAGGTGGTGCATGTCACCGCCGCGCGCGAGGATGTGCATCTTTTCGACGCCATCACCGGCAAGCGCATGGACCTGCCCGCCGAGACGCGGATCGTGGAGGCCACCGCATGATCCGCGACACCGTGGAGGCCCTGCCCGCGCCGGGCCCGCTGGCGCTCGACGATCTGCCAGGCACGCTCAAGGCGCATGATGCCGAGCTTGCCCGCGTCCCCGCCATGAACCTGATCGAGGTGGGCGGCGACGGCGGCACTGCGCCCCTGCCCCTGCCGCTCAAGGTCGGCGCCTGGAACCTCGAACGCTGCCTCGACCCCGAGGCCTCGGCCGCGCATGTGGCCGACTGCGATCTGTTGCTTCTGTCGGAGATGGATAGCGGCATGGCCCGCACCGCGCAGCGCAACACGACGGCCGAAGTCGCCCGCCTGCGCGGCATGTCCTACGCCTACGCGGTGGAGTTCCTCGAACTCGGCCTCGGCAACGGGGTGGAACGGGACTACTGCACCGACGACTTCAACGCGCGCGGTTTCCACGGCAACGCGCTCATGGCGCGCGGCACCTTGAAAGATCCCTTCGCGCTGCGGCTCTATGGACAGCGCCAGTGGTTCACCAGCGCCGAGGAACCGCGCCTTGGCGAACGCCTCGCCATCGGCGCGGTGGTGGAAACCGAGGCCGGGCCGTTCCTCGCCGTCTCGACCCACCTCGAAAGCGCTTGCGGCCCGGACCACCGCCACGAACAGGTGCGCGGGTTGATCGAGATGATCGACGCGGCCTTTCCGGGCCTGCCCGTGCTGATCGGCGGCGATCTGAACACAGGCAACCACAACAATGCCGACTGGCGCGCCGAGGGTCTGTTCGACCTCGCCCGCCGCGCCGGTTTCACCGTTCACGGCGGCGACGACGAGGTTCAGACCACCCGCCCCAGCCGGCTCACCCGCTTTCCCGAACGCGCGATGAAGCTCGACTGGCTCTTCACGCGCGGGATAGTTCTGGAGGACGTGGAAATCCGATCCTCCCTCGGCCCCGACGGCGTGGCGCTCTCGGATCACGACGCCATCCTCGGGCGGATCACGGGTCTGCAGGGTTGAGCGGGAGGGGGCTCTGCCCCCTCTTGGCCTGCGGCCAATTCACCCCTGGGATATTTCGACCAAGAAGAAGGAGGGGGTGTCACCCGAGATTGACGCGTCCCGCGCGGCTGCTAAGCAGGGCGTCATGCTGGACATCTTCCTGAAGACGCTGCCCTTCTTCGCCCTGATGGGGACCGGCTACTGCGCCGGGCGCAGCGGCTTCTTTCCCGAAGAGGCCACCGGCTGGCTGACGAAGTTCGTCTTCTACTTCGCCCTCTCGGCCATGCTGTTCCGCTTTTCGGCCAATCTCTCTATCTCCGAGATCTTCGACGGGCCGCTGGCGCTGGCTTACCTCTCGGGCACGGGCGTGACCTACCTGGTGGCCATGGGCGTGGCCTATGCCCGCCGGCTCGACACGCCCACCGCCGCGATCGAGGCGCAATGCGCGGCCATCGGCAACACCGGCTTCCTCGGCGTGCCCATGCTCGCCCTGCTGCTCGGCCCCGAGGCCGTGGGCCCCATCATCCTGGTGCTCGCGGTGGACCTGATCGTCTTCTCGTCGCTGCTGGTGATCCTGGTGACCGGCGCCCGCGACGGGCGCATGTCGCCGCGCGTCGTGGCGACCGTCACCCGCGGCCTGCTCGCCAATCCGATGATCGTCTCGATCTGCCTCGGGCTCGCCGTCTCGGCGCTCGCCCTGCCCGTCCCGCAGGTCGCCAACGACTTCCTCACCCTGCTCGGCAATGCCGCCACACCCGGCGCGCTTTTCGCCATCGGCGCCTCGCTCGCCGCCCGCTCGGCCGAGCGCATCGAGATCGCCCTCTGGCTCAGCGCCTGCAAGCTGCTGCTGCACCCCGCCTGCGTCGCCCTTGCCGCGCTCGTGGTGTTCCGGGTGGACGACTTCGGCGCGTCGGTCATCATTGCCGCAGCCGCCCTGCCCGTGGCCGGCAACGTCTACATCCTCGCACGCCACTACGGCACCGCACCTCAGCGCGTCTCCGCCGCGATCCTAATCTCCACCGCCGCCAGCATCCTCACCGTCAGCGCGGTGATCGCCGCGCTGTCCTAGCGACGCCGCCGGCGCCGCTGCACCGCGGGTTCGGGCCAGACATCCTCGGGCCGCAGCACCGGGCGCGCCTGCCGGTGGCGCGTCGCCACCTCCGCCATCACCCGGTCCACCAGCGCGCGCAGCACCTCCGACCGGTCCGGACGCTCGGGCCGGGGCTCAGGGGGGTGGTCGCTTCGGGTCGGCAGGGTCATCGCAGCTCCGATTCGGACGTGGCCCCGATCATCGCACGGATCGCCGCCGCCCGCAGCAGCCTCAGTCCACGCGCCGCACCAGCATCTGGTTGCCCGCGCTGCGCTTCGTCTCGAAGACCTTCAGCTCGCTGATCAGCTCGCTCAGCTTGCGCTTGCCGTAGGTCCGCGTGTCGAAATCCGGGTCCGCCGCGGTCAGGAACTGCCCGATCTCGCCCAGCGTGTACCAGTCGTCGTCCTGCTCGATCGCGTCCATCGCCTTGAAGATCATGTCCCGCGCCTCCTGCAGATCGCGCCGGGTCTGCGGTTTGCGCCCCTCTTCCTTCTCGGGCGCCGCGTCCAGGTTCTCGAGAAAGATGAAACGCTTGCAGGCCTTGCGGAAGGCGTCCGGCGTCTTCTGCATGCCCATCCCGTAGACATCCAGCCCCTGTTCCCGCAGGCGCGAGGCCAGCCGCGTGAAATCGCTGTCCGAGCTCACCAGCACGAAGCCGTCGAAGCGGCCCGAGTGCATCAGGTCCATGGCGTCGATCACCAGCGCGATGTCGGAGGCGTTCTTGCCCACCGTGTTGGCCGGCTGGTGATGCGGCACGATGCCGAACTCCGCCTGCACCTTGGACCAGCCGTGCATCTGCTGGGACGAGAAATCCCCGTAGCAGCGCCGCACCGAGGCCTCGCCGAGACTGGCGATCTCGTCGAAGATCGCCTTGGCATACTTGGGCGAGGTATTGTCGGCGTCGATCAGGACGGCGAGCAGGCGGGTGTCGTCGGGCATTCGAGGGCGTCTCCGGTCAAAGGGGTCGGACGCACCCTACAGGGCTGTGGGGGGAGTTGCGAGGGGGGCGAGAAGATCTCAAACTCAGGCGGCCAACAAGAAACAATAGGAAACGAAGGCCGCCGCCTAACTTGACTTGATAGTTAGTTGCTGACACTAAAAATAAACACTCAAGACTCGAGGAAAAAATGGGAAACGGAAATGAGAATAGAAATTAAAGGCCGTTTTCACTCCATCCCGGCACAGATAATTGCCGATTACCCAAAGTTCTCCGTAATTTTCGGCCCCAACGGAAGCGGCAAAACTCATTTTCTAAGAGCGATAAAATCAGAACATTCTACTGTAAAAATAGATGGGATAGATGCCAAAGAGATCGCCCTGATCGAGATCGGACAATTGCTCCCGAAGATCAAGGAAAACCACGGACGTGAGACGACCCGTGAAACCGATAAACTCATATACAACATCATCAGAGACGCGGCCTCCCTTCTTGAGGGTAAAAAACCCAGCATAACTGAGAAGGACATCCTCTCTTCTATAGCAATGCCTAAAGATGAGAACATTAAGCACGAGGTGAAAAGAGTATTACGAACTGGAGAGGAATTAGGAAAGACAATAAATGAAGTAACCCTTGACGACGTCCGAATGTTAAACCATGGAATAGGGCTGTACATATCAAACCAAG
Organism: uncultured Rhodobacterales bacterium; assembly: GCA_964397775.1. GTDB lineage: Bacteria > Pseudomonadota > Alphaproteobacteria > Rhodobacterales > Rhodobacteraceae > Allosediminivita. The sequence continues at coordinate 18,498 of CAYNKL010000056.1, read as the reverse complement.
ACTTCAGCATCGACATCGCAGGCCTTTTCAAGCACTATCACACAAAACTAATTGAAAATTACTTCAGATCATTTTTGCATGAACGAGGCCACGCAGAGCAACCAGGACTGACCCACGAAGAATTCGAAGCATATTTCGGTAAGGAACCGTGGGTGATCGTTGGCGAAATACTAAAACGATGTGGATTACCATACGAAATAAATCACCCTGAAGGTTGGGATTATGAGGCGCCATACAAGGTAGAGCTTTCAAATCCAAAAAATGGAGAGCGGATCAATGTATCAGACCTATCCTCAGGAGAACAGGCTCTAATGGCACTTGGTCTCTCGACTTATACATTTCAATTTGGACAAAAAAAACCCGACCTTCTACTGTTAGATGAGCCAGATGCCCCCTTGCACCCTGGATTCTCCAAACTCCTCGTAGAGATAGTAGAGGAGATCATTGTAGGCCACGCGGGAATACCGGTTATCATGACCACCCATTCCCCTTCCACTCTAGCAATGGCTCAAGAAGATGCCATATATGAAATGAACCCAAGGGAAAAAAAGCTCAGAAAGGCGCAGAAATCCTCAGCGATAAGGTCTTTATCCTCAGGAATTGAGCATCTCCACATATTCAAGGAGAACAGAAGACAGATCTTTGTCGAAGGCCCCCTTGATGTGGAAAACTACGGCCGAATATTCTCGGCGCTTAACTCAGTTTCTCGATTCAATTTCGACCCCATATTTCTAGAGCCTAAGATCTCAGACTCGTCGGCCAATGACGTGATCGCTATCGTGAGAAAGCTAAACTCAATGGACAGCAGCCTCGCGAGAGGAATCATCGACTGGGACACACAAAACAAAGAAAGCAAGAACGTTTATGTTCTGGGCGGCGGAGTACGGTATGCCTTAGATAACTATATATTGGACCCGTTATTTCTTGGAATTACGCTCGCCAGATCACCTCACACAATATCATTTCAAGATCTTGGCGCAAATGTCGGCAAGACGTTCAGAGAGATAGAAATGATGAAGGAAGATGAAGCACAAAATATTGTTGACAAAGTTCTTTTAATAATGGGGATAGAAAATCAGAAAGATGCAACAAGTACACTTGAGAACGGCTGGTCTTTGAAATATCCGACGTATTTTTTCGAGATGAATGGCCATGATTGGCAAAAAATGATATTTTCTAAGTTCACCAAACTCGAAACAGTCACACAAGGCAAGAGTGGCGATAACAAACTAAAGAGGCCGGTCGTGGGAGTCATTGAAGAGCTCCCGGGGTTTTTGCCGAAAGAAATACGGCAAACGCTAGAAGCTCTGGTGTGATAGGCGTCGCTAGTCACACCCCCTAAACATCACCAGCGCATCCACCTCGCCCAGGCGGGGATGCACAAAGGCCCCCGGCAGGCGCCCCACGACCTCGAAGCCGGCGCGTTTCCAGGTCTCCACGGCGCGGGTGTTGCTTTCCACGACGAAGTTGAACTGCATGGCGCGGAAGCCTTCCGTCCGGGCGGTCTCCAGCGCGTGGGCCAGCATCCGCCGGGCCAGCCCCCGGCCCCGCGCGGCCTCGCCCGTGACGAAGCCGCAGTTGCAGACGTGCGATCCGCCGCCCGCCTGGTTGCGGGTGATGTAATAGGTGCCCATCACCTCGCCCGCGACCTCGGCGACGAACACCTTGCGGCCCCCGCCCGTCCAGTAGGCAAGTGCGGCGTCTGGCGTGATGTCGGGGTCGATGGCGTAGGTGTCGCCGGCGCGGAACACGGGCATCAGCAGTGCCGTGACGGCCTCGGCGTCGCCCTCGGAATAGGGCCGGATTTGCGGCTCGGCGGGGGTCATCGCGGGGGCCTCCCCGCGGGACATTCTGAAGAAACGGTAAACGACAAGAGGTAAGTCATTGATTTTGCTTGGGCGCCGGGGTGTCCCGGCGCGGGACACCCCGGGACACTCCTTCAGATCAGTAGACCACGACGGTCCGGATCGACTCGCCCTTGTGCATCATCTCGAAGCCCTTGTTGATCTCATCGAGGCTGATGCGGTGGGTGATCATCGGGTCGATCTCGATCTTGCCGTCCATGTACCAGTCGACGATTTTCGGCACGTCCGTGCGGCCCTTGGCGCCGCCGAAGGCCGTGCCCTTCCAGGTCCGCCCGGTCACCAGCTGGAACGGCCGGGTCGAGATCTCGGCCCCCGCCGGCGCCACGCCGATCACCACCGACACGCCCCAGCCCCGGTGCGAGCATTCCAGCGCGTCCCGCATGACCTGCACGTTGCCGGTCGCATCGAACGAGTAGTCCACGCCGCCGATCTGGTCCCGCTCGGTCTTGGTCAGCTCGATTATCGCCGCCTTCACGTCGTCGACCTTCGAGGGGTTCACGAAATGGGTCATCCCGAACTTGCGGGCCATCTCTTCCTTGTTGTCGTTGAGATCGACGCCGATGATCATGTCCGCGCCCGCCATGCGCAGCCCCTGGATCACGTTGAGCCCGATCCCGCCGAGGCCGAACACCGCCGCGGTCGACCCGATCTCGACCCCGGCCGTGTTGATCACCGCGCCAATGCCGGTCGTCACGCCACAGCCGATGTAGCAGATCTTGTCGAAGGGCGCGTCATCGCGGACCTTCGCCAGCGCGATCTCGGGCATCACGGTGTGCTGCGCGAAGGTCGAGCAGCCCATGTAGTGATAGATCGGCGTGCCATCGAGCATCGAGAACCGCGTCGTCCCGTCCGGCATCAGCCCCTGCCCCTGCGTGCCGCGAATGGCCGTGCAGAGGTTCGTCTTGCCCGAGAGGCACGAGGGGCATTCCCGGCATTCCGGGGTGTAGAGCGGGATCACGTGGTCGCCCGGCTTCAGCGTCGTCACGCCCTCGCCCACCTCGAGCACAACGCCCGCACCCTCGTGGCCGAGGATCGAGGGGAACAGCCCCTCGGGGTCCGCGCCCGAGAGGGTGAAGTCGTCGGTGTGGCACAGGCCCGTGGCCTTCACCTCGATCAGCACCTCACCGGCCTTGGGGCCTTCGAGTTCAACTTCCATGATCTCCAGAGGCTTGCCCGCCTCCATCGCAACTGCCGCTTTCGTCCGCATCGCACGCTCCTTCGTTTTGCCGGGGAGACTGCTTGAAACGCCAGGGTGCCGCAATAGCCCGAAGCCCCCTTCGCGACGCAAATTTCCCCCACGCCGCCGCCCCGTCGGCAGGCGGCGCGTGCAGGCCGGCAACCGCCCGCCACCGCGGCTTGCAAACCGGCCGCAGCCGGGGCAAACCTCTGTCAAAATCCTTTCCGTCCGGAGCACTCCATGCAGATCGAGACGATTGCCACCCAGCCGATCGAGGGGCAGAAGCCCGGCACCTCGGGCCTTCGCAAGAAGACCCCGGTCTTCCAGGAGCACCACTACCTGGAGAACTTCATCCAGAGCATCTGGACCGGCATCGGCGGCGTTCAGGGCAAGACTCTGGTGCTGGGCGGCGACGGGCGCTACTTCAACGAACGTGCGGCGCAGGTGGTCCTGCGCATGGCCGCGGCCAGCGGCGCCGCGCGCATGATCGTCGGACGTGACGCGCTCCTTTCGACGCCTGCCGCCTCGCACCTCATCCGCAAGCGCGGGACCGGCGGCGGCGTGATCCTCTCGGCCAGCCACAACCCCGGCGGCCCCGAAGAGGACTTCGGCGTGAAGTTCAACATGCCCAACGGCGGCCCCGCCCCTGAGCTTGTGACGAACCGGATCTTCGAGGCGACGCAGTCCATCAAAGAGTACAAGATCCTCGAGGCCCACGACGTGGATCTTTCCAAGCCCGGCGAGACGATGCTGGGCGACATGGTGGTCGAGGTCGTCGATCCCGTCGCCGATTACGCCGAGCTGATGGAGAAGATCTTCGACTTCGACGCGATCCGCGCGCTCTTCAAGGGCGGCTTCACCATGCGCTTCGATGCCATGCACGCCGTCACCGGCCCCTATGCCAAGGCGATCCTCGAGGGCACCTTGGGCGCGCCCGCGGGCAGCGTCGTGAACAACACGCCGAAGCCCGACTTCGGCGGTGGCCACCCGGACCCGAACCCGATCTGGGCCAAGCCGCTCATGGACCTCATGATGGGCCCCGACGCGCCGGACTTCGGCGCGGCCTCCGACGGCGACGGCGACCGCAACATGATCGTCGGCAAGGGCTGCTACGTGACACCCTCGGACAGCCTTGCCGTGCTCGCCGCCAACGCCACGCTGGTCCCGGCCTACGCCGGCGGCCTCAAGGGCGTCGCGCGCTCCATGCCCACGAGCGAGGCCGTCGACCGCGTGGCGGAAAGCCTGGGCATCGACTGCTTCGAGACGCCCACCGGCTGGAAGTTCTTCGGCAACCTGCTCGACGACGGGCGCGCCACGCTCTGCGGCGAGGAAAGCGCGGGCACCGGCAGCGACCACGTGCGCGAGAAAGACGGCCTCTGGGCTGTGCTCTTCTGGCTGAACGTGCTCGCGAAGCGCGACCAGCCGGTGGTCGACCTCATGGCCGACCACTGGAAGACCTACGGCCGCAACTACTACTCCCGCCACGATTTCGAGGGCGTGGACGCCGAGGCAGCAAACACCCTGATGGACGAGTTGCGCGCCAAGCTCACCGATCTGCCCGGCACCAAGGCCGGGGATCTGACCGTGAAGGCCGCCGACGAATTCGCTTACGACGATCCAGTCGACGGATCGCGCGCGGAACAGCAGGGCATCCGCCTCTACTTCGAGGGCGGCGAACGCGCCGTGCTGCGCCTCTCGGGCACCGGCACCGTCGGCGCCACCCTGCGCGTCTACCTCGAGAACCTCGTCACCGCCCCCGGCGACCTGCACGAGGACCCGCAGAAGGCCCTTGCCCCGGTCTTTGCCGCCACGGACGAGATCGCCGGCATCAAATCCCGCACCGGACGCGACGCCCCCGACGTGATCACCTGATGGTGGCACATCATGGATAACCTTCGGGGCATCGGCTTCATGGTCGCGGCCATGGCCCTCTTTGCCATTGAGGATGCCTTCATCAAGGGCGTCTCCGAGAAACTGCCGACCGGGCAGATCCTGCTCTTCATCGGGATCGGCGGCGGGACCGTCTTTGCGCTCATGTGCCAGGCACGCGGCATTCGCCTGCTCAGCCCGGTCCTGCTCACGCGCCCGCTGATGCTGCGCAACATGAGCGAGATCGTCGGCACGCTGGGCTTTGTCACGGCCATCACCACGATCCCGCTCGCCACCGCCTCGGCGATCCTGCAGGCCGCGCCGCTCTTCGTGACCATGGGCGCGGCGCTCTTCTACGGCGAACCCGTGGGCTGGCGCCGCTGGAGCGCCATTGCCGTGGGCTTTGTCGGCGTGCTGGTCATCATCCGCCCCGGCCTTGCCGGCTTCGACCCCTTCTCGCTTTTCGCGGTGCTGGGTGTCGCGGGTCTTGCCGGACGGGATCTCGCCTCGCGCGCCATCCCGCGCGAAACCACGAGCTTCCAGGTGGCGACCTACGGCTTCTTCATGGCGATCCCCACCGCGCTCATCATGCTGGCCTTCGACCATGACGTCGCCATGCCGGACCCCCGGCATTGGCTGATGATCGCGGGGGCCATCACCGTGGGCCTGATGGGCTACGTGGCGATCACCACCGCGGCGCGGACCGGAGATGCCAGCGCGGTGACCACCTTCCGCTATACGCGTCTCATCTTCGCGCTCGCCATCGGGATGATCATCTTCGGCGAACGCCCCGATGCGCTCACCTTCATCGGCGCGGCCCTCATCATCGGGTCGGGCCTCTTCACGCTCATCCGCGAACGCCGGCTGGCGCGGGCGCAGGCCCGCAGCCTCACGCCGCGTCCGGGAGTGGGCTGACCAACCGGGTGCGCCGCCCAACGGCGCCCCTGCCATTTTCAACCGGCGGCTGCTAAAAAGACCGCAAGACACGCAAACCCGAGGGACCCTTCAATGACCACCATCATCGACATCTTTGGCCGCGAGATCCTCGACAGCCGCGGCAACCCCACGGTCGAGGTCGACGTCACGCTCGAAGACGGCAGCATGGGCCGCGCCGCAGTGCCCTCCGGCGCCTCCACCGGCGCCTACGAGGCCGTCGAACGCCGCGACGGCGACAAGGGCCGCTACAAGGGCAAGGGCGTTCTCGATGCCGTGGCCAGCGTCAACGGCGAGATCGCCGAGGAACTCGTCGGCATGGACGTCACCGACCAGATCGGGCTCGACATGGCCATGATCGAACTCGACGGGACCGACAACAAGGGCCGGCTCGGCGCCAACGCCATCCTCGGCGTCAGCCTCGCCGCCGCCAAGGCCGCGGCCGAGTTCACCATGCAGCCGCTCTACCGCTATGTCGGCGGCACCTCGGCCCGCACCCTGCCCGTGCCGATGATGAACATCATCAACGGCGGCGAACACGCCGACAACCCGATCGACATCCAGGAATTCATGATCATGCCGGTCGCTGCGACCAGCATCCGTGAAGCGGTCCGCATGGGCTCCGAGGTGTTCCACACCCTCAAGAAGGAACTCTCCGACGCCGGCATGTCCACGGGCCTCGGCGACGAGGGCGGCTTCGCCCCCGAGCTCAAAGGCACCCGCGACGCGCTCGACTTCATCCTGAAGTCCATCGAAAAGGCCGGCTACAAACCCGGCGAGGATATCTGCCTCGCGCTCGACGCCGCCGCGACCGAGTACTTCGAGAACGGCAAGTACGAGATGAAGGGCGAAGGCCTCTCGCTCACCTCCGAGGAAAACGTCGACTACCTCGCCAAGCTCTGCGACGACTACCCGATCATCTCGATCGAGGACGGCTGCTCCGAGGACGACTGGGAAGGCTGGAAAATCCTTACCGACCGCCTCGGCGACAAGGTGCAACTGGTGGGCGACGACCTCTTCGTCACCAACCCCAAGCGTCTCGCCATGGGCATCGAGAAGGGCTGCGCCAACTCCATGCTGGTGAAGGTGAACCAGATCGGCACGCTGACCGAGACGCTTCAGGCCGTCGACATGGCCCACCGCGCGCGCATGACCAACGTCATGTCCCACCGCTCGGGCGAAACCGAGGACGCCACCATCGCGGACCTCGCCGTGGCCACCAACTGCGGGCAGATCAAGACCGGCTCGCTGGCACGCTCGGACCGGCTCGCAAAGTACAACCAACTGATTCGCATCGAAGAAATGCTCGGTGAAGTTGCTCAGTACGCCGGTCGCTCCATCCTGCGCTGAAAACCCGAGAAAATAAGGTAACAATCGGCCGGCCCGGACAAACGAGAGATTGCCGGGCCGGGCTTACCCTGTAAGACTGAACGTCAATGCGTCAGGTAATACAGGGTCATGCCGCAAAGTAAGTTCGGGAGGAGGCTGGGCGCGGTTCGGCGGGCGGAGTTCGGATCGCCGGTCGAGACAGTCTTCCGGTCCCTCGGAATTCTCGCAACAGCAGCGGCGCTCTATGCGGCCGAGAGCGACCCGATCTTTCTGATCTGGGCGATGGGTTACGTCGTGATCGAGGGCTTGTTCCTGGTGATCGCCGGATGGCCGCCGCGCCGCAACATCCGCACCCACTTCTTTCTCGCGCTCGTCTTCTACAACCTGTCGGCGCTCAACTTCGTCGCCTTGCCGCTCTACATGATCTGGCTCGGCGCGCCGGGATACACGCTGATCGGCGGGCTCGGCATCTTCGGGCTGCTGCTCAACATCCTGCATCGGACCGAATACGAGGTGAGCCTCGTCGTCTCGGACTGCCTGCACGCGGTGATCGTGGCGGGCACCCTGCTGGTGATCGTCGGCCCTCGGATCGACGGCGCCGCCATGCAGGTCGCCGCAGTGATCTGCGCCGTCGCGGTGGCGAGTTACTTCTGTCTCGGGATGTTGACGCGTCTGCGCAATCAGGCCCTGCACCGCCGCACCGAACGGCGCTACGCCGCCGCCCAGAAGGAACGCGCTCTGACGCAGTTCGTCGGCGGTGTGGCCCACGACTTCAACAACCAGCTCACCGCAATCCTGGGCAACCTCGAACTGATCGACCATCTGAGGGACCCCGCAGAGCGCGACAACGCCATGCGCGCCGCGCATGAGGCCGGTGATCACGCGGCCCAGACGGTGCGCCAACTCCTTGCCACCATCGGAAACGCCCGCCTGAAGCCCCGCAAGATCAACCTTGCCGAATTCGTCGGCTCCCGGATGAGCTACATCCAGGATCTCATGGGCGACGCCGTCCTGCTCGAACTCGGCCAGATTTCCGACGACGCGGCCGTGACGGCAGACGCGTCGATGCTGGAGACCGCGCTGGTGGAGCTCTGTCAGAACGCGCGCGACGCCATGGTGGAGGAAACCGGCCGCATCCGCATCTCGGCGCGCCCCGGAACCGTCTCGGAGAACGACACCGCGGGATATGCCCTCATCGTCGAGGACGACGGCCCGGGCGTCGACGATGCGCGCCTCTCCATGCTGACCGAACCCTTCTACACCACCAAGGCTGTTGGCGCAGGTCCGGGGCTTGGGCTTTCGGCGGTCACTGGGTTCGCCCGCCAGTCAGGTGGCGAGCTGCGCGTGGGCCGTTCCACCATGGGTGGCTTGCGGCTCACGCTGATCCTGCCCGAAGCGGGGGCTCAGCTGCCGGTTTCGGGTGCCTCGTAGACACCCTGTTCCTTCAGCGCGTCGATCACTTCCTTGGGCATGTAGGTCTCGTCATGCTTGGCAAGGATCTCGCTCGCCTCGAAGACACCGTCCACATAGCGGCCGGTGCCCACCATGCCCTGGTTCTCGCCGAAGAGATCGGGCAGCACGCCGGTAAAGACAACGGGCACCACGGCCCCGCCATCCGTCACGGAAAAGCGGATCACCTCACCCTCGCCGCGCACCAGAGAGCCCGCTTCGACAAGCCCGCCAATGCGGAAGGTCTCATGCGGTTGCGGCGGCGCGGCGATCACCTCGGTCGGCGAGCGAAAGAAGTTGATCCCGTCCCGCATGGCATAGCCGATCAGCGCGGTCGAAATAACCAGCGCCACAGCCAGCAGGGCCACCACCTGGATACGGCGCTGTTTCTTGAGCGATTTCAGGGCCATCTGGGTCTGTCTCTCCGATACCTCGCCGCCGCCCGAGGGCGGTTTCGGCGATACTATACGGAATCACCCCGCATCGCGACAGGACCTAGATCAAATTGCCGCGGGTCGCCCGTCAGGGGAAACAGGGCGCCAGCATCAGCCCCGCCGTCTCGTCCTCACCCAGCATCAGGTTGGCGTTCTGCAGCGCCTGCCCCGAGGATCCCTTGCACAGGTTGTCGAGCGCCGCGACCACCTGGCATTGCCCGGCGCCGCGCTCCGCCGCCACACCGATGTGGCAGAAGTTCGATCCGCGCACGTGGTGCGTCGCGGGCGCCTGCCCCATCGGCAGCACCTCGATGAAGGGCTCGTTGGCATAGGCGGCGCTCAGCGCCGCGTGCACGGCCTCTGCCTCACCCTTGAGATAGCAGGTGGCAAGGATGCCCCGGTTGAAGGGCGCCAGATGCGGCGTGAAGCGAATATTCACCGGCCGGCCCGCCAGCGCGCTGAACTCCTGGTCGAACTCGCCCAGATGCCGGTGCGTGCCGCCAAGCCCGTAGGCATTCGTGCCCTCCGACAGCTCCGCGTGCAGCAGGTTCTCCTTCAGCGACCGGCCCGCGCCGGAAACGCCGCAGATCAGGTCGAGGATGATCTCGTCGAGGTCGATCACCCCGGCCTCGATCAGCGGCCGCAGGATGAACTGACCCGTGGCCGCGTTGCAGCCCGTACCCGCAACAAGCCGCGCGCCCGCGATCTCGTCCCGGTAGAACTCGGTCAGCCCGTAGACCGCCTCTTTCTGAAGCTCCACAGCCGCGTGGTCATTGCCGTACCACCGCTTGTAATCCGCCGGATCGCGCAGCCGGAAATCGGCCGAAAGATCCACGATCTTGAGATGCCCCGGCAGTTGCGAGATCACTTCCTGGCTCGTCTTATGCGGCAGCGCGCAAAAGCACAGGTCGATCCCGGAAAAGTCGATCTCTTCCCAGGTCACGAGGTCGGGCAGATCGAGGTGGCGCAGGTGCGGGAACACCGCGCCAAGGCTCTGCCCCGCCTTGGAATTGGCGGCCAGCGCCGCAATCTCGATCGAGGGATGGGTGGCGATCAGCCGGATCAGCTCGGCCCCGGTATAGCCGGAGGCGCCGATGATGGCGACGGAATGGGTCATGACGTACCTGCGAAGTCTGAAGTGTGGAAAGCAAAGTTCAAGCGCCCGCGCGGGACGCGCTGCACCTTCATCGTCGCATTGTACGGGCGTCGAAACGCATCATGACAGGTCTCCTTGCAGGTGCAGTAGCGCCGGGAGGAGCGAGAATCAAGTGAGGCCGCGCAGGGCGCCCTCTCAGGCCGCCTCGAAGCTCATGGATTTCCGCAGAAAGCGCGTGGCGTTGTCCGACACCTTGCGCGGATTGCCCGTGGTCAGGAAGCGTTCGCCCTGCCCCGGCCCCACCATGTGCGGATGCCGCTCGAGGTAATCCGCCAGCGACTCGGCCACGATCGAGGCCTGCGAATAGACCGCCACCTCGGGCCCCAGCGCCTCTTGGAAGACATCCTGCAACAGCGGATAATGCGTGCAGCCGAGGATCGCCGCCTGAGGACGCGGCATCTTGCGCTTGAGCGCGTCCACGTGGCTGCGCACCAGCGCCTCGGCCAGGATCATGTCGCCTTCCTCGATGGCATCGACCAGCCCCCCGCAGGCCTGCGCCTCCACATCGACGCCGATGGCGCGGAAGGCCAGTTCGCGCTGGAAGGCTCGGCTGCTGACCGTCGCAGGCGTCGCGAACAGCGCCACGTGCTCCACCGCCACCTCGCGCGGGGGCGAGTTGTCGCCCCAGGTGCGCTCGGTCATGGCCTCGATCAGCGGCACGAAGACACCCAATACGCGCTTGTCCCTCGGCACCCAGTTTTCCTGCATCCGGCGCAGCGCCGCGGCCGAGGCCGTGTTGCAGGCGAGGATCACCAGATCGCAGCCCGCATCCCAAAGGCGCTCCACGGCGGCGGTGGTCAACTCGTAGATGTCATCTGCGTTGCGCACGCCATAGGGCGCGTGCTTGCTGTCGGCGAAATAGACGAAGGGCACGTCGGGGAGCCGCTTCTGCACCGCATCCAGCACCGTCAGGCCGCCAAGCCCGGAATCGAAAACCCCAACCGCCATACTTGCCTGCCTTCCCGCGCTCAGTACGGGCGTCGTCCCGCCTCGGTCTCGCCCGCGGCGCGCGCCCTGTTGTGCCGTTCCTCGAACTCGAACCCGTAGTCGTAGGATTTGAGAGGAATCGGGGAAAGCTCATAGGTCCGTTTGCGCAGGAAATCCATCATCGCCCGGCTGTCGCGCGCATAAGGCGCAAGCACTTCCGGCGGGATCGGCTCACCGATGGCCACGCGCACGGGTGTGTCGACCCGCTTGCGGAACTCCTTGATCAGCAGCCCCATGCGCAGAGTATTGTGCAGGTGGCTCGCCAGCTGGAACAGCCGCGAGGTGTGCCCGTCGAAGTAGACCGGCACCACCGTGGCGCCCGACTTGGCGATCATCTTGGCCGTGAAGCTGCGCCAGCCGGGGTCCATGGGCTGCGCAAAGGGCCGTGCGGCGGTCGACACGGTCCCGCCGGGAAAGATGCCGATGCAGCCGCCCTCGGACAGGTACCGCAGCGCCTCTTTCCGCGTCGCCAGGTTCTCCTGCACCGCCTCCTTGCTCTCTTCGAAGCTGACCGGAAGCACCACCCGGTCGAGATCCTGCGCCTTGCGAAAGATCTTGTGCGCCAGGATGCGGAAATCGCCCCGCACCACCGACAGGATATGCCCCAGCATCAGCCCGTCGAGGATACCGTAGGGGTGGTTGGCGATCACGATCACCGGCCCCTCGGCAGGAATGTTGTCGAGGCTGCCCGCGATCACCTCGAGCCCCAGCCCGTAGCGGGCCACCATGACCTCCCAGAAGCTGCGGCCCCCGGCCACGTCGTCCTCGTAGCCCTTGGCGCGCCGGATCAGGCCGATCCGGCCGGTGGCGTTCTCCATCAGCCGGATCATGGCCCGGCCGCCCCGCGTGCTCGCGGAGTAGGAACAGGAGGTATCTCGTGCGGCTCTGGGGCGCCGCGGGTGACGCTGGAGGGGCATCCTCATCGGTCCTCGCGGTGGCTCTGTGCCGCGGTGGAATAGAAGATGTGGAGAGAAAGTGTAACGGACAAGTAAAGAAATTGCATCAGACCTGTCGCACGGCGGCGGGCCGCCTGTGACGGCGGCCCGGCCGTGGCACGCCGGATCACTCCGCCGCGTGCACCATGTCCTGCGGTCCCTGCCGCAGCGCGGCCAGCAGCTCCTCGCGCCGCTTCTCGGCCTTGGCGGCGTTGTCCATCTTCACCGGGCCATAGCCCCGGATCTGCAAGGGCAGCTCCGCCAGCGCCACAAGCGCGTCCATGTCGACCTCATTCGCCTTGGGCAGCCACTCGGCCATGTCGGCCTCGTACTGCGCGATCAGCGCGCGCTCCATCTTGCGCTCTTCCAAACGACCGAAGGGATCAAGCGGCGTGCCCCGCAGGACCTTCATCGCCGCAAGCACCCGGAACCCGGTCAGCATCCGCTCGCCGTACTTGCGCTTCTTGGGCCGCCCCTCCGGGTCCTCGCCGTTCAGCACCGGCGGCGCCAGGTGGAAGCTCATCTTCGGATCGCCGTCGAAGACCTCGGCCACCTTGTCGCGCGTCTCCAGGTGCATCCGGGCCACCTCGTACTCGTCCTTGTAGGCGAGCAGCTTGTGATAGCCCTTGGCCACGGCCTCCTTCAGGCGCTTGTCCCCGACGCTGTCGACCAGCTTGCGGTACTTCCGCGCCAGCCGCTTCGACTGGAACTTCACCAGCGCGTTTTCACGGTAGGCGATCTTCTCCTCCAGCGTCTTGGGCATCGGAACCACGTTGGGCTCCATCACGCCGCGCGCCCCGACCGGGTGCAGCACCGCCCAGCGACCGATCTCGAAGGCGCGCAGGTTCTTCTCGACCGCCGCACCGTTCAGGGTGATCGCCTCCGCAATCGCCTCGTGCGGCACGGGCACCAGCCCGCGCTGCCAGGCCGCCCCGAACAGCATCATGTTCGAGAAGATCGAGTCGCCCATGGTCGCGCGCGCCAGCTCGGACGCGTCGAACAGATCCAACCGTTCCTTCATCCGCGCCTTCAGCGCCACTTCCAGCCGGTCGGCGGGCAGCGAAAACTCGGTGTCGCGGGTGAAATCGCCGGTGATGATCTCGTGGCTGTTGACCACTGCCCCGGTGCGGCCGCTGGCGGTCAGGCCCAGCGTCTTGGCCCCGGCGCTCACCACCAGATCGCCGCCGATCAGCGCATCGGCCTCGCCGGTGGCGACGCGCACCGCGCTGATGTCCTCGGGGCTGTTGGCGACCCGCAGGTGGATGTGCACCGCACCGCCCTTCTGGGCGAGCCCCGCCATCTCGATCATGCCCGCGCCCATGCCGGCGATCTGCGCCGCCTGCGCGAGCACCGCACCGATGGTCACGACGCCGGTGCCGCCGACGCCGGTGATGACGATGTTATGCGTCCCGTCGATCCGCGCCATCTCCGGCTCCGGCAGGTCCGGAAGCTCCAGCGCCTTGGTCGCGGCCTTCTTGGGCACCGCGCCTTCCAGCGTCACGAAGGAGGGGCAGAACCCCTTGAGGCACGAGAAATCCTTGTTGCAGGCCGACTGGTCGATGGCGCGCTTGCGCCCCAGCTCGGTTTCCTCGGGCAGGATCGCCACGCAGTTGGACTGCACCCCGCAATCCCCGCAGCCCTCGCATACATCGGTGTTGATGAACACGCGCTGATCGGGATCGGGGAACTCGTTCTTCTTGCGGCGGCGCCGCTTCTCGGCCGCGCAGGTCTGGATGTAGAGGATCGCCGACACGCCCTCGATCTTGGTGCAGCGCTCCTGCACCTCCTGCATCTCGGCCCGCTCGAAGACCTCGAGGCCCTTGGGAAAGACCGAAGCGTCGATCTGTTCCTTTTCGTCGTGCACCACGTAGATCTTGCCGACGCCCATGGCCTCCAGCTCGGCGGCGATCTGCGAGGGGGACAACCCGCCATCGTTCTTCTGCCCGCCGGTCATCGCAACCGCGTCGTTGTAGAGGATCTTGTAGGTCATCGTGGTGCCCGACAGCACCGCCGCCCGGATCGCCTGGATGCCGGAGTGGTTGTAGGTGCCGTCCCCAATGTTCTGGAACACGTGCCCCGCCTTCGAGAAGAGCGACTCGCCGATCCAGTTGGCGCCCTCGGCCCCCATGTGGGTGTAGCCAGCCGTGTCGCGGTCCATCCACTGCGCCATGTAGTGACAGCCGATGCCCGCATAGGCGCGGCTGCCCTCGGGAACCTTGGTCGAGGTATTGTGCGGACAGCCCGCACAGAAATACGGCAGACGCGCCGCGATATCCTCGGCGTTGTCCGCGCGCGACGCTTCCTCGACCCGGTGCAGATGCGCGCGCAGCGCCTCGGTGCCACGGCCCTCGTCGACAAGAACCTGCCCCAGCTTCTGCGCGATCCAGACCGGGTCCAGCGCGCCGCGCTCGGGGAACATCACCTCGCCGCCGCGACCGCCCTTGCGGCCGCCCCAGACGCGCAGCCCCGCATGGCCGAACAGCGCCTCCTTGATCTGGCCCTCGATCAGCTTGCGCTTCTCCTCGACCACCACGATCAGGTCGAGCCCCTCGGCCCATTCCTCGAGGCCCTTCGCGTCGAGCGGGTAGACCTGCCCCACCTTGTAGGTGGTGATCCCCAGCCGCTCGGCCTCGGCCTCGTCGATGCCCAGAAGCCCGAGGGCATGGACGAGGTCGAGCCAGTTCTTGCCCGCCGCCACGAAGCCGATCTTCGCGCCGGGCCGGCCCCAGATACGCTTGTCCATGCGGTTGGCGTGCGAAAACGCCTCGGCCGCCGGACGCTTGTAGTCCAGCAGCCGCGCTTCCTGGTCATGCGGGCTGTCGCCCAGCCGGATGTTCAGCCCGCCTGCGGGCTTGGTGAAATCGGGCATGACAAAGGACATGCGGTCGGGACGCCCGTCCACCACCGATGTCGCCTCGACCGTGTCCTTCATGGTCTTGAGCCCGACCCAGAGCCCGGAATAGCGCGACAGCGCGTAGCCGTAGATGCCGTAATCCAGGATCTCCTGCACGCCCGCCGGGCTCACCACCGGCATGTTGGCGTCGACCATGGCGTATTCGGACTGGTGCAGCACGGTCGAGCTTTCGCCCGTGTGGTCGTCGCCCATGGCCATGACCACGCCGCCGTTGGGCGAGGTGCCCGCCATGTTGGCGTGCTTCATCACGTCGCCCGACCGATCCACGCCGGGCCCCTTCCCGTACCAGAGCCCGAAAACCCCGTCGAACTTGCCCTCGCCGCGAAGCTCGGCCTGCTGCGCGCCCCATATCGCTGTGGCGGCCAGGTCCTCGTTCAGCCCTTCCTTGAAGATCACGTCCGCCTCGGCGAGGTACTTCGCCGCGCGGTTCATCTGCATGTCGACCGACCCGAGGGGCGATCCGCGGTAGCCGGTCACGTATCCGGCCGTGTTCAGCCCCTCTGCGCGGTCGCGCGCTTTCTGCATCAGCATCAGGCGGACCAGTGCCTGTGTCCCGTTCAGCAGGACGTTATCCTTCGTCAGGTCGAAACGGTCGGACAGCGAAATCTGCGATTTGCTCATTTGTACAAGCCTCCTGCGCTCAACTTACAGGCAGGGAGGGAAGGTAAAAGGTCAGAGTACCTGTCTCACCCAGAGATTTTTCCGCTTTTTACCACTTCGGGTTATGGTGCACTGGAAGATGGCGATTTAAGTCGCACATTGTGCAGACGCAGAAAGCGGGCAGCCTAATGATTGACTGGGACAAACTCCGAATCTTCCACGCGGTGGCCGACGCCGGCAGCCTCACCCACGCCGGTGAGGTGCTCCACCTGTCGCAGTCGGCTGTGTCGCGCCAGATTCGGGCGCTCGAGGAAAACCTCGACACCAATCTCTTCCACCGCCACGCCCGCGGCCTGATCCTCACCGAACAGGGGGAACTCCTGTTCGACGCCACCCGCTCGATGGTGAAACGTATCGACGCCGCCACCGCCCGCATCCGCGACAGCGAGGAAGAGGTCTTCGGCGAACTGCGCGTCACCACGACCTTCGGCTTCGGCTCGCTCTGGCTCGCCCCGCGCCTGCCCAAGCTTTACGAACAGTTCCCCGACCTGAACATCGACCTGCTGCTTGATGAACGCGTGCTCGACCTTCCCATGCGCGAGGCCGACGTCGCCATCCGCATGAAGGAACCCTCGCAGGCCGACCTCATCCGCAAGCGTCTCATGAGCATCCGCATGCGGCTCTATGCCAGCCCCGAGTATCTCGAGGCCAACGGCACGCCCGAGAAGCTCGAGGACATGTCGCAGCACCGCCTGATCTGCCAGAACACGCGCTCAGCCCAGGTCGCCGCCGGCATGATGCTCGTGCAGGAGCTCATGACCCACAACGTCCGCTCCACGCTGACGGTGAACAACTACTTCGGCGTGCTGCAGGCGGTGGTCTCGAATCTCGGCATCGGCGTTCTGCCGGACTACATCATCGAGGATTTTCCCCACGTGGTGCGCGTCCTGCCCGAGGTCGAATCGATCGAGGTGCCGGTTTTCCTCGCCTACCCCGAGGAACTGCGCCACTCCAAGCGCGTCGCCGCCTTCCGCGACTTCGTCCAGAACGAGATCATCGCCCACCGCCGCACACTCAAGGCGCTTGTCGGCACCGAGTGAACTCGCCTTAAGGTTACATTCATAAATTGTGGTATGCAGGCCACGCATGGCGGCAATGCTGCACATGCGTGGTGATTGCGCTTGATCGACTCGGCGCAGATGACATATTCGGCAGACGAAGCTTGAAGCGCTCAACGGCGCATCATCTTCATACCTCCCTGTTGGACTACGGCCGAGCTTTGTGCTCGGCCTTTTTTTTTCAGCAACTGTGGGGGATCAAACCTGTCTCTCTCAACTCTGCATCTATGCGGAGGCATGATGTGCGCTGGGCGGAAACGATCCCAGCCTGCCAATTCTGTCAATATCCCCGACGCCGCAGCGCAGGCGCGGCATCGCAGGCGCAGAAAAAAGGCTGCCACGCAATCACGTCGGGCAGCCCGGGCACAAATCTTGTGCGAAATAAAAAGAAACATCGGCCACCCCAGGCGTTTCCACCCGCTATGGCCTCATGGGAGCCCCTGCAGGGCGCCCCATGATCTCAACGGCGGAACAACCGGTCGTGGCCGAGCGCGCGACGCGGGCTGTAGGCCAGGGCCGCCACGGGCGACCGCCGACGGCGGCGGCGCATCACCATTTCCGCGCAGCCCACGGCTGCGACAGTTCCGAGCAGGCAAAGCGCCAGGCTGATGTAATTCTGGGACATGAGGCCTCCATCATCTGCGGGAGTTGCCCTATTACTACGCCTGATCCCCCAAGAAGGTTGCAATGACCGCCCCTCGGCGTGCTCCGGGGGCTTTTCTGTCCCCCTCCCTTGCCATAAACAGCGCCCAACTTAATGCGGGGGATGGCATGCAGGAACCGGAGATCACCGAAGAGCTGATCGAGGCACACGGGATCAGGCCCGAGGAATACGCCGAGATCCTGCGCATCCTGAACCGCGCACCCACCTTCACCGAGCTCGGCATCTTCTCGGCCATGTGGAACGAGCACTGTTCCTACAAGAGCTCCAAGAAATGGCTGCGCACCCTGCCGACCGAAGGCCCGCAGGTCATCTGCGGCCCGGGCGAGAACGCGGGCGTGGTGGACATCGGCGACGGCCAGGCGGTCGTCTTCAAGATGGAAAGCCACAACCACCCCTCCTACATCGAACCCTACCAGGGCGCGGCCACCGGCGTGGGCGGCATCCTGCGCGACGTCTTCACCATGGGCGCGCGCCCCATCGCCGCGATGAACGCGCTCAGCTTCGGTGAAAAGGACCACCCCCGCACCCGCACCGTGGTGCACGGCGTGGTCGAGGGCATCGGCGGCTACGGCAATTCCTTCGGCGTGCCCACCGTGGGCGGCGAGGTCCGCTTCCACCCCGCCTACAACGGCAACTGCCTCGTCAACGCCTTCGCCGCCGGCCTCGCCGATACCGACAAGATCTTCTACTCCGCCGCCAGCGGCGTCGGCCGGCCGGTGGTCTACCTCGGCGCCAAGACCGGTCGCGACGGCGTCGGCGGCGCCACCATGGCCAGCGCCGAATTCGACGAGGGCATCGACGAGAAACGCCCCACCGTCCAGGTCGGCGACCCCTTCACCGAAAAGCGCCTGATGGAGGCCTGCCTCGAACTCATGGCCACCGGCGCCGTGATCTCGATCCAGGACATGGGCGCCGCGGGCCTCACCTGCTCGGCGGTGGAGATGGGCGACAAGGGCGGCCTTGGCGTCCGCCTCGACCTCGACCGCGTGCCGGTGCGCGAAACCGCCATGACGGCCTACGAGATGATGCTCTCGGAAAGCCAGGAGCGCATGCTCATGGTGCTCGACC
>CAYNKL010000055.1:0-25326 GCA_964397775.1 uncultured Rhodobacterales bacterium | reverse complement strand
GCGTAGAACTCGGCATCCCGTTCGCGCATCTGGTCGTAGAGCGGGATCTGGAACTCGTGCATGATCTTGTAGGGCAGAGAGGCAAAGACCATGTCGGCCTTTTCCGTGGTCATGCCCGAGGCCACCGCATCCTCGGAGTAGAGCGCGCCGAGGCCGATCTCCATGAGGCTGTCGGACTTGACGATATGGGTGGAACTGCGCTGCACCATGGTGACGTCGGCATCCGCCTCCCAGAGCGCGGCGCAGATGTCGTGGGCAGAATTGTTCGACCCGATCACCACCACCTTCTTGCCGGTCCAGTCGTCCGGGCCGTCATGCTGCGAACTGTGCTGGATGGTGCCCTTGAAGTCCTCCATGCCGGGGAATTTCGGCATGTTCGGCTTGCCCGACATGCCGGTCGCCAGCACCAGCTGCGTGGGGCGCAGGATGACCTCCTCGCCATCGCGGTTGACCTTGACCTCCCAGGTGCCCGACGCCTCGTCGTAGCTGGCCTTCTGCACCTCGGAGCGGGTCCAGTAGGGGATCTCCATGACCTTGGTGTACATCTCGAGCCAGTCGCCCACCTTGTCCTTGGGCGTGAAGACCGGCCAGTTGTCGGGGAACTTGATGTAGGGAAGGTGGTCGTACCAGATCGGGTCATGCAGGCAGAGCGACTTGTACCGCGACCGCCACTGGTCGCCGGGCCGGTCGTGCTTGTCGAGCACGATGGCCGGCACGCCCAGCTGCCGCAGCCGCGCGCCAAGGGCGATGCCACCCTGTCCGCCGCCGATGAGGACGGTGTAGGGCTGTTCGGTGTAGCCAAGGCTGGCTTCTTCCGCCTCGCGCCTTTCCTTCCACGAGGTCCGGTTCTTGGCCGCGCCATGTTCCGCCCCCGTGGGCCTGCGCTTGCCTCGGCTCTCCTCAAAGCCCTTCAGCTCCTGCAGCGCGGTCAGCAGTGTCCAGATGCGCCCGTCGCGCAGGCGCATCAGACCCCAGCCGCGGCCGGCCGCGGTCTCGAAGGTGACCCAGGCGGTGATCACGCCGCCGTCCTCCGTGGGGAACTCACCCTCCTGCATGGCAAACTTGCCGGGCCGCGTGGACCCAAGCTGTGCGGTCAGCATGTCCCGAACCCCGGACGGCCCCTCCACCGTCTTCAGGTTCCAGGTCACAGAGACCAGGTCGCGCCAGTAGCTGTCGGTGGCAAAGAGAGCCGCGGCTGCCTCAACGTCGCCTTCCTCAAGGGCGGCGTTCAGGCTGTCGAGCGTCTCTTGCACCTGCGCGGTGACTGTCGAGTCGAGCATTGCGTTACCTCCTCATCAGCAATGTGATGACGGAAGTCTGGCGAGGGGATCGGCGTTCTTTCCACGGGATTCTGCCGGGATTTGCCGCCTTGACGGTTGCGGCAACGCAGCATGTTGCACACGCAACGCCGCGCAACAGCTTACTTCGGGGCCTGCAACCCTTCCTTGCGAATGCGGCGCAGGACGGTCGAGCGGTTCACCCCCAGCCGTCGCGCCGCGCGGGCCATGTTCCAGTTGCAGGCATCCAGGATCGCTTCGAGATCGCAATCGTCGGCGCGGGCGTTGGGCGAAGCGGGCAGGTCCGGAAGGTCGATCACGGCGCTCGTCGACAGGGCGCAGGCGACGTCCAGCACGTTGCCCAGCTCCCGCAGGTTTCCGGGCCAGTCTCGTGCCATCAGTTCGGCGCGCGCCGAGGGCGACAGGCGCATCTCTCCGCCGCAGCGCCGCCGCAGCAAACGGTCGATCAACCACCCGAGATCCTGCCGCTCGCGCAGGGGTGGCAGTTCGAACGCCGCGCCGGCAAGACGATGGTAGAGCGCGGGCGGAAGGTCTTCGTGTGAGAGCAGCGCGCCCGGGGATAGCCCGCTGGTCGAGATGGTGCGCAGATCCGGAAAGGAATCCAGCAACCCCGGCAGTGCGCGGGCGGTCGGTGGGGAAAGATGCTCGACACCGCGCAGCAGCAGGGTGGCGGGTCCTGTCACCGCCGCGAAGCGTTCGGCAAGATCATCGTCGCAGAGTGTCGCGCAGTCGAGCGCAAGGAACCCCCGCCGGCGGGATGCCATATGGATGGCCCGCGCGAGCTTGGTCTTGCCGGTGCCGCTCTCGCCGCAGATCATCAGCGGCACTTGCGTCGTGGCAAGCCGTTCGACCTGCGGCAGGAGCCGCGACATGGCCGGGTCGCTGCCCGCCAGGTTCAGCAATGCGCCGCTCCGGCGCGTGTCCTGCACCGCCCGGCGCGGGGCCTGCGGCGCGATCGCGTGGCCAAAGACCGCGCCCCCATCGCCCAAGGGCACGACGCGTTCCTCCGTGGGCCGATCGCGCATCAGGTCCGGCAGGTCATCCACGCTCAGCCCCAGGATGCGGTCGATGCGCTCTCCGATCAGGGGCCGTCCGCGCGACAGCATGCGGGTCGCGGCCCGCGTGGCCCCGATGACGCGGCCGGAGCCGTCGAGCGATACTGCGGCTTCCGGGTCCACGTCGAGAAACTCGGGACTGGTGGAAAACCGCAGCACCCACTCCCGGCGGCTGGCCGCCATGAGGTTGGCCATCTCGACCCGCCGCGCGGCCGCTGTCGCCAGCGACATGGCAAGGTTCTGGCTGCTCTTCGGCGAGGGCGAGCGCAGCAGCGAGATGTCCAGCACCGCCGCGAGCTGCCCAAGGCTGTCGTAGATCGGCGCCGATGTGCAGGACAGGGCCGTATGCGCGTTGCCGAAGTGGTCGTCCTGATGGACGGTCACGGGCTCGCCAGTCACGATACAGGACCCGACCCCGCAGGTCCCGGCGATATCCTCCGACCAGTTCGACCCAAGGTAGAGACCCGCCCCGCGCAGCTCGTCGACAAGCAGCTCGTCACCGAAGAAGTCGACGCAGACGCCTTTGGCATCGGTCAGCAGGAGCACGTAGTTCTGGCCCGACACCTGCCGGAAGAGGCTTTGCAGGCTGGCCCGCGCCGCGCCGATCATCCACTCGGCCTGCTCGCGGTGTGCACGGAATTCCGAGTCGGTGACGATATGGGCGGGCTCGTTGTGGCTGGGGTCCATGCCATAAAGCTCGACGCAGCGCCGCCACGACGCATCGACAAAGCTGTCTCTCCCGGACGGATGCCCGTCCAGCACCTGGGCGATCTCTTCAAAATGCCTGCACTCGGCCATGCGTCAGTCCTCCCCGACACGACACTATCATGTCGGAAGACCTGCACGAGGGGGAGTTTCGTCCGAGTGCGTCGGTCCGGACGGACGATCTGTCAAAGGCGCGGGCAGGGCAGGGCGAAGACCCGCCGAACGCAAGCCGCCCCGGGATCGGAAGACTCCGGGGCGGACGTGTCGGGCGTGGGAGGGCTGGCGCGTTACCGCGACGCCGTCAGCAGCGGCGTGATCCGGCGCACGGCTGCGCGGCGATTTTCACGCTCGGCGATCCCGGTCTGGATCTTCAGATCCGACTCGCCGTAGCCTTGAACCACCATGTTCTCGGGCGGCACGTCAAAGTACTCGGTCAGCGCCAGGGCCACCGACTCCGCACGCCGGTCCGACAGGGCCAGGTTCATCGAGGCCGATCCAACCGCGTCGGTATGGCCCTCGATCAGGAACACCTCGTCGGGGTTCTTGGCAATCATGTCGCGCATGGCACGACCGATCGCGGCCAGTTCCTCGGCCTCGGACGGACGGATCGCGGACGAACCGGTGTCGAAAGTGACGTTCTCAAGCTCGATCGTCGGAACCAGCGCCCGCACGGCGCGGATGTTGCGCACCTGTGCCAGGCTGAAGCTCCGGCCGACACGTTCGTCGGCGGCAGTTTCCCCGGCCAGCGCCCGGCGCAACGACTCTTCCTCGAGGTCTTCGATCGTGATCACGTCACGCTGCGGCGGCGGCAGCTCCGACAGGTTGACCGGCTGAACCTCGGCGGTGTCGTCGAACAGCACGATCTCGCGCCCGTCAGAAAGGACCCGGGTCCGGCGAAGCACCTGACCATTGGCGGCGCGGATCGTGATGACCTCCGTGCCGTCGTCGCGCGTGGCGATGGTGCGCGTGGACCCGTCCGAGAAGCTCCGTGTCTGCAACTCGGTCCCGGGACGGCGCAGAAGCGTGTCATCGTCCTTCAGGATGTAATACTCGCCGTTCTGACGCTGCACCACGACACGGTCGCCGGTGTTTTCGACCACCTCGTCGTTCTGGCCAAGCAGCTCGTTGAGAAGGACGCCGCCCGCAACGCCGGCCGCGATCTTGGCGAAATCGCTCAGCCGGTCGTTGTCGTCATCGTCGTCGTCGCTCTTTTCGTTCCTGGATGAGGAGGCCGCGGCCGAACTCGAAAACTCCTCGTCGGAAGAGCGGGAGTTCTCCTCGGTGATGACCGTCGTCTCGGTTTCAGCCTCTTCGGTCGCTTCGGCGTCTGCCGAGGCCGCAGCGGTGTCCATCTGGGTGTTGGCCGCCTCGGTCGATTCCTCGGTATCCTCCTGCGTCACCTCGATCGCGGCTTCGCTCTCGGCAGTGGCGTCGGCATCGGTGGTTTCTGCCTCGTCCGAGGTTTCGCCTTCGGTCGCGGCTTCCTGCTCCGGAGCTGTACCGTCGCTGGCCGTTTCGGCTTCGCCGGCAGCCTCGGCTTCGTCGGACGCCTGCGGCTCCTCGGTGCTGGGCTGCGCATCACCAGCGGCGGTTTCTTCGGACGCAGCGGCGTCGGCCCCGGCGTCACTCATCGCCGCAGGTTCATCCGCGCTCTGGGCGTCTTCCTCCGCCTGAAGCGCCTCTTCGAGCTGCTGTGCCTCTGTCGCCTCGGCATCAGCAGCACCAGTGTCCTCGGTCGACGGGGCTTCTGCCTCGGCCGGCTCTTCGGCGGGGGCGGCCTCGTCAACCGGGGCCGCATCTTCAGTGGACGTCGCCTCGGCGGCTGGCGCTTCGGGTGCAGCCTCTTCGACGGCGGTCGGCTCCGGAGTGGCCTCTTCGCTGGCCTGCGCGTCGGACGAAGGTTCCTGAGGCGCGTCTTCGGCGGGGGCGGCTTCTGTCGCGGCCTCGTCGCTCACGGGTGCTTCGACCGTTGCGTCGGCAGAGCTCTCCTCGGACACTGTTGCCTCGGCTTCGCCAGGCTCGGACCCGGCGTTGTCTGCGGGGGCTTCCGCGGCCGGCGCGGCCTCTGCCTCGGGGCCCGCGGTCTGCGCCAGGCACGCCGCGGTTGCGTCGTCGCCGGCAGTCGCCGGATCGGCCCCTTCGGCCGAGCCTTCGCCATTCTCGGCCTCGTAGGCGGCGATCAGCTGCTCGCAATCGGCTTCGCCGTCCTGCGCCCAAATCGGCTGAGGCAGCGCGAGCGCCAGGGTGAGAGCGGCGGCGCTCGTGGATCTCTTCAAGCTCGGTCGCATGGGGACACGTCCTTTCCGGCAAGACGACACAATCGACCGCAAACGCCGGGATCGCTTCCAAAGTTCATCCCGAATTCAAAACTCTGCATAATTGACAGGCAGTGCGCGAAGACCCGCTCAGACGCAGCGCAAGGCGTCCGACGACCGTCATCATGACATCCCAGTGTGGCGCCGCGTTATCCGGCGACAGGCGGTGGGTCACCTCGGAACTCAGGACAAGCCGTGATTAGGGAGGGTCAAAAGTTACAAAGCAATTGGTTCGGCAATAGTCCGTGCCATTCCTTACATCAGCGCCCACGCTGGCCTCGCGAAGACGAGTTAAACAATAAGGGCGGCAGCTAACTGCGCCTGAGGGCTTGGCAATTTGCGGCGCATATGGAGGTCGGGGGCTGATCTTCCATATCCGGGCGCGATAGGGTGACGCGCAGAATAGAGCCGGAAACATCATGACATTACGACTCCCTCCTCCGCAGACCCGAAGCATGGTTCATCCCGGCGGCGCGCAGGCCGCCCACCCCTGCGACCGAGAAACGAGACCGCACCGCCCGGGGGAAACATCATGAGCGTTGAACGCCCCGTCCTGCGGCCAGGGCGTTTGATCCGTCCCGGCGGTCGGGCCGGGCGCAGGGAGTTCTGGACGATCCTTGCCGCGTTCGCGCTGGCGGGTGTGCTGGCCTTCCTCATCGACCGCTGGATGATCCCCGGCCGGTATCCGTTTTCCGCCGGCCTTGCCTTCCTCGCGCTCCTTGCGCTGCCAGCCTCAGTCACCCGTCGCCTGCACGATCGCGGGTGGCGCGGCAGCTGGCTGTGTCTGCCGCTGCTCGGGCCAATGCTGTTGCTGGGCCTCTCGGCCAGGATCGCGATGTCGGCCCAGCCGGCCGCGCGTGCCACCGAGGAGCTGATCGGGCCGGTAGCCTCGGTCCTCCTGACGCTCCTGTTTCTGCTGAGCCTCGTCTCAGCGCTCTGGATGCTCGTGGAACTGGCACGCCCGGGCAGGCCGGGACCGAACCGCTTCGGCCCGGGGCCCGGCACCGGACCAAACCCGTTCTACCAACCGCCCCGGCCGCAGGGAGGCACATCGGGCCCGGGCCGTGACGCGCTCAATCGTCGCGACGAGGATGAAAGACCACCTCGCGCGTGACCGCGGCCTGGTCTGCCGGGCGGTCGACACGGAATCGCAGAACCGGGCTCGCGTCCGTCCGCAGCAGAACCGTCTGCCCCTCCGGTGCCGGGCTGGCATACATCCGCGCCTGGCTCTCCGAGGGTGACAACCAGGCCGGCCCGCGCTCATGAGCAAAGGTCAGGGCCGTGGCCTCCTGATCCCCCTCCGCCGTCCAGGTGATCCAGTCGTCGGGCGCACCGGAATACCGCAGCAGATAGGTGCCGGGCTCGTTTCCCGGGCGCAGGGTCACGTGCAGGCCACTTTCAGAGAGGCTGGCGCGGCCGCTTTCGTCGGCGCGGACCTCAACGAAGTGGGTCTGAGGCGGATACCAGGACACCTGTGCCGTGACGCGGGCGACCTCGTCATAGCTCACTGGCCTGATCGCGTTGGGCGTTAGCGTGGCGCTCGACACCATTGCCGCCCCGCCGCCGAAATCAGGATAGGTATAGACCGGCCCCACGTGGACGTTCAGATCAATCGCCTCGCCGGCCGCATCCTCCAAGCTGACATCATCGAGGGTCAGCCGCCCTGCCTGCATGGGACGCTCGATATCGGCGGGGATGCCGAGATACATGACCTCGCCCAGCGGCTCGAACCTAGCCTTCTCTGTTTGGAGCAGCTGGCCCTCGGAGGCACCCCCAAGATCGCGCCGAAGCGATCCGCCCACGGGTCTTGGCTGGTCCATCGAGTCGTCGGTCGGGGCATAGCTGGCCGCGCCATCGCGCAACGTGGTGAGAACCGTGGTGATGCGGCCCGGCGCCGTGTTTCCCTTGACGCTGATCCCGCCTTCCCGCGTGACGACCTGCCGGGTGACCCACCCTGTGTCGCGATCCAGAACCACCCGCCCCGCGACACGGTGACCGCGGCTCATCCAGTCAGGTTCGCCCGTCGCCTGGCTGGCACCTGGGCCCGTCCCGCCGGAAAACGCGACATAGACGCGGTCGTCGCGAACCTCGGTGACCTCGACCGTCACGTCCTCGTAGCCGTAGAGCTCGTCGAGCGTGACGTGCCATCCGGCCTCGGCCTCGACCGGGATCGGAAAGGCGGGGGCGGCGAAAGGATCGGCAAGCCCGCCATGAAGACGCTCTGCCAAGGGGCCCGCGCGCTCCTCGAGAGTGGGCGCGGCGCTGACCAGATCCGGCGGCTCAGGAGGGGCGCCGATCCCGCTTTCGTCATCACCAGACCTGGGCGCCTCCACCCTCATCTCGTAGCCGGCGCGCTGCAGATCCCACAGCTCTTCCGACCAATCGACCTGCGATGCGGAGGTGGACCAGGTGTCGTTTTCGTCCAGGAACACGTGGTTCGGCGTCACGTGGAGCACCCGCTTCGACCTGTCCGCAGCCGGCTCGACCTCGAGATAGACCGAGATGTTGCGGCGATAGAGATCCGTGAACCCCAATCCACGGGCCTCTTGCGCGATATCGAGCGCGTAGGCCCGCCGCTCACCGGCCTCTGGGTGGAAATAGACTGTCTCGGCCGAGGCGGCACCACTGAGCAGGACCACCGCCAGAACCGGGGTCACGCGGCGAACGAGGGGATTCAAGGTCAAGATTGGACTTCCTTTCGCGTGGCTAGTCATGAGGGCCGACCGGAACATAAGGCATTAATGCGATTGCATAATCTGTCGCGTCGGTTGTTGATGCCGACGTGTCGATAAGACAAACGCCGGGGGCGGGAGGCGGCATGAATGTCTCGCCGTGCCAGAGCGTCGCGGCGACACCATTCCGACCCCGCCGATGGGCACCGCTACCAGCCGCCCCCACCGCCGCCGCCTCCTCCGCCGCCGGAAAAGCTCCCGCCCGAGGTGCCGCCGCCGGATCCGGACGACACCGTCGTGCAGGAGGTGAGGCCCGAGGTCATCGCCGAGCAGGCCGACGTCAGGGAGTCGGCCCCACCGGTCCCGCCGTAGACGCTCCACCATGGAAACCAGACTGCATAGGGTATCGGTGCGCGCGTCGCCGCATCGGTGAGTGCATCGGCACAGGCCCGCGACCACTCTGACTCGAGCCCAAGCGCCACGGCATAGGGCAGCAGTGGCTCGAACCGCTCGCGATCCTCCGGGCCGCCCTGCCCCTCTCGACTTGCGCTCGCCGCGGTGAGAAAAGCCTTGAGGCCCGCGATCTCGGATTTGCGCGCCTGCCCCAATACGGTTGGCCGTCCGATGCGCGCTGCAAAAAGCCAGCACAGTATCGGAAGCGCCACGATGACAACCGTGGGGAGCAGTCCGGTCGTGCCTGACAGCACGCCGAACAGGGCCCATAGCGCGCAGGACAGGCTCTGCACGAGCATGAGGACCGTCGCCATTTCCCGCGTGCGGCCCTGCCCTGCGCGCCCGACGCCCGGGATCAGCACGATTGCGTTCAGCAGAAGCGGCAGGAAGCCGACGCCGATCAGGATGGGCTCGCCCGGCATGAACGTAAGCCAGGCAAGGAGCGCGGAAAGCCCGTAGGACGCGATGACCACGGCCAACACCCAGCCGCTGTTCCAGGTGTAGTACCGCTCGCCATGCTCCCGCTCGAGAGCCGCACGGAACGTGCTCATCAGATGCTCGACAACCTTGTGATTGGCGCGCATGACCTCGATGGCGCCACCCTTGGCCTCAAGCTCGGCCAGCAGCGCCGCCTCGCCCGCGGGCAGAGTCCCCGCCGGCTGATCGGTCCGCGTGAGCGTCCAGATTTCTCCCTGCTGATCGATCGTGACCAGGCCCCGCCGGCCAAGGTTCATCGCGGCAGCTACCATCGTCTGATCGCCAAGGTGACCATTGTTCGCGATGTAGGCGGCAAGCGCCGGCGAGACGTCTTCGGGCGGCGTGTCGCGCTCGACAACCAGCTGCGCCGGAGGTGGCCTTCCGACCCGGCGCTGCGCCACCCTCTGCCCGACCAGCACAAGGACAAGTCCGAACACTGCAATCCAGTCCGCCGGACGGTCGCGAACTGTCCAGATCAGCCGATCAAGGATACCCGGCGCCTCGACCGCGCCCTTCGGAAAGGACACGGCAAGCGTCAGTCCTTCCTCCCGGCGCAAGGGGGCCGTCGTTGCCATCCGGACAATGCGCCCGTCGGTCGAGCTTTCCCACCGGACCGGCCCGCCTTGCGCGCCGTAAGGGCCGGCGTGCCCTTCGACCGTCGTGGCACCTGCCCCCTCGGGCAGCCGCAGCGTCGCCCGCGCCTGACCGATCGGAAAGCTCCAGCGCGTGCCGGTGACGTTCCAGATCAACTCGTCATGGTCGCTCTTGAAACGGACCTGCCGGTCGGTGCGATAGCGGATCTCGATGATATGGCGCCCGCGGCTCAGGGTTTCGTCCTCATCGCCGATATAGACCCGGACATAGTCTTTCTCACGCACGACACGGGTATCGGCATCCTCTCCGTCGATCGACGCCGAAACGAGGTCGAAGGCACTCCGGCTGAGGCCGCCCTCATCCTGACGGGCGGTCGGAAAGTCGCGAAAGATGCCGTGGCGGATCTCGAAACCCTCGCTCGTCACCTCCAGCCGCTCGGTCACGCTGAGCGTGCCCGAGGCCGCGAGCGCGATGTCGCTGTCGAAGCTCAGGATCCTCTCCGCAGCTGCGACGGGGCCGGCCCAGGCAAAAATCCCCAGAACCAGCAGCAAGAGCCCCAGAAGGCGCGAGATGGGCGTCAAACGGTGATGGTGTGTCATGAATTCCCCAAGGGTCGGACGCAAACCCGCGCCGATCCCGTCGTCAGGCCTCAGTATTCCAGATCGTAGCTGGGGCAACGCGGTTGCAGCGCCTCACGGTAGGCGCGGCTGGCCTCCTGGAACTCACCCGTTGCCATCGGGTGATCGGGATCTCCCACCTCGATCCCCTCGGACACGCTCGCGACGTCGAGAAGCCTTTCGATTGTCTCCCACACCTCTGCCGGAACTTCCGGTTGGAGCTCCATCAGCCCGCCATCGACATCTCCAGCTTCGACATGGCCAGAACCGTCGCGTCGCAAAGATCCTCGCCCATCGGGTTCTGGGCTGACGCCACACTCGCAACAGAAATCAGGATGGCCGAAAGGGCGGCGCTCAGACGGGGTCGGGACATCGTACGTAACTCCTGAAACTTGTTTTCACAGCTTCCTAGAACGATGCGCCCAGTGCTTCGAGAGCCGCCCGCCGCGATCGATGAAAACGGCAGCGATTTGCCAATGATCCATTTTACATCAATGCAGTACCAGAATTCCAGAACGTCCGCCGATGCGCCGAGCGCCGCCCTGTGTTTCCGAACCCTGCTGCTTGTGGGTCCACCTCCGTGCGCACGGCAAGCCGGAGATTTCCTGCCGAGACGGGGCGGCTCAGCCCCCGCTGTCCTCGCCCGCGGCGGGTTCTGCCACCGCGTCCCCCCAGGCGGTCATCGTTTCGGTCATGCCGAAGCGCGTGCTGCCGTCGTCCAGCACGCCCGCGGGGCAGGCGAAGGGATAGGGTAGCATCGACCTGCGTGCGGCCGTCGTCGGAGCGATGTCGCCCAAGGCTTCGATCACCTGCGCCGGCAGCGCTGCGTCCGCGACGATCTGCGCCCCGCCCGACACGTCGATCCGCGGGCGGCCGAAGGCCGTTTCCAGATCCATCCCGAAGTCAGCCAGCGACGAGGCAAGCTGGGTGACGGCCGAGACGATCTTGCGCCCGCCCGAGGCGCCGAGCGCAAACCGCCGGCCTCCCGACGCGCCAAGAACCGGACAGACGTTCATCAGGCAGGTTTTGCCCGGCCCGAGCGAATTCGGGCGCCCCTGCACAGGGTCGAACCACATGATGCCGTTGTTCATCAGGAAGCCGGTGGAGGGCGAGACGATGCGGGCGCCGAAAATGGAGAGCAGCGTCTGGGTATGCGCGACCATGTTGCCATGCCTGTCGACCACCGAAAAATGCGTGGTCGACCCGGGTGCCGCTGGGTTTTCGCCGTCATGGCCCATTCGGCTCAGCCGCGCGCCATAAGCCATCCGAAGCGCCCGGGCATAGGCAGGGAACGCGGCATCGTGCTGCCCGAGATCCTCGGCCTCAAGCGCGTGCAGTGCCGCGGCGAAGGTCGGTCCGGCGGTGAGCCCGGGCATGGCGTGAAAGACCGCGTCCCGATAGGGAATCCTGAGCGGAGTTTCGAACCGGGCCCGGTTTTCGGCAAGGTCGTCGCGGGTCAGGTACCCGCCCTTGTCGCGCACGTCGCGCGCCATTTCAGCCCCGAGATCGCCGCCGTGCATGGCCGCGGCTCCTTCGCGGGCCAGTACATCGAGACTGTCGGCCATGCGCGCCATCCCGATCCGATCCTTGGCAAGCGCCGTCCACGAGAACGGGCGCGGAAACTGCCCGTCGGCCAGGAACATCGCGGCAGCATCCGGGTCCCGGGCAAGATCCCGCGTCGCGGTCGCGATCATGAGCGCAGCGTACCAGTCGACTTCCATCCCGGCACGGGCGTGGGCAATGGCGGGTGCGAGCAGCTCTGCCCAGGGCATCCGCCCCCACCTCTGGTGCGGTGCCTCGAGCCCGTCCACCATCGCAGGCACGGCAACGGCCCGTGCGCCCATCACGTTGCGGTCCTCGATGACGCGATCCCAGGGGAAAAGATCCCCGGCAATGCCTTCGCCCGAAAGCGGGAAATCCTCGACCCTCAGGGCCGAGGGCGCCTTCATCCCGAAGTTGAGGGCATGCGCCTCACCGGTATCGGCCCGCCAGTGCATCGCGGCACCGCCGCCGGCCGGAGCGGACATCCATGGCTCGAGCACGCCGCAAACGAAACCGCAGGCGACAGCGGCATCCACCGCGTCACCGCCCGCGCGAAGGACCTCGGCGCCCGCTTCGGCCGCCTGTCTGTGCTGCGAGGCCACCACGCCGCCCGCGGTGCGAACGACGTGCTTGCGGACCTCCATGGTCCCCGAAAGCGCCCCCGACATCAGGCGCCGAGCCGGCAGAACAGCCCGGCGGCGAGCCGCGCCCGCTCCACAAGGCTGTCGACGAAGATGTGCTCGTTGAGGGTGTGCAGATCGCGCCCCCGCACGCCGATGGAGTCGAGCGTGGGAATGCCGAGCGCCCCAGTGAAGTTGCCGTCCGAGCCGCCACCTGCTGACGCTCCGGAAATCTCGAAGCCAAGCTCGCCCGAGATTTCCTGTGCGAGCGAGAGCATCGCCATGGTGCCGGGCTGGTCGGGTTCCCAGACCGGGCGGGTCACACCGCGACGCACCTCCATCACGACCTCTGCCGCGTCGTCGTTGAGCGACAGCATCTTCTCCACGCCCTCGTCCAGAAGCTCCTGCGTCTTTGCCATCGTCAGCACCTCGGCATCGCAGACGGACGAAACGCAGTTGACCCATTGGCCCGCGTGGAAGACGCCGAGCGAGAAGGTGCAATCGTCCGTGGTCATCCCCTCGATCTGATCCACTGCGCGGGCCATCTTGGCGATGGCCGAGCGCCCCTCGGCCAGTTGCCAGCCCGCGTGACTGGGCTTGCCGCGGGTCTGCAGATTGAAGCGCGCGATGGCATAGCGCCCGATCACCGCGCCCCCGTCGGGACGCGCGGGTTCGGGCACGAGGACGTAGTCGTGGCGCCTCGCCTCCGTCTCGATCAGCTCGCGGGTCGAGGGGGTGCCGATCTCTTCGTCGGGGGTGAACAGGACCGTTACCGGCAGCGGCGACTCGATCCCCGCCGCCAGCATCTTGCGCAGCGCGTCGAGATAGACATAGTTCCCCCCCTTCATGTCCATGATGCCCGGGCCGTAGCAGAGATCGCCCTCGCGCCGGAACGGCAGTTTGCCGAGCGTGCCCAGCGGGTGAACGGTATCGAAATGTCCCAGCAGGAGGATACCCCCTTCCCCCGCGCGTGGGTGGGGCATCGTCGCGCGCACGCTGTCGCCAAGGCCCATGCGACCGGGGATGCGTTCGGTGATGGCACCAAGCGCCGCCAGCTCGTGCTGCACGAGATCCATCATACGGTTGACCGCTGCCGCGTCGAAGGTCGGGCTTTCGGTTTCGATCCAGGGTCTGAGCCCCGCGAGCATTTCGTCGGTATCGAAGGGCAGATCGAGTGGGTTGGTCATGGTCAGGCTCCTTGCCCCGGCAGTCTGGTCCTGCGCGGCCGGGGGGACTTCAAACGGTTCGGCGGCGACAAAAGGCGGTGGTCAGGTCGCGCCACCGGCGGGAAGGCGGGTTTCGACGATGCGGGCATAGACGGAGGCCCCTACGGGCAGGATCGCGTCGTCCAGGACAAACGCCGGATTGTGAAGCGGCACCGACCCGGCGTGTCCGACACGGCAATAGGCGCCCGGGACAACCTTGAGCATGTCCGCGAAGTCCTCGGAGCCGGTTGCCTGGTCCTCGGAGAGACGTGCGCCGTCGCCCACAACCTCCGAGGCCGCAGCGATATAGGCCTCCGAGAGGTCGGGATCGTTCATCAGCACGTCAAAGACATTGCGGATGTCCACCTCGATCTCGATGCCGTAGGCTTGGGCGAGGCCGGCACAGAGCTCGCGGATGCGGGACGAGGTCATGTCGATCACGTCGTCGTGGAAGTAGCGCACCGTGCCGGTGATCGTCGCGCTGCCCGGAACGACGTTGTAAGCGGAGCCCGCGTTGAATGTCGTGACCGACAGCACGATCGGCTTTGTCGGCGGCGTGTTGCGGCTGACCACGCTCTGCAGCTGCTGCACAAGCGCCGTGCCGATCACGATGGGGTCTTTCGACTGATGCGGCATCGCCGCGTGGCTGCCGGTGCCCTTCACGGTGATGTCGAAGAAGCAGGCGCCGGCCATGCCCGGTCCGGGTGTCACGGTGACAATGCCCGGCTCGGCGTTCGGGTCGTTGTGCATCCCGTAGATCTCGTCGCACGGGAACTTCTCGAACAGACCATCGGCGATCATCCGGCGGGCGCCGCCGAGGCCCTCTTCGGCGGGCTGAAAGATCAGCACCACGGTGCCGTCGAAGTCCCGCGTCTCGGCAAGATAGCGCGCGGCGCCGAGCAGCATCGTGGTGTGGCCGTCGTGGCCGCAGGCGTGCATCCGGCCCGGGTTGGTCGAGGCGTAGGGCACGCCCGAAGCCTCCTCGATCGGCAGGGCATCCATGTCGGCGCGCAGGCCCACGCGGCGGTTGCCGCCGCCGTTGCCCTTGACGATGCCGACGACACCGGTGCCGCCGATGCCCTCGTGAACCTCGTCGACGCCGTAGGCGCGCAGCTTCTCCGCGACGATGCCCGAGGTGCGTGTCTCTTCGAAGCCAAGCTCCGGGTGAGCATGGAAATCCTGGCGGATGGCGGTCAGCTCGTCGGCGAATGCCTCGATCTTGGGAATGACACTCATGCGATTGGTCCTTCTACTGCTGGCTCGCGCTCGAGCGCGCGGAAATTGGCGAAGTCCCAATGCCGGCCGGGAGCGGCCTCGATCAGGCTTCGGGTGTAGTCGTGGCGGGGATCGGCCAGCACCCCCGCGGCGGCCCCCTGCTCGACCACCTGCCCCTTCTGCATGACAAGCACGTCGTCGCAGATCTGGGCCGCGACCCGCAGGTCGTGGGTGATGAAGAGCATGGCAATGCCGAAACGGTCCTGCACGTCGTCAAGCAGGTCGAGCACCTGCGCCTGCACGCTCACGTCGAGCGCCGAGACCGCCTCGTCCGCGACCAGCAGGTCGGGCTTCATCGCGACGGCACGGGCAATGGCGATGCGCTGGCGCTGCCCGCCCGAGAACTGGTGCGGATACCGGTCGAGCGCGTCCTTCGGCAGGTCGACAAGTTCCATCAGTTCGGCGGCGCGGTCCATCGCTTCGGACTTGGGGGTACCGAAGTTGATCGGCCCCTCGCAGAGCGACCGCGCCACCGTCCAGCGCGGATTGAGCGAGCGGTAGGGGTCCTGGAACACGATCTGCAGGTGCTTGCGATGCGGCTGCAGATGGCGGCGCGACAGGCGCGAGATCTCGGTCCCGGCGACCGTCACTTCGCCGCCGGTCGGATCGATCAGCCGCATGATGCAGCGGGCGACCGTGGACTTGCCCGAGCCGCTTTCCCCGACGATCCCGAGCGTACGTCCCGGCGCGATGTCGAAGGTCACGTCGCGCGCCGCCCGAACGCCCTCGGACTTGCGGAACCAGCCGCCACCGCCATAGGTCATCTCGAGCCGGTCGACATTCAGGACCGCCTCCTTCTCCGACACGGCGCGCGCCGGTCGCGGTGCGAGGTTCGGCACCGCCTTCAGCAGCTTTCGCGTATAGTCCTTCTGCGGATTGGTCAGCAGCTCGCGGATCGGCGCGCTTTCGACGATCTCGCCCTTCTGCATGACGCTCACCGTATCCGCGATCTCGGCCACCACGCCCATGTCGTGGGTGATGAACAGCACGGCGGTGCCATGCCGTTCCTGCATTTCCTCGATCAGCTTGAGGATCTGCAGCTGCGTGGTGACGTCGAGCGCCGTGGTGGGCTCGTCCGCGATCAGCAGATCGGGATCGAGCACGAGCGCCATGGCGATCATGATCCGCTGCCGTTGCCCGCCCGAAAGCTGGTGCGGGAAGGCCGAATAGACCCGCTGCACGTCCGGAAGGTGGACCTGCTCCATGATGTCGATCGTGCGCGCCTTGGCTTCGGACTTCGACAGATCGGTGTGCATGTTCAGCACCTCTTCGATCTGCTCGCCAACGCGCAGGACCGGGTTCAGGGCCGTCATCGGCTCCTGAAAGATCATGGCGACCCGCTGCGCGCGCAGATCGCGCATCTGTGCCGCGGTCGCATTGGTGATCTCGAACCCTTCGAGGTCGATCAGCCCCCCCTGCACCTCGAGAGCGTCCTTGGGCAGCAGCCCCATCGTCGCAAGCGAGGTGACGGACTTGCCCGAGCCGCTTTCGCCGACCAGGCAATGCGTCTCGCCCGCGCGGATGTCGAGGTCGATCTCGTTCAGGACTGGCGGCGCATCCGGCCGGCCGGTCAGGCCGACCTTCAGCTTGCGGATCTTGAGCACTCGCTGGGCGGTCGAGAGGTCTCGTGTCTTGAACTTCATCTCAGCCCTCCCTCTTCTTCATGCGCGGATCGAGAAGATCGCGCGCGGTATCGCCAAGGAGGTTGATGCACAGGATACAGAGCGAGAGCAGCAGACCCGGCCAGAAGATCAGCCCCGGCTTGATCTGAAAGTAGCTGCGCCCCTCGGCCATGATGTTGCCCCAGGTCGGGATCTCGGTCGAGACGCCAGCGCCCAGAAACGACAGGATCGCCTCGATCAGGATGGCGGAGGCGCAGATGTAGGTGCCCTGCACGATCAGCGGCGCGAGCGTGTTCGGCATCAGGTGCTGGATCAGGATCTTCGGCATGGAGGAGCCGAGCGCGATCGCCGCCTCGACATATGGTTCCTCGCGCGCCGACAGGACGACCGAGCGCACCAGCCGCACCACCCGGGGCACCTCGGGGATCGTGATCGCGATGATCACCGAGCTCAGCGAGGGGCCATTGAG
The DNA here is from genome assembly GCA_964397775.1 of uncultured Rhodobacterales bacterium. GTDB lineage: Bacteria > Pseudomonadota > Alphaproteobacteria > Rhodobacterales > Rhodobacteraceae > Allosediminivita. Next base: position 8,407 of record CAYNKL010000055.1, on the reverse strand, counting down.
CGCCACGAGCGCAATCGCCAGCAGGATCGCCGGAATTGCCATGAGGCTGTCCATGATGCGCATGATGATGCCATCGGCGGCGCGGAAGAACCCCGCGAAAAGGCCGATGACCAGCCCCACCGCGACGCTGACGATCGCGGCGCCGATCCCGATCAGCAGGGACACGCGCCCGCCGGTCATGACCCGGCTGAAGATGTCGCGGCCGTAGGGGTCGGTGCCGAGCAGGTGCGCGTCTGAGGGCGGCTTCAGGCGGGACATCGCGTCCATCGAAAGCGGGTCATAGGGCACGTAGAGCGGCGCGCAGATCGATGCGAGCACGATGAGCGCCAGGACAAGGGCCGCGATGGTCGGCCCCGCGCCGAGGCGGGCTCCGGCCGGCAGCGAGAAGACCCCGGTCAGGACCTGGAACGCGCTGCGTCTGGAAGACGGCATCTCGGTCATCAGTAACGGATCCTCGGGTCGAAGAAGGAATAGGAGACGTCGACGATCAGGTTGACCAGGACGTAGATCCCCGCGGTCAGCAGGATCATGGCCTGGATCACCGGGTAATCGCGCGCGAGGATCGCATCGACGGTCAGGCGCCCGATGCCGGGGATGTTGAATACGCTCTCGGTCACGACGACGCCCGAGATCAGCAATGCAAAACCCGTGCCGATGATCGTCAGGATCGGCACGGCGGCGTTGCGCAGGGCATGGCGGAACAGGACCACGTTCTCGCGCACACCCTTGGCGCGGGCGGTGCGGATGTAGTCCTCGCCCAGCACCTCAAGCATCGAGGCGCGGGTCATGCGGGCGATCAGCGCAACATATATCGTGGCAAGCGTCAGCGACGGCAGGATGGCGCGGCTGAAGAAGGCGCCAATCCCGTCGGACGGCGAGGCGTAGCCCTGCACGGGCACCCAGCGCAGTTCGATGGCGAATATCTGGATCAGGATGTAACCGATCACGAAGACCGGCACCGAAAAACCGAGCACGGAAAAGGACATGACGGCGAAGTCGATCCAGGTGCGATGGCGCCACGCGGCGATGACACCCATCGGCACGGCAAGCAGGACCGAGATCACGATGGTCATCAGCGCGATGTTGATTGTCGGGCCAAGCCGGTCCGAGACCATGTCGACCACGTCTGTGTTCGAGATCAGCGATGTGCCGAGATCGCCTTTCAGCATCTGGCCGAACCAGGTGACGAACTGAACAAGCAGCGGATCGTTGAGGCCAAGGCGGTCGCGGATACGTTCGAGCTGCGCGGGGGTCGCAGCGTCGCCTGCGAGGATCGCGGCGGGATCGCCCGGCGTCAGGCGCAGCAGAAGGAAGACGAAGACGGCGACGATGAGCAGGACCGGGATGGTCGCGAGAAGCCGCTTCAGAATGTAGCCGAACACGGGCGGGCCTCCTTTTGCGTGGTGGAATGCGGGAGAGAAGAGGCGCGCTGGCGCGCGCCTCTTCGCGAGCGGTCAGGTCACTCGGCGTCCTTGGTCATGTTCCAGAAGACCGGCACCGGCGACTGGATCATGTTCTGGATCGCGTCGCGGCGGGCCTGCGGGATCAGGTATTCGCCCATCATGATGTAGTTCACGTTGTCCATCACGTGTTCCTGGATCTCGACGGCGATTTCCTTCTGCGCCTCGGCGCTTTCGGCCGCGACGAAGGCAGCACGCATCTCCTCGATCTCGGGATCGTCGGGCCAGCCGAACCAGGCATCGTCGCCCCGCCCGTTGACCATCACGTTGATAAGCGGGTCCGAGATCTCGGGCACCATCCAGTTGGTGAAGAACATGTTCCAGCCGCCCTCGCCGATGGGCGCCTGCTGCGCCCGGCGCTGCACGACCGACTGCCAGTCCATCGACTGCATCTCGACCTCGAAGCCACCCTCGCGCAGGGCCTGTGCCGCGACGACCGGCTGGTTGATCAGGCTGACCACGTCGGTCGGCGCCATCAGCACGACGGGCGTGCCGTCGTAGCCGGCTTCCTCAAGCAGTTCCTTGGAACGTTCGGGGTCGGGACCGCCGGTCACGATCTCCGAGCCGCTTTCGTCGCCGAGGGGCGTGGCGCAGCCGAAGATTGCACCGCAGACGTTGTAATACTCCGGATCGCCCTGCATCGTCGCCAGCATCTGCTCCTGGCCCAGAGCCGCAAGCGCGGCCTGGCGGATCTGCTTGTTGTCGAACGGCGGGTGCAGGAAGTTCGGGCGGCCGATCGTCACGTAGCCCAGTGGGTCGCGCATCTCGACCGTGACGCCGGGGGCGTTTTCCAGGATCGGCATCAGGTCGATCTGCACCTGCTCGAGGTAGTCGATCTCTCCCGCGGCGAGTGCGTTCATGGCGGTGAGGTTGTCGGGCATGGTCGTCCAGACCACGCGGTCGACGTTCACGACCTTGCCGCCTGCCATCCACGAAGGGTCTTCCTCGCGCGGGACATAGTCGTCGAACTTCTCGTAGGTCACCGAAACGCCCGGCTCGTATTCCTCTTCATTGAAGACGAAGGGCCCGGAGCCGACGTATTCGGTGATCGTCTCGTCGGGCGAGGTCTCGGCCACCCGCGCGGGCATGATGAAGGGCGGCACGGCCGACTGCTTGGAGATCACGTCCATCAGCGGCGGGAAGGGCTCGGTCAGCGTCCAGACGAGGGTCTTTTCGTCCTGCGCTTCGAGGCTTTCGGTCACGTCGAAAATGAGCTGCCCGCCGGAATCGCGATTGCCCCAGCGCTTGAGAGAGGCAACGGCGTCGGCGGCGGTGACGGGTGCGCCATCGTGGAACATCAGCCCGTCGCGCAGGGTGAACGTGTAGGTCAGCCCGTCGTCCGAGACCTCCCAGTCGGCCATCTGCGGCTGCGGCTCGAAGTCCTCGTTCACGGCGGTGAGAACGTCGTAGATCATGTAGCCGTGGTTGCGGGTGATGTGCGCCGTGGTGATGACCGGGTCGAGAACGCGCAGCCCCGAGTGCATCACGGCGGTGATCGTCGTTTCGTCTTCCTGCGCCGGCGCGACGGCGGGCGCGAGCAAGGCGCCGCTTGCCAGAAGCGCAGCCGCGAGGGCGCGCGATCCGGGCAGGTTGGGTCTCAAGGTCTTCATGTGTGTCTCCCCTGTTGGATGACGTCTTGGTGATGTTGGACCCCGGCGCGGGCGCCGGTGTCGGGACGTGCGGTTGCCGCACGCAGATCTCCGAAGGCGGGGCCATTCGGAGAAAGTCTCAGCTCGGGCCGAAGCCGCGTGAAGGGCAGATCGGCGGGATCGAGTGGCATCGGCCCGGGCGCGACTGCCACGAGGATATCGCTGGCAATTGGCGCAAAATCGGCGCGAAAGTGCGTGGAGCTTTTCACCACGAGGATCTTCTGCGCCTCAGGGGTGATGCCGACAAAGCGGAACATCTCGCGGTCGGCCATCTGGGCGATCCGGGTAGTGACCACGACCCGGACACCGCCGATGCGCAGGCAGGCAGATGGCCCGAGGTCGAGCGCCGTGCCGCCGTAATAGGGCCCTGTCGCGCGCAGCTTGCCGTCCGACAGGCTTTCGACCACCGCTTCGGTTTCGACCGGAGCATCGCCCGGAACACCCGCGTGGCCGCCGATCCGGAACCGGGCCCGGGCACCCGCCCCTGCGGCATGGGCCGCCCGCGCCGTTTCGGGATCGACGATCAGACCCAATGCCGCGTCTTCTGCCCCAGCCGCGATCAGTGCACGCAGCATGCCCGTGGTGGCAGAGACGCCGCCGGCCCCCGGGTTGTCCTGCGTGTCGGCAATCACCACCGGTCCGCCGACACGACCGGTCCGGCCGAGCGCTTCCCGAACCGCCGCGTCCGCGCCGAAGGACTGCCCCGCGAAACGGTCCTCCGCATCGGCGTAGGACAATGCCAGTCGCTCCGCAGCTCTCTCGGCAGCCTCGGTGGTCTCTGCGTAGACGATGGCCGTGGGACCGCAGTCCGGGATGTCTGCCGCGGGAAAGCCCATGAAGAGCGAGGCCGTCAGGACGCCGCTCTCTTCCCCTTCGATCTTTGCCAGTTCGGCGTAAAGGGCCCGCCACGGCTCGGCGTCGGTCGTCTGGAAGGGGATCGGCACGAGATACCCCAGCTGGCGGAAGGCACAGGCCGGTCGGCGACCGTCCGACATCATCCGATGCAGAAGCTCCGCCGCACGCGTGCCGGTCTCGGCCATGTCCACATGCGGATAGGTTCGGAACCCGACCAGCCCGTCGACGCACCGCGAGAACTCCTCCGAGATATTCCCGTGCAGATCCAGCGCCGCCACGATCGGAACATCCGGGCCAACCACATCGCGCACGCGCCTTGCAATCTCAAGCTCACCGTCGTCGACATGATCCGCGACCATGGCCCCATGCAGATCAAGGAAGACACCGTCGAGCGGGCCTGCCTCGGCCAAACCTGCGAGGATCTCGCCAGCGATCTGCTCGAAGGCCTCCTCGCTGACCGCGGCAGAGGGGATCGCGCCGGCCCAGAGGATCGGGACGATGTCCCAGTCCAGCCGCCGGGCAGCCGCCAGAGCCCCGGCGATTCCCAGGTTCACGCCTTCCGACCGGCGAACCAGGTCCTCGCCGCGGCTCATCGGAATGTACCCGCCGCCCGTCTCGAACGCGGCGAGATCTGCCGGCACAGGCGCGAAGGTATTCGTTTCATGCAGGAAACCGGCAAGAGCGACGCGCATGAGAAGTCCTGACCCTGATCATCCTGACGCCACGTTGTGCGCCGAGGAAATGTATCGCTCAGCGATACTTATGTATTGCTTAGCGAGCTTAGGGTGCGCAAATTGGGCCGGTCAACAGTGGAGATGTCCCTTGCCGAGCATTCTGCGTGCCGATCCGCCCTCCTCGCCCGAAAACGAGGCAGGGGATCACGACGCCCTCTTCGTCCGCACCGCTGGTCGGGCGATGCGGGTTCTGAGCGCCTTTCATCACGCCGGCGGCCCGCTGAGCCTGTCCGAGATCGCCGCAAGCGCCGGTATCGACCGGTCCGCGGCCCAGAGGCTCGTCCACACCCTCATCAAGCTTGGCTATCTCAGGCGCGGCGCCTCCGGTCGCGGCTACCTGCCCGGCATCCGCATCCTCGACACGACGCTGGACCTCCTCCGGCTCGACCCGATGGTACAGAACGCGACTCCCGTCCTGATGGAGCTGCGCAAGAACGTGCGCGAGCGGGTCGACCTCAGCTTCTTCGACGAAACCCGGCTGGTCTATGCGCTGCGGATGCAAAGCAAACGCGAGACGTTCTACGCCTCGCTGGTGGGCCACAGCGTACCCACCTACTGCACCGCAGGCGGGCGCGCCGCGCTGTCCGTCATGCCCGAAGCCGGGGCCCGCAGCATCGTCGAGCGGAGCGCTTTGCACGCCTATACCTCGAAGACGATCACCGGCGTGGACGAAATCATGACGCAGATCACCCATGCGCGGGAGCAGGGCTACGCGGTGATCGTCGAAGAACTCGTTCAGGGCGAGGTCGCGATCGGCGTGCCGATATCGTCCGGGGGACATCCGCTCGGCGCGATCCACGTCGCCGGATCCTTGTCGGAATGGACGCCGGAGGCCTTTGTCGACAGGGTTGCCCCCCTGGCCACCGAAGCCGCCCGCGCGATTGTCGGAAGCCTATAGGAAGCGTATTCACAAGACATCATGATGGGCCGCGCTGGCGGCGCTGGCCCCTCTCAAGCTCCTGATCCTTGAAATGGAGCACCTCCACTGCGCTGCTCTCCGTTCTTGGACCGCCCGAAGCCAGAGTTTTCGGCCTCAGATCACGATGACGGGCTGGTTGCGAAGCAGCTGTAGGGCTGATGGAGGGACCAGCGGCGACGCGGGCTGACTACCCCAGAGGCAAGGTCAGCGTGTCAGGCGACGGCCGTCGGCTCCGAATTCATGCAGGTGTTCCGGGTCCGGGCTCAGGAACAGGCGTTCCCCGGCGCCGAGCCGCATGTGGCCGGGCAGGCGCACGATCACCTCGCCCAACCCCTCGGCATCCGCATAGAGGATCGTATCCGCCCCGAGGGTTTCGACCACTTGCGCCTTGGCAGGCCAGTCGCCGTTCTCGTGATCGGCCCGAATATGTTCGGGCCGGATGCCGATGGTCGCGACATCGTCGCGCCCGATGGCAGAGCCGGGCAAGAGGTTCATCTTGGGCGAGCCGATGAAGCCTGCGACAAACTCGGTCTCGGGATGATCGTAGAGATCCATCGGCGCGCCGACCTGTTCGATCCGGCCCTTGTTCATCACCACGATCTGATCGGCGAGCGTCATCGCCTCGACCTGATCGTGCGTGACGTAGATCATCGTCGCGTCGAGCGACTGGTGCAGCTGCGCGAGCTCGACCCGCATCTGCGTGCGCAGCGCCGCGTCGAGGTTCGAGAGCGGCTCGTCGAAGAGAAAAACCTTGGGCTGGCGCACGATCGACCGGCCGATGGCGACGCGCTGACGCTGCCCGCCCGAAAGCTGCCCGGGTTTGCGGTCGAGATAATCCTCGAGCGCGAGAATGCGCGCGGCCTCGGCCACCCGGCGTTCGCGCTCCTCTGCCGGAGTCTTGGAAAGACGCAGCCCGAAGTCGATGTTCTGGGCAACCGTCATGTGCGGGTAAAGCGCGTAGGACTGGAACACCATCGAGATGCCGCGGTTGGACGGCTCCTCGATCGTGACATCCTCGCCGCCGATCAGCACCTCGCCCTTCGTGGGCATCTCGAGCCCCGAAATGATGCGCAGAAGCGTGGACTTGCCACAGCCCGAGGGGCCGACAAGCACGGTGAAGGACCCGTCGGGGACGGTGAGGGTCATGTCGGGAATGACGGTGAGATTGCCGAACGATTTCTCGACGTTCTGCAGGCGGACTTCAGCCATGGGTCTTGGTCCTTTGGTCCATCACTTGGCTTCGTAGCGGAAGCTCAGGAAATCGGCGGGCCGGCCGCGGCCCGAGGTGTCGTGCGCGCACATGCCGACGAAGGCGCCGGTGAAGTTGTTGCCCGGCCCATTGCCGGCCTCGTCCGAGATCGCGGACTGGTCGAGCGTCACGCCGACGTCCTGCCAATCGTCGCCAGTGGAATAGCGGAAGGTCAGCCGCGCGCCGTCCACGTCGCAGCCAAGCCTGACGGGACCGTCGGCGGGAAGGGCGATCGGCGCAATCGGGATCTCGACAGCCGCATCCGGCCAGTCGGCCGGGCAGGAATAGACCGCCAGCACCCGATTGCCTTCCGCGTCCGCCGTGACGGCGAGATAGTGGAACTTGAAGCGTCCGTACCAGGAGATCAGGCCAGCGAAGTGCTGGTAGTCGCCGGGGGTCACGTCGATCTCGGTTTCGGCGGCAAAGGCGGCGTGCTCTTGCCGGCGGGCGACAAGCGCGTGCTCGAACTGCGAACCGGGGGACTCGCGACCAAAGAGGCGCAAGGCGCCGGGGCGATCCGTCAGCGAAAACAGCCGGTCCCGGTGCGGCGTGCGCAGCCACTGGAATTCGGGCGGCAGCCCCTCCTCGAATGTGCGCAGGGCCGGAGCGGGCGCGACGGGGTGCTCTGGCAGATCCGGCCCATCGACCACCGCTTCGGGCGCGCAGCCGCCATGGGCGAGGCGCGGGAACTCGCCTTCGGGCCAGAGGAGCTTCTGGATCGCGGTCTCGCGACCGAGCGGCGAGCGGCGGCTGTCATCGGTGTGGATGTGGTAGCGTTCCTTCACCGGCGCGCCCCGCGTCTCGGCCAACGGGCGCGAGCAGAGATGAACCATGTAATGCTCGCCGCTTTGCGTCTCGACGATGTCGGCATGACCCGCACGCTGCAACTCGGCCTCGGGCGCATCCTTCGCCGTCAGTATGTGCTTGGCCGGATCGGTCTCGTAGGGGCCGAACAGATCGCGCGACCGCGCCATGGTGACCGCGTGCTCGTAGCCGGTGCCGCCCTCGGCCGTCAGCAGGTAGTACCAACCGTCGCGACGATAGAGATGCGGCCCCTCGGTCAGCTTGTGATCGGTGCCGCGGTAGATGTTGCGCACCTCGCCGACGAGCCTCCGGTCGGCGACCGAGTATTCCTGGCACACGATCCCGCCGAAGCGATCGCCGCCCGTCTGGTTGTGGTCCCAGATCATGTTCAGCAGCCACTTGCGCCCGTCCTCGTCATGGAAGAGCGAGGGATCGAAACCCGAGGAATTGAGGTAGACAGGGTCCGACCACGGCCCTTCGATCGCGGGCGCGGTGACGAGGTAGTTGTGGCTGTCCTTCCAGGCGCCGTCGCGGCGCTTCATGTCGGTGTAGATCAGCCAGAACTGCCCGTCGGCATGTGTCAGGCAGGGGGCCCAGACGCCGCCCGAGTCCGGATCGCCCCGCATGTCGAGCTGCGCTGCGCGGTCGAGCGGGCGCGTCACGAGCTGCCAGTTCGCCAGATCGCGCGAATGATGGATCTGCACCCCCGGATACCATTCGAAAGTCGAGGTCGCGAT
>CAYNKL010000054.1:11572-25620 GCA_964397775.1 uncultured Rhodobacterales bacterium | reverse complement strand
CCCAGATGTAGAGGAAGATCAGCGCCCAGAAGTGGATGATCGACAGGTTGTAGCTGAACACGGGGCGTTCGGCCTGCTTCGGGATGAAGTAGTACATCATGCCGAGGAAGCCCGCGGTCAGGAAGAAGCCCACGGCGTTGTGGCCGTACCACCATTGCACCATGGCATCCTGCACGCCCGAGAAGACCTGCACCGACTTGGAGCCGAAGAACGATACCGGGATGGCGATGTTGTTGAAGACGTGCAGCATCGCGACGGTGATGATGAAGGCCAGGTAGAACCAGTTGGCCACGTAGATGTGCGGCTCCTTGCGCTTCACGATCGTGCCGACGAAGACGGCGAGATAGGCAAGCCAGACGATGGTCAGCCACCAGTCCACCAGCCACTCGGGCTCGGCGTATTCCTTGGCGTGCGTGGCGCCCAGGATGTAGCCCACGGCGGCAAGCACGATCATCAGCTGGTAGCCCCAGAACACGAACCAGGCGAGGTTCCCGCCCCACAGACGCGCGGCCGAGGTGCGCTGCACCACGTAGAACGACGTGCAGATCAGGGCGTTGCCGCCGAAGGCGAAGATCACCGCCGAGGTGTGCAGCGGACGCAGGCGCCCGAAATTCACGTATCCCTGTGCCCATTCGAAGTTGAGCACCGGAAATGCGAGCTGGAAGGCGATCACGGTGCCGACCAGGAAGCCCACGACCCCCCAGAAGGCGGTCGCGACAACGCCGTAGCGCACGACGCCGTCCATGTATTCGAGCTGCGGATTGGCAACGACAGGTTCGTCGGTGTTGCGCAGCGTCCAGAGAAAGAGGCCACCGGCAGTCAGCATGATGATGATCGCCTGGGCCAGGTAAGCTGCGTCACGTGCATAGTTGGCCGCGATCATTGCGAACAGCGCAATGAGGCCAAGCACGATCAGCTTGATATAATTGACCATAGTTCGTCCCTTCGTCTTCCCGCACGATTCTTCCCCGCGCAGGCGATGTTGACTGCGTCGGGTTTTGAGGGTTTCGCCGGTTCGGGGCCTTGATCTGCGTCAAGCGGCGGCACCCCGTTCATTGATACGCGTCAAGGTGAGCCGCTCAACACCCCGCTAGGTTGATCTCCGGGAAAGACAAGAACAGGAAGAAGGTGTCAGATGTCTTACAAGACGATCTTCACGGCCGTGACCGATCAGGCGATTGTCGACAGCACGGTCGAACATGCAGCGGCCGTCGCCGACTGGATGCAGGCCCATCTCGAGGTGATGGCCTTTGGCGTCGATCGCACGCAGACGGGCTATTACTACGCCGGTGCCAACGCCATGGTACTGCAGGAAAGCCTGAACCGCGCCACCGAGGACTCCAAAACTCTGGCGGCCATGACGCGCAAGGCGCTCAACCGCTGGGGGGATCGCTGGGCGGTCGAGGAAGGGGTGGCACAGCTGCCCGACATCGGCCGGCATGTTGCGCTCAAGGCACGGTTTGCCGATCTTGCGGTGCTGCCAAAGCCCTACGGAGACGACCACGGCATCGAACTCGAACCGATTCTCGAATCGGCTCTCTTCGAAGCGCAGGTTCCCGCATTGATTGTGCCGGACGACGTCACGCCCAAGGTTCAGCCCGAACGCGTGGTGGTGGCCTGGAACGAAAGCCCCGAGGCGCTTCGCGCCGTGCGTGCGGCCATGCCGCTGCTCAAGGGCGCAAGCCGCGTGAACGTGGTGATCATCGATCCGCCCGCCCACGGGCCCAACCGGTCCGACCCCGGCGGTATGCTCTCGCAGTTCCTGTCGCGCCACGGCGTGAACGTCGAGATCGACGTGCTGTCGCGCACGCTGCCGCGGGTCTCCGACGTGCTGCTGCGCCACGTGGCCGATCTGGATGCGCACATGGTGGTGATGGGCGCCTACGGGCACTCGCGCTTCCGCGAGGCCATCCTGGGCGGCGCGACACGCCACATGCTCGAACTGACCCCGGTGCCGGTTTTCATGGCCCACTGAAGGGCTGACGGGACGCCGCTCGCGCCCCCTAGGGGGCACATCGCCCCGCCCGCCATCCCGCAGACGCCGTCCCGAAAGGGGCGGCGTTTCGCGTGTCAGGACGATATAGGTTGATATCAACCTTAAGTATCGCCAACCTCTCGTCATCAGTGACAGGGGAATCAGTCATGACCTACGTATCGGGAACCATCGCTGCCGTGCCGGAGGCGAGGAAGGGCGACTACATCGCCTTCTCACGCAAGACCTGGCCGCTCTTCAGGGATTACGGCGCGCTTTCCATCATGGAAAACTGGGGGGACATGGTGCCCGACGGCAAGCTGACCTCCTTTCCCATGGCGGTGAAGCTCGAGGAAGGCGAGGTCGTCATCTTTTCCTGGATCCTCTGGCCGGACAAGGAAACTGCGGAGGCCTGCTGGAGCACCATGGACACCGACGAACGCTGGGCCGAGATGGGCGAGATGCCCTTCGACGGAAAGCGCATGATCTACGGCGGCTTCCAGACCGTGCTCGAGGAAAAGGCCTGATCCTCAGCCGATGCCCATGAGCGCGGCCCGCAGCCGGGCGGCTGCGTCACCGCCGCCGATCTCGGCGTCGAGCGCATCATGTGCGGCCCGCCAGTCCGGAACCGCCGCCCGCAGCGCGGCGCGCCCGTCTTCGGTCAGCGACAGGCGCCTCGCGCGCGCGTCCCGCGCATCGGCTGCGGTTTTCAGAAGGCCCCGCCGTTCCAGCACCTTGGCCGCCGCCGTCAGCGTGGTGCGGTCCATGGCCAGAAAGGGCGCGAGATCGGAAATGCGCGGAGGCTCGGGGCGGTTCAGCGCCATCAGCAGCGAGAACTGCCCGTTGGTCAGCCCGTGCGGCTTCAGAACCGCGTCGAAGCGCCGGGCGAGCGCCCGCGCCGCGCGCTGGGCGGCGAGGCAGAGGCAGCGGTCGCGCACCTCAAGCGTCGTTCCAAGGGGCAGGGAAGGGTCCATCGTATCGGTCATGTTGATATCAACATAACCCTGATTCGAGTGTTTCCAATCCCTGACGCGGCGGCGCAGTCCGGATCAGAGATCCGGACGCATGATTTCGCCGCGGCTGACGGGAACGGCACTGCCCGAGACGTAGATCGCCTCGATCGCGCCATCGGTGACGGTGACCCGCAGCCCGAGGGCGCTGGGCCGGCCCATGTCGATGCCCTGCGCCAGCGTCAGTTCCGTCTCCCCGTCCTCCAGCGCGCCGGCCGCCAGAAGCTGCGCGGCGAAGATGGCGCTGGCCGATCCGGTGGCAGGATCCTCGGCGATCCCGTCGCCGGGAGCGAACACGCGCGCGGCGTAATCCGTCACCGCGGCCCGCGTGTAGACATAGGCCCCCTTGAGGCCCGCTGCCTCGCACATCTCTTCCCAGGCGCTGCCCTTCGGGTGCGCCGTGCGCAGCGCCTCGGTGTCGGCCACGGGAATGAAGATGAACCCCGGCCCGCCCTGGCGCAGCGCCGGGGCATGGCCTTCGAGCGCCACCTGCGCCGGGGTGAGCCCCAGCGCCGCCGCAGCCGTCGCGGCATCGGGCGCCGTGCCGGTCTCGGGGGTGAAGGGCAGGACGGGGGCACGGAACTCGGCCGTCACCTCGCCGTCGCGGCGCGTCACGGTCACCGGCACGTCGCCCGCCACCTCTTCGAGCGTCAGCGTCGTCTCGAAGTCCCGCTTGGGGCAGGCGGCCAGCGCGAGATGAATGGCGCAGCCCACGGTCGGGTGCCCGGCAAAGGGCAGCTCCGAGACAGGCGTGAAGATCCGCACCTTCGCGGTATGCGCCGGGTCCTCGGACTCGGGCGGCATCACGAAGATGGTCTCCGACAGGTTGAACTGCCGCGCCATCGCCTGCATCGCGGCATCGCTGAGCGACCCCGCGCCCTCGACGATGGCCAGGGGATTGCCGGAGTAGGGGCTGTCGGTGAAGACGTCCCAGACTGTGAAGGGAAGTGTTTCAGACAAGGAGTCCACCATCTGCATCATCGCCGGCCTCTTCCATGAGGCGGCCCATGTCGGGAATCGTGACGTGGCGCTTGCCTTCAAGCACGATCACGCCGTCGCGTTTCAGCGCCGAGATCTGGCGGCTCACCGTCTCGAGCGTGAGCCCGAGGTAATCCGCCATCGCCTCGCGCGTGAGCGGCAGGTCGAAGACCAGCGGCCCGTCGGTGCCGCGCAGGTTCAGTGTCGCATCCCGCCGCGCGATGATCGACAGGAGCGAGGCGATCTTCTCGCGCGCGGTCTTGCGCCCGAGCACAAGCATCCATTCGCGCGCGGCGTCGAGCTCGTCCAGCGTCATCTCGAGCAGGCGCTGCGCGATATGCGGTGTCTTGGTCATCATCTGCTCGAAGGGGGCGCGGCGGAAACAGCACATCACCATGTCGGTCGTCGCGGTGACATCATAGGCAGCGGTGGTGCGCCCCGGGCGGCCGACGAAATCGCTGGGCAACAGCAGGCCCACCATCTGGGTGCGCCCGTCTTCCATCGTCTGGCTCAGCGTAGCGATCCCCGACACGACCGAGCCCACGAAATCCATCCGGTCGCCCGACCAGATCACGTGGCTGCCGGCCTCGTACTTGCGGTAGTACTTGATCTCTTCCAGCGCCTGAAGCTCGTCGGATTCGCAGCGCGCGCAGACCGCGCGGTGCCGGATCGGACAATCCCCGCAGTCCTGCGATACGGCAAGGCTCCGTTCGTTCAGCATCGCGTTTCCCCTGTTGATCTGGGTCAAAGCCACCCAACTCTGACGCGACTAACACTAAGCTTATGATGACACGAACACAACTCGCCCGGCTGGGTCTGTTTGACGCGAAGGTGCCGCGCTACACCTCGTATCCGACCGCGCCGCACTTCGGTGGCGGCGTGGGGCCCGAGCGCTTTGCAAACTGGATCTCCGCGCTGCCCGAAGGCGGGGAGATTTCGCTCTACATCCACGTGCCCTTCTGCCGCAGGCTCTGCTGGTTCTGCGCCTGCCGGACGCAGGGCACGGCGACGCTCTCGCCGGTGGCGGCCTACGTCGAGACGCTCAAGCAGGAGCTGGCGCTCCTGCGCGCGCATCTGCCGCGGGGCATCCGCCTGTCGCGCCTGCATTGGGGCGGCGGCACGCCCACGCTGCTGACGCCCGACATGATGCGCGACCTGATCGCCTCCATCCGCGAAGTGGCGGATTTCGCCGAAAATGCCGAGTTCTCTGTCGAGATCGACCCGAACGAGGTCGACGCCGCGCGGCTCGACGCGCTGGCCGAGGGCGGCATGACCCGCGCCTCCATCGGCGTGCAGGATTTCGACGACCGCATCCAGGAAACCATCGGCCGGGTGCAGAGCTTCGACATCACGCGCGATGCCGTCGACATGATCCGCGAGCGCGGTATCGCGAGCCTCAATGCCGACATCCTCTTCGGGCTGCCCTACCAGACCCAGGCCGGCATCACTGAAACCGTGCAGAAGCTGCTGAGCTTCGCCCCCGATCGCGTGGCGCTCTACGGCTACGCCCATGTGCCCTGGATGGCCAAGCGCCAGCAGATGATCCCCTCGGACGCGCTGCCCACGCCTGAGGAACGTCTTGCGCTCTTCGACACGGCGGCAAAGCTCTTCCGCTGGGACGGTTACGCCGAGATCGGCATCGACCACTTCGCCGCGCCAAGCGACGGGCTGACCATCGCCCAGAAGACCGGCCGCCTGCGGCGCAACTTCCAGGGCTACACCGACGATCAGGCCAGCGCGCTGGTGGGCATCGGCGCCTCGTCGATCTCGCGCTTCCCGCAGGGCTACGCGCAGAACGCGCCGGCCACCTCGGTGCACACCGCCGCCGTGCGCGACGGGCGGTTCTCGACCTCGCGGGGCCATGTCTTCGGCGGTGACGATCTGCTGCGCGGTCGCCTGATCGAGGCGATCATGTGCGATTTTCGGATCGACGCGGCCGAGATCCTGCGCGATTTCGACATCACCCGCGCCGATCTCTTTGCCCTGTTCCGCGCCACCGACAGCGCCTTCGAGAATGTGCTCGAGGTGACCGAGGACGGGCTTTTCATTCCGCCGGACGCGCGCCCGCTCACCCGCATGATCGCGCGCGCCTTCGACGCGTACGATCTGAGCAAGGCAGGCCACAGTTCGGCCATCTGACCTTGCTCTCCGCGCGGCGCCCCGGAGGGGAGGGGCGCCGCGCCTTTGTTCGTATTCGGTAGCGGCGGGGCTGGCGCCCCTAGATTCCGCGCAGGGGCCTTCGCACTCGACCGATCAGCATTCCCGCCGCCCTGACGCCACGTCCCTCCCAAAATACATATCCAATCACTAGACGACCGGTCGGTTTATTCCCATCTGCCATCCCATGACGGCGCAAACCAGATCCGACCAGACACGCCAGGCGATCCTCGACGCAGGGCGCCGCCTCGTTCAGACGGGCGGCTTCGGCGCGGTGGGGCTCAAGGCGATCCTCGCCGAAAGCGGGGTGCCCAAGGGATCGTTCTACTACTACTTCCCCTCGAAAGAGGCCTTCGGCGAGGCCATGCTGCAGGACTACGTGGCCGACTACCTCGCCCGGATCGACGGCCTGTTCGACAGGCCGGGCACCGGCGCCGACAAGCTGATGGCCTTCTGTGAGGCCTGGCTCGACCGCGAACGCGAGGCGGGGCTTGCCGGAACCTGCCTTGTCGTGAAGCTCGGGGCCGAGGTTTCGGACCTCTCCGAGCCCATGCGCCTGGCCCTCGACGAAGGCGTGACGGCCCTGACCGCGCGTCTGGCGGAGATCCTGCGCGACGGCATTTCGGACGGCTCCATCCACCCGCTTCATGACCCGGATCGGAGCGCCGAGGCGCTCTACGCGCAATGGCTGGGCGCTGCGATCCTGTCGAAACTCTCGCATGACCAGGCGCCGCTCAGACGCGCCCTGGACGACACCAGACTGCGCCTCATCCCCGGCGCAGGGAAAGGACAAGACCAATGAAAGCCGCGATTCACGATACCTTCGGAGAGCCGAAAGACGTGCTCGACACCCGCGATGTGGACACGCCCGACCCCGCCGAAGGCGAGGTGCTGGTCCGCACGCTGCTTTCGCCGATCCACAACCACGACCTTTGGACCATCCGGGGCGACTACGGCTACAAGCCGCCTCTGCCCGGCGCCATCGGCGGCAGCGAGGCCGCCGGCGTGATCGAAAAGGCCGGCCCCGGCGTGGATGAAGACATGGTCGGCAAGCGCGTCGCCGTGGCCGGTGTGCACGGCACCTGGGCCGAGTATTTCATCGCGCCCGCGGGCGGGGTGATCCCGCTGCCCGAGGCGATCTCGGACGAGATGGGTGCGCAGCTCATCGCCATGCCCTTTTCCGCCATCTCGCTGCTCGACGGGCTCCAGGCGGGCGAGGGCGACTGGGTGATTCAGACCGCCGCCAACGGCGCCGTCGGCCGCATCATGATGGTGCTCGCCAAGGCGCGCGGCGTTCACCTGCTGAACCTCGTCCGCCGCGAGGCCGCCGCCGAGGACCTGCGCGCCGCGGGTGTCGAGAACGTGGTCTGCACCGCCGACGACGGCTGGAAGGACCGCGCGCGCGAGATCATCGGCGAGGGGCACGCCGTGTCGGCCATCGATTCCGTTGGCGGCGAAACCGGGGCGGATCTGGTGGAGCTTCTGGCGAAGGACGGCGAACTGGTCGTCTTCGGCACCGCCACCGGCGCGCCGCTGCCGCTGTCCTCGGGCGCGCTGATCATGAAGCAGATCACCGTGCGCGGTTTCTGGGGCTCGCAGGTCAGCTCCGACATGGATCCCGACCAGCGGAAGAAGCTGATGACCGAGCTGGTGACGCTGGCGGCAAAGGGTGATTTGGCCCTCGAAACCGGCGGAAGCTACCCGCTCACGCAGGTCACCAAGGCGATGGAAGCGGCGCTGACGCCGGGCCGCGCGGGCAAGGTGATGCTGGCGCCCTGACGGGTGTCCCGGGCCGGGACATTTTTTCGTGTCAACGATATCAATGGTTTAAGGCGCGTCGCTAACCACTTCTTAACACTGTCCCGGCCCGGGAGATGCCCTCAGACGGCGATGTCGAAGGCCGCCGCCATGAGCTTGCGGGTGTAGTCGGTCCGGGGCGCGTCGAAGATTTCCTGCGCGGTCCCGGTCTCGACCACGTCGCCGTCCTTCATCACGATCACCTGGTGGCTCATGGCGCGGACCACCTTCAGGTCGTGGCTGATGAAGAGATAGGCCAGCCCGTGCTTTCTCTGGAGTTTCCGCAGCAGGTCCACGATCTGGACCTGCACGGTCATGTCCAGCGCCGAGGTCGGCTCGTCCAGCACCAGAAGGCGCGGCCGCAGGACCATGGCCCGCGCAATCGCGATCCGCTGCCGCTGCCCGCCCGAGAACTCGTGCGGGTAGCGGAACATGGTTGCGGGATCGAGCCCCACCTCGGCCATGACCTCGGCCACCAGCTCGCGGTGCTTGCGCCCGTCAGGCGCTCCGTGCACCTCCAGCCCCTCGGCGATGATCTGCTCGCAGGTCATGCGCGGGCTGAGCGAGCCATAGGGGTCCTGAAAGACGATCTGCATCTCGGAGCGCAGCTTGCGCAGCCGTTTGACCGACCAGCGGTTCACGTCCTCGCCCCGGAAGGTGATCGCCCCTTCGGACTGGATCAGCCGCATGATGGCCAGCGCCAGCGTCGTCTTGCCCGAGCCGCTTTCCCCCACGATTCCCACCGTCTCGCCCGCGCGGACCGAGATCGTGGCGTCGTTCACGGCCTTCACGTAGCCCACGGTGCGCTTCATCAGGCCGCGCTGGATCGGGAACCAGATCTTCAGGTGATCGGTCCGCGCGATTTCCTCGGAGTCCGCCGGCACCGGATCGGGCGAGCCCGTGCTCTCGGCAGACAGCAGCATCCGGGTGTAGTCGTGCGAGGGTGCGGCAAAGATCTCGCGCGTCTCGCCATGCTCCACGATCTCGCCGTCCTTCATCACGCAGACCCGGTCGGCGAATTTGCGCACGATGGTCAGGTCGTGGGTGATGAACAGGAGGCTCATGCCCTCGGACTTCTGAAGGTCCGCCAGCAGGTCGAGGATCTGCGCCTGGATCGTCACGTCGAGCGCGGTGGTGGGTTCGTCCGCGATCAGCAGGTCGGGATCGTTGGCCAGAGCCATGGCGATCATCACCCGCTGCCGCTGCCCGCCGGAGAGCTGGTGCGGATAGGCCTCGAGCCGGCTTTCGGGGTCTCGGATGCCCACCTTGTTCAGAAGCTCGAGAATCCGCGCCCGCGCCGCGTCGCCCGTCAGGCCCTGGTGCAGTTCGAGGCTTTCGCGCAGCTGCTTTTCGAGCTTGTGGAGAGGGTTGAGCGAGGTCATCGGCTCCTGGAAGACGAAGCTGATGTCGTTGCCCCGCACCTGCCGCAGCAGACGGTCGGGCGCGCCGATCATCTCCTGCCCCTTGTAGGTGACAGAGCCCGTCACCTCGGCCGCGTCGCCCAGCAGCGACACGGTGGAGAGCGCCGTCACCGACTTGCCCGAGCCGCTTTCGCCCACCAGCGCCACGGTTTCGCCCGGGGCCACGTCGAAGCTCACGCCTTTCACGGCCTCGGTCTTGTTGCCGTCCTGGGAAAAACGGACACGCAGATCGCGGACTTGCAGAAGGCTCATTTGAAGGTCTTTCGGGGGTCGAAGGCATCCCGCACGCCCTCGAAGATGAAGACGAGCAGCGACAGCATCACCGCGAAGACGGTGAAGGCGGTGAAGGCGAGCCAGGGCGCTTGGAGGTTCTGCTTGGCCTGCAGGGTCAGCTCACCCAGCGAGGGCGCCGAGGAGGGCAGGCCGAAGCCGAGGAAGTCGAGGCTCGCCAGCGTGCCGATGGTGCCGGTCACGATGAAGGGCAGCATGGTCAGCGTCGCCACCATGGCGTTGGGCAGCATGTGGCGGAACATGATGGTGGTGTTGGACACCCCCAGCGCCTTGGCCGCGCGCACGTATTCGAGGTTGCGGGCGCGCAGGAATTCGGCCCGCACCACACCCACCAGCGCCGTCCAGCCGAAGAGCACCGTGAGGAAGACCAGCAGCCAGAAACTTCGCCCCAGGATCGCGAAGAGGATGATGATGATGTAGAGCGCCGGGGTCGACTGCCAGATCTCGATGATGCGCTGGAAGATGAGGTCCAGCCAGCCGCCGAAATAGCCCTGCACGGCGCCGGCAAAGACACCGATGGCCGAGGCGGCGACCGTCACGATCAGGGTGAAGAGGATCGAGAGCCGGAAGCCGTAGATCACCCGTGCCAGCACGTCGCGCTTGGTGTCGTCCGTGCCCAGCCAGTTCTGCCCGTTCGGGGGCAGGGGGGCGGCGCCGGACCGATCGACCGGCGTGTCGTAGGCGTAGGGGATCAGCGGCCAGATCATCCAGCCTTCCTCGAAGCCGTCGCTCACGACCGTGCCCTGGTCCACCTGCACCATGAGCCCCGCCGGATCGTCGAAACAGGCATCGAGCCCGCCGGTCCGGATCAGGCAGCGCACCTCGGGGTCGCGGTAGGCGGCCTCGGTCTGGAAATCTCCCCCGAAATCCGTCTCGGCGTAAAAGCTGAAGATCGGCATGCGCAGCTCGCCCCGGTAATTCACCAGGATCGGCCGGTCATTGGCGATGAACTCGGCGAAGAGTGACAGCCCGAAGAGCACGAGGAAGATAAGCAGCGACCAGAAGGCCCGGCCGTTGCGGCGGAAGTTGCGCCAGCGCCGCTTGTTGAGCGGCGATAGCGCGAAGCGTCCGCGCGGCGGCTCGGGCGCCACTGGCTGGCCAGGCGTTGGTTCGGGGGTGATGCGGGGATCGGGATCTGCGACCATCGGCTCAGCCCTCCCGCTTTTCGAAGTCGATGCGCGGATCGACGGCCACGTACATGAGGTCCGAGATGATCCCCACGATCAGGCTGATCAGCCCGAAGATGAAGAGCGTCCCGAAGATCACGGGGTAGTCCCGCGCCACGGCCGCCTCGAAACCAAGCCGCCCCAGCCCGTCGAGCGAGAAGATGGTCTCGATGATGAGCGATCCCGTGAAGAAGATGCCGACGAAGACCGCCGGGAACCCGGCGATGACGATCAGCATGGCGTTGCGGAAGACATGGCCGTAGAGCACGCGGCTTTCCTTCAGGCCCTTGGCGCGGGCGGTCATGACGTAGGCCTTCTTGATCTCGTCGAGGAAGCTGTTCTTGGTGAGCAGCGTCAGCGTCGCGAAGGCCGAGATGGTGGAGGCCAGCACCGGCAGGGTGATGTGCCAGAAATAGTCGGCGATGCGCATCGGCCAGCTCAGGCTTTCCCAGTTGTCCGAGGTCAGGCCCCTCAGCGGGAAGATCTGCCAGTAGCTGCCACCCGCCAGCAGCACCAGCAGCAGGATCGCGAAGAGAAAGCCCGGGATGGCGTAGGCCACGATGATGGCGCCGCTGGTCCAGGTGTCGAACTGCGAGCCGTCGCGCACCGCCTTGCGGATACCGAGCGGGATCGAGACGACGTAGGCGATGAGCGTCGACCAGAGGCCGAGGCTGATCGAGACAGGCAGTTTTTCCAGCACCAGGTCGATCACGCTGATCGAGCGGAAGTAGCTCTCGCCGAAGTCGAGGCGCATGTAGTTCCACAGCATGTTGAGGAAGCGCTCGAGCGGCGGCTTGTCGAAGCCGAACTCGCGCTCGAGGTCCTCGATGAACTCGGGCGGCAGGCCGCGGGCGCCGGCATATTCGCTGCTGCCGGGGCCGCCGCCCTCGAACTCGGCGGGGGCGGGACCGCCCGAGCCGGAGAAGCCGCCGAAGACGTCTCCCTCGCCCTCGATCTGGGCAAGGATCTGCTCGATCGGCCCGCCGGGGACGAACTGGACGAGCGTGAAGTTGATGATCATGATCCCCAGCAGGGTGGGAATGATCAGCAGTAGCCTGCGAAGGATGTAGGCGCCCATATCAGTCTATCGCGCCCGCCTCGCGCAGGGCCTCTTCCTTCTCGGGGTCGACCCACCAGGTGGACAGGTAGCCGAGGTCGTAGGGCGCGATCTGATCGGGATGTTCGTACATGTCGTAATAGGCCACCCAATGGTCCGCGATGTAGCCGGTGGGCACCACGAAGAACTCGTAGCGCAGCGCGCGGTCGAGTGCCTTCAGGGCCACGTCGGTCTCTTTCTGCGAGTCTGCGGTAAAGCTCGCCTCGATGATCGCGTCAACCAGCGGGCTGGCGAGCCCGGCGGGGTTGAAGAGGCTGAACTCCGCCTCGCGCGACCCGTACATCTGGCTGAGCCCGCCGCCGGTGGACAGGAAGCTGCCGTAGCGCGTCGAGTAGAGCATGTCGTAATCCCGCTCGCGCCGGCGCAGCGTGTACTGCGAGGGATCGACGCGCTCGAAGCTCGCGTCCACGCCGATCTGGCGCAGGTTGCGCACGTAGGTCTCGTGCATCGACTCGACCGAGGGTTCGATGTTCGAGGGGATCAGCATGTGGACCTTGAGGGTCTCGCCGGCCTCGTTGCGGCGGATCCCCTGGTCGTCGACGGTCCAGCCGGCCTCGTCGAGCAGGCGGGACGCCTGGCGCAGGTTGCGGCGGTCGGCAAGGTCGCTGGCCGAGGATTCGTGCATGACCGGCACGGGTTCCGACAGCAGGTCGTCGGGCACGATGCCTTCGTCCAGGGATTCGAGGAATGCCAGCTCCGCGTCCGACGGCGTGTCCTTGGCCTCCACATGCGTGCCCTCCACGAAGGAGCTGCGCGGGGTGTAGAGACCGTAGAGCAGGCTCTCGTTGCTCCATTCGAAGTTGTAGGCCAGCGCGATCGCCTTGCGGACGTTCTTGTCCTGGAACTGCGGCTTGGCGAGGTTGAAGACGAAACCCGTCGGGTTCGGCGGGCTGCCGTCCGGGATCTCTTCCTTCACGACGATGCCTTCCTGCACCTTGGGGAACTCGTATGCCGTCGCCCAGAGCCTGGGATCGGTCTCGGTCCGGAACAGGTATTCACCCGCCTTGAAGGCCTCGAAGGAGGCGGTCTGGTCGGCGAAATACTCGACCCGGATGGTGTCGTAGTTGTTGCGCCCGGCGTTGAAGGGGATGTCTTCGCCCCAGTAGTCGTCGCGGCGTTCGTAGACGATGCGCCGGTTCACCTCGTAATTGGCAAGCGCGTAGGGACCCGACCCCACCGCGACCTCGAGCCGTGGCTCGTCGAGGCGGCGGTTCTCGGGGTCTTCCTCGAACCAGGCCTTGGAGAAGATCGGCGTGGCACCCACGGTCTCGATCCTCGATCGCTTGGATTCCTCGGGGTTGAAGGTGAACTTCACGGTGTGCTCGTCGAGGGCCTCGGCGCTTTCGACCATCCTATCGACGGCCTGCGCGTAGGAGGGCAGGCCCTGCGTGATGAAGAGGGTGTGGGAATAGACCACGTCCTCTGCCGTCACCGGCGTTCCGTCCGAGAAGGTCGCCTCCGGGCGCATGTGGAAGATGACCCAGTCCTTGCTCTCAGGGTATTCGAGGCTTTCGCAGACAATGCAGTAGTACTGCCCGACCTGGTCCTCGATGGATTCGATCAGGCTGTCGTAGAGGATCGAGGTCAGCGCACCGGCGCGTCCCTTGGTGGAATAGGGGTTGAGGCTGTCGAAGGTGCCGGTCGCGCCAAGAACCATGCGGCCGCCCTTGGGGGCATCGGGATTGACGAAGTCGAAGCTCTCGTAGTCGGCGGGGTAGTCGAGGTTGCCGAAGTAGGAATAGCCGTGAGACGTGATGATCTCCTCCCCGGCGGTGTCGGCGCTGTCCTCGGTCGGCGCGTCCTGGGCGAAGGCGGCGCCGGCAAGCGCTGCGGCCGCGATCAGGACAAGGCCCGAGGTCGCGAGCCTGCGCAGCAGCGTGCCATCCTGGGCCATTTCGGCGGCTTGGGTGCGGGCTTGTGCGCGGGGGGGCCGGGCGGGCGTGCGGATCATGGGCGTTCCCTTCTCATCCTCTCACCTTTGGCGGTCAGGCTAATTGTCGGGCTTAACCATGTTCAAGTTGAGAATGCACTAACCATTGTCAAACATCCGTCACCAAAGGCCTTCGGATCGTGAGTGCAGACGAAAAGGGCCGCACCCGAAGGTGCGGCCCTTTTGCTTGGATGGATCTTCGATCAGTA
>CAYNKL010000054.1:0-11562 GCA_964397775.1 uncultured Rhodobacterales bacterium | reverse complement strand
GGCCCCGAAAATTCCGTCAGGCCAGACCGGATCAGCCGCCGGTCTGCTCTTCGAGATAGGCGATCAGGTTGGCCCGGTCCTCGATATCGCTGAGGCCGTTGAAGCTCATCGCGGTGCCCGGCGCGTAGCCGCGCGGGTTTTCGAGGAAGTGGTTCAGGTTCTCGGGGGTCCAGACGTCGGCTGCTTCGACAAGCGCACCCGAGTAGTTGAAGTCCGGAACCGAGGCGACATCGCGTCCGACGACACCGTCAAGGTGCGGGCCGGTTGCGTTGGAGCCGTCGAGCTTGTGGCAGGCGCGGCACTTGCCGAACACGCGTTCGCCCGCACCGGCATCTGCTTCGGCAAAGACGGTCTCGAAATCGACCTGTTCTTCTTCCTCGCCGCTGCCGCCTTCGTCCTCGGTCTCGATCACGTAGGAAGCGACTTCGTCGCCGTGGCCACCGCCCACGTGGTAAAGCGATTCAGCCGCCCACACACCCAGCAGGTAGACCAGCAGCGCGCCGCAGAGGCCGCCCACGACCTTTGTGAACGTCATCGTGTCAAACATATCCGTCGCGTCCCACAGTTGTCCGTCGGTGGCGGTATCTACGGCTTCCATCGCCACGAAGCAAGGTATAGAAGCCGCGACCAAACGCCCGTCCGGGGCCGAAATTTCGACGGAAGCGGAGCGAAACGACGCAATGACCAGCCGCATAGCCTTTCAGGGCGAGCTTGGCGCCTATTCCCACGAGGCCTGCCGCGACGCGCGGCCCGATATGGAGGCGCTTCCCTGCCACACCTTCGAGGAGGTGATCGACGCGGTGCAAAGCGGCAAGGCCGACCTGGCGATGCTGCCGGTCGAGAACACCACCTACGGGCGCGTCGCGGACATTCACAGGCTGCTTCCGGCCAGCGGTCTGCGCATCATCGACGAGGCCTTCGTGCGCGTGCACATCAGCCTCATGGCGCTGCCGGGCGTGAAGATCGAGGAGCTGGAGAAGGTCCGCGCGCACCTGGTGCTGATCCCGCAGGCGGCTAGCTTCCTCGATGCGTATGGCATCAAGGGCGAGGCCGCCGCCGACAGCGCCGGCGCCGCGGCGGAACTTGCCCGCGAGCGGACGCCGAACGAAGGCGTGCTCGCCTCTGACCTCGCGGCCGAGACCCACGGGCTCGAGATCCTCGCGCGGCACATCGAGGATCACGACCACAACACCACGCGATTCCTGATCATGGGCAAGGAAGCCGACCTCACGCGGCGCGGCACCCACGGCATGATGACGACCTTCATCTTTCAGGTGCGCAACATCCCCGCCGCGCTTTACAAGGCCATGGGCGGGTTCGCGACCAACGGCGTCAACATGACCAAGCTGGAAAGCTACATGGTCAACGGCTCCTTCACCGCAACCCAGTTCTACGCTGATATCGAGGGGCATCCCGACGACCCGGCAGTGGCGCGCGCGCTCGACGAGCTGGAGTATTTCACCAACGAGCTCAAGATCCTCGGCGTCTACCCCCGCGATCCGCGTCGCGACTGAGCGCCGGGCAGGGGAGGGGACCATGGCCGATGACGAGATCCTGGCGACGGCAGGCGCCTCGCAGCCGCGGCGCATCTTCGCCGTCATGGTGCTGACCGCGCTCGGCCTGCTGGTGATCTGGCTCGCGCTTGCCGTCCCGCAGGGTGGTTTCGGTTGGGTCGTGATGCTGGCGGCGGTGGGTCTTGCGGCGCTATTCATGGCGCATCGGCTGTGGCGGGCGACGGCGCATTCCCTGGTTCTGCGCGAAAGCGGTCTCTACGACAGCGACGGCACCCGGCTTGCGGCCTTCGAGGAGATTCGCAAGGTCGACCGCGGCACCTTCGCGATGAAGCCTTCCAACGGATTCGTCGTCCTGCTCAACACCCGCACACGCGGCGGCTGGCGTCCGGGCCTGTGGTGGCGGATGGGCAAGCGGGTCGCCGTGGGCGGTGTCACGGCGGGGTCCGAGACCAAGCCCATGGCGGACATCATGACCCTGCGCCTTAGCCAGCACGACGGGGACTGAGCGGCCAGCCGGCGATATTCAGCAGAATCCGCCGCATCCTCCGCAGTTTCCGGGGAGGACATTAACCACACCGACATGCTAGGCGGGTACTCACGCAACGGGCGCCACGGGAACGTGGCGGGAAGCTTAGGAGGACCCGATGAACGCCGCAGCCGTACCGGCCAACGAACCGACGTTCCGCCAATCCGTCGATCTGATGTTCAACCGCGCTGTGGCGCTCATGGATCTTCCGCCGGGTCTCGAGGAGAAGATCCGCGTCTGCAACGCCACCTACACGGTGCGTTTCGGGGTCAGGCTGCGCGGCCAGATCCAGACCTTCGTGGGCTACCGCTCGGTGCACTCCGAACACATGGAGCCGGTCAAGGGCGGCATCCGCTTCGCCCCCAGCGTCAATCAGGACGAGGTCGAGGCGCTTGCCGCGCTGATGACCTACAAGTGTGCCCTCGTCGAGGCGCCCTTCGGCGGCTCCAAGGGCGGGCTCTGCCTCGATCCGCGCGAATACGACGAGCACGAGCTGGAGCGCATCACCCGCCGCTTCGCCTACGAGCTCGCCAAGCGCGACCTGATCCACCCCAGCCAGAACGTCCCCGCCCCCGACATGGGCACGGGCGAGCGCGAGATGGCCTGGATCGCCGACCAGTACCACCGGATGAACACCACCGACATCAACGCCAATGCCTGCGTCACCGGCAAGCCGCTGAACGCCGGCGGTATCGCGGGTCGCGTCGAGGCGACGGGCCGTGGTGTGCAATACGCGCTGCGCGAGTTCTTCCGTCATCCCGAAGATGTCCAGAAGGCGGGGCTCGAGGGCAAGCTCGACGGCAAGCGCGTGATCGTGCAGGGCCTCGGCAACGTCGGCTACCACGCGGCGAGCTTCCTGCGGAACGAGGACGGCTGCCGGATCACCGGGATCATCGAGCACGACGGCGCCCTGTTCAACGCCGACGGGCTGAATGTCGACGCGGTGCGTGACTGGATCGTCCGCCACGGCGGGGTCACGGGTTTTCCCGATGCCACGCACACGGCCGAAGGCGCGGCGGTGCTGGAAGAGGACTGCGACATCCTCATCCCGGCGGCGCTCGAAGGTGTCATCAACCTGCGCAATGCCCACAACATCAAGGCCAGCCTCATCATCGAGGCCGCGAACGGGCCGATCACGGCGGGCGCCGACGACATCCTGCGCGAACGCGGCGTGGTCATCATTCCCGACATGTATGCCAACGCGGGCGGTGTGACGGTCTCCTACTTCGAGTGGGTCAAGAACCTCAGCCACATCCGTTTCGGCCGGATGCAGCGGCGGCAGGAGGAATCCCGCCACCAGCTGGTTGTCGACGAACTCGAACGGCTTTCGGCGGACAGCGGCATCGGCTGGACCCTCTCTCCGGACTTCAAGGAGAAGTACCTGCGCGGCGCCGACGAGATCGAGCTGGTGCGCTCGGGGCTCGATGACACTATGCGCATTGCCTACCAGTCCATGCGCCAGGTCTGGCATGGTCGCGACGATGTCACCGACCTGCGCACGGCAGCCTACCTCGTGGCGATCGACCGCGTGGCCCAAAGCTACAAGGCCAAGGGCCTCTGATCCTCAGGCCCGCGTGATCCGCGCAGAGAAACACCCCCGCTTGGCGTTGTGGGCGTGGATCTCGCGGATCGCCGGGTCGGCGAAGAGCCTGTCGATCAGCGCCTCGGTCTGATCGACACCCTCGCTCACATCCGCGTCGCGGATCATGCCCTCGGCATCGAAGCCGCGCAGCGACAGGAGCCGGTGACGCATGACCGGGGGCAGCTCGCCCACGGCGTCGTAGGGCTCATCCGCTCCCTCCATCAGGTAGATCGCATGCGTCGCCCGGTAGGGCGACGTGGCCGGCATGCTGACGTGGTTTATCAGCAGTAGCGTCGCGCCCTCGGGTGCTTCGGTCAGCGTGATGCGGTCCGGGTAGAGCGCGTGGGCATCGGCCCGGACACGCAGGGCCCCGCGCGCCGCGAGGTCTTCCTCGCTCTGGTGCCAGAGGTGGCGGAATGGGGCGGGTCGGTCTTCCCTTGGCTGTGTCCCCGCAGAATTGCCACTGCAACCGGCACGCGCGACCCGAAGCTTGCGCATTGCACCCCTTGGCGCGTCCTGCTTGAGTGCGCAGGGACAACGGGGCGATGCGATGAGATTTTCTGGGCTGCGCGTGCTGCGCGAGGGGCTGACCGGCAACCGGGGCTGGACGCCGCACTGGCGCGATCCCGAGCCGAAATCCGAATACGACATCGTCATCATCGGCGGCGGCGGGCACGGCCTTGCCACCGCCTACTACCTTGCCCGCGAACACGGGCTCACCAATATCGCGGTGCTGGAAAAGGGCTATCTCGGCGGCGGCAACGTCGGGCGCAACACGACCATCGTGCGGGCCAACTACTTCCTGCCGGGCAACTCCGAGTTCTACTCGCATTCGCTCAAGCTCTGGGAGGGGCTGGAGCACGAGCTGAACTACAACGTGATGCATTCGCAGCGCGGTCTGATCAATCTCTTCCACAGCGACGGCCAGCGCGACGCCTTCGCGCGGCGCGGCAACGCGATGATCAACCAGGGCGACGACGCCATTCTGCTCGACCGCGAGGGCGTGCGCGGGTATCTGCCCTACCTCAACTTCGACAGCGGCCGCTTTCCGATCCACGGCGGGCTCTACCACCCGCGCGGCGGCACCGCCCGGCACGATGCCGTGGCCTGGGGCTATGCGCGCGGCGCCGACAGCCGCGGCGTGGATCTCATCCAGAACTGCGAGGTCATCGGCATCGACACGGATGGCGGCCGCGTCACCGGCGTGCAAACCACGCGCGGCGCGATCCGGGCGAAGAAGGTCGGCATCGTCGTCGCGGGGCGGTCGGGGCAGGTGGCGGCCATGGCGGGCATGCGCCTGCCGATCGAAAGCCACGTGCTGCAGGCCTTCGTGACCGAGGGGCTGAAACCCATCATCGACAACGTGGTGAGCTTTGGCATGGGGCATTTCTACATCAGCCAGTCCGACAAGGGCGGGCTGGTCTTCGGAGGCGACCTCGACATGTACGCCTCCTACGCGCAGCGCGGAAACCTGCCCCTGACCGAACACGTGATGGAGGCCGCGATGACCCTCATGCCCATGATTGGCAAGGCCAAGGTCTTGCGCAGCTGGGGCGGCATCATGGACATGACGCCCGACGGCTCGCCCATCATCGACCGCACCGGGATCGAGGGGCTCTATATCGACTGCGGCTGGTGCTACGGCGGCTTCAAGGCGGTGCCGGGCTCGGGCTTTGCCTTCGCCCATCTCATCGCGCAGGACCGCCCGCACGACAGCGCCGCAAGTTTCCGGCTGGACCGCTTCCGCGACGGCGTGGGGCTCATGGACGAGGAGGGCACCGGTGCGCAGCACAACCTGCACTGACGCCGCGCGGCGGAGGATTTTCACATGCGGATAACCTGCCCGATCTGCGGCCCGCGCGACCGGCGCGAGTTCTACTACCAGGGCGCGTCCGAGGCGCTGCGCCGGCCCGAGCCCGATGCCGGGCCTGACACCTGGGACGCCTACCTGCACCTGCGCGACAACCCCGCCGGGCGGACGCAGGACCTGTGGTATCACGAGGCCGGCTGCGGCTGCTGGCTGGTGGTCGACCGCGACACGGTCACCCACGAAATCTACGGCGCCACGCTGGTGGAGGCCCGCCATGCGGATTGAGGGCAGGGGCCGCATCGACCGTGCGCGCGAGGTCAAGTTCCTCTTCGACGGCGTGGTGCGTGCGGGGCATCCCGGCGACACGCTTGCCTCGGCGCTCATGGCCTCGGGGCAGCTGCTCATGGGGCGCAGTTTCAAGTATCACCGCCCGCGCGGCGTGCTCACCGCGGGCTCCGAGGAGCCGAACGCGCTCGTCACCACCGGCCACGGCGGGCGGGCCGAGCCCAACCGCCGCGCGACAATGGTCGAGATCCACGAGGGGCTTGAGGCGCGCAGCCAGAACCGCTGGCCCTCGCTCGAGGTCGACCTGCTGTCGGTCAACGACCGGTTCGCGCCCTTTCTCGGTGCGGGCTTCTACTACAAAACCTTCATGGGGCCCGGGACGACCTGGGAAAAGCTCTTCGAGCCGCTCATCCGTGGCGCCGCCGGTCTCGGGGCGTTGTCGGGCGCGCCAAACGCCGAGACCTACCAGAAGGCCTTTGCCTTCTGCGACGTGCTGGTGATCGGCGGCGGGCCCGCGGGCCTCATGGCTGCGCTTTCGGCGGCCAGGGCCGGGGCCGACGTGATCCTCTGCGAGGAGGACCGTGATTTCGGAGGCAGGTTGTTGGCCGAGGACGAGCAGTTGGGCGGGCAGCCCGGGCACGACTGGGCTGCAGCACTTGCCGCCGAACTGGCGGGTATGGACAACGTCCGCCTCATGCCGCGCACGACTGTCACCGGCGCCTACGACCAGGGCACCTACGGCGCGCTGGAACGCAGCGGCCAGCACCTGGCCGAGCCCGGCGACCTGCCGCGCGAATGCTTCTGGCGGATCGTGGCCAAGCGCGCGGTGCTCTGCGCCGGGTCCCTGGAGCGCCACATCGCCTTCCGCGACAACGACCGGCCCGGCGTCATGATGGCGGGCGCACTGCGCGCCTATCTCAACCGCTGGGGCACGGCACCGGGGCGGCAGGTGGCCGTCTTCGGCAACAACGACGACGCCCATCGTTCCGCGCGGGACATGGCCGCCGCCGGGCTGGAGGTGGTCGCCCTCGTCGATTCCCGCCACGAGGCCGAGAACCTTGCCGGCGACGTGCCCTTCTACCCCGGCTGGCAGGTGACCCGCGCCCTTGGCGGTTCTGCGCTCGAGGCGATCTCGATGCGCGCGCCGGATGGTGCCGAAAAGCGGCTTGCGGTGCAGGCGCTGGGCGTCTCGGGCGGCTGGAACCCGACGCTGCACCTGACCTGCCACCAGGGCGCGAAACCGCTCTGGGACGACCGCATCGCCGCCTTCGTCCCGCCCGTAGGCGCCGTGCCGGGCATGACCACCGCGGGCGCGGCGCGCGGCAGCTTCTCGACCGCCGCCTGCCTGCGCGAGGGGGCCGAGGCCGGGGCCGAGGCCGCCAATGCGCTTGGCTACGCCACGACCCCGCCCGCGCTGCCCGAAGCCGAGGACACACCCTACAGGCTTCGCCGCCTCTGGGCCGTCGAGGGCAAGGGCCGCGCTTGGCTCGACTTCCAGAACGACGTGACCGTGAAGGACGTGAAGCAGGCCGCGCAGGAGAACTTCCGCTCGGTCGAGCACATGAAGCGCTACACCACGCAGGGCATGGCCACCGACCAGGGCAAGACATCGAGTGTGGCGGCACTGGCCATTCTCGCCGATGTCACCGGCCGGGCAATCCCCGAGACGGGCACGACCACCTTTCGCCCGCCCTACACTCCCGTTGCCATTGCCGCGATGGGCGCGGGGGGCGAGGGGCGGGGCTTTGCGCCCCGGCGCCTCACCACCAGCCACGCGGCCAGCACCGCCCGCCGCGCGCCCATGATCGAGGCCGGGCTCTGGTACCGTCCTAGCTATTTTCCGCTGAAGGGCGAACGCGACTGGCAGGTGGCCTGCGACCGCGAGGTGCGCATGGTCCGCGACAGCGTCGGCATCTGCGATGTCTCGACGCTGGGCAAGATTGAGCTTCAAGGCCCCGACGTGGGCCGCTTCCTCGACTTCGTCTACACCAACACCTTCAGCACGCTGAAACCGGGCCGGGTGCGCTACGGGCTGATGCTGCGCGAGGACGGCTTCGTCATGGACGACGGCACCACCGCGCGGCTCGACGACAGCCGCTGGGTCATGACCACGACCACCGCCGCGGCGGGGCAGGTCATGCGCCACCTCGACTGGGTGCATCAGGCGCTGATGCCGCAGCTCGACCTGCGCTTCGCCTCGGTGACCGAGCAATGGGCGCAGTTCGCGGTGGCCGGGCCGAAGTCGCGCGAGCTGCTCGACGGGCTGCTGGATGATGCGCTTGGCGATTTCCCCTTCATGGCCTGTGGGCCGGTCCGGGTGGGGGGCATCGACGCGCGGCTCTTTCGTATCTCTTTCTCGGGCGAACGGGCCTACGAGATTGCGGTGCCCGCCCGCTACGGTGCGTCCCTGTTCGACGCCCTCGTGAAACGGGCCGAGGCGCTGGGCGGCGGGCCCTACGGGATGGAGGCGCTGAACGTCCTGCGGATCGAGAAGGGCCACATCACCCATGCCGAGATCCACGGCCGCACCACCGCCTTCGACTGCGGCTTCGAACGGATGGTGAGCGCGCGGAAGGACTGCATCGGCAAGACCATGGCCGCCCGTCCGGGCCTGACCGGGCCGGAGCGCGAGCAGATGGTGGGCCTGCGCCCGGTGGACGGGCAGGGCAAGCTGACCGCCGGAGCTTTTCTCTTCAACGAAGGTGATCCCGCCGACCGTATCCACGCGCAGGGCTACACCACCTCGGCCTGCCACTCGCCGACGCTGGACATGCCGCTGGCGCTGGGCTTCCTGCGCAATGGCCGCGCGCGTCATGGCGAAAGAGTAAGCATGGTTGACCACCTGCGCGGGATCGAGACGCTTTGCGAGGTGACGGATCCGGTTGCCCATGACCCCGAGGGAGGACGCCTGCGTGACTGAACTGGCCCCCGTATCCCCCTGCGGCGACCTGCTGCCGCTTCAGGTGGGCGACATGACCCTTGCCGAGCTGGACCTCGGACGCCTGACACTTGTCGCGCCCTATGCCGGGCAGGTCGAGGCCACCTCCGACGCGCTGCAGAGCGCGCATGGCGTTGGCTTTCCCGATCCGGGTGAGGCGCTCAGGGGGCAGAACACGCTCTGCCTCTGGTGCGGGCGAGTGCAGGCCCTGCTGGCAGGGCCGGAACCCGATGCGGCGCTGGCCTCGCATGCAGCACTCACCGATCAGTCCGACGGCTGGGCTGTCGTGCGGCTATCGGGGGCTGGTGCCACCGATGCGCTGGCGCGGCTGGTGCCGATCGACCTGCGACCCGGCGCCTTTCCGCCCGGCAGCGCCGCCCGGACCCTGCTTGGCCACATGACGGTCACGATCCTGCGTGATCCTGCCGACGTGGCGGAACCGGCCTTCACCATCCTCGCCTTTCGTTCCATGGCGACCACATTGGTCCATGAACTGGAAACCGCCATGCGCCGCGTTGCGGCCCGGGCGGAGGCGGGATAACCCCGCGCCAGCCAATCGAACGGAGGCGACCATGCAAAGCATCAAGGCCGCGGCCCTGACACTGATCCTCTCGGCCCCGGTGGCCGCACAGCAAAGCGGCACCGACGGGGCCGACACCGAGCGGCTGCAAAGCTGCACCCGCCAGGCCCAGCTTGTCGCCGGCGCAGTGGAGGCGCGTGCCGACGGGGTTTCGCAACGCCGCGCCCGGCGCGGCCTGCGCAAGGAACTGGGTCCCGAAGCCGCAGAGATGCTGAGCGCGTGGATTTACAGCCTGCCCGAAGAGCAACTGACCCCGGCCGTGGGCGACGCCTGGCAGGCGCAGTGCATCGCCGCGCTCGAGCAGCTCGCCAACGAGTGAGAGGCGCGCTCGCGCCCTCTCGACTCCGCGGCCCTGCGGCCCGATATTGTCGGGCATGAGTCTGCCCCCCGGATTTCTCGACGAACTGCGCACCCGCATCAGCCTGAGCCAGGTGGTGGGGCGCAAGGTGTTGTGGGACAAGCGTAAATCGAACCAGAGCAAGGGCGACATGTGGGCGCCCTGTCCCTTCCACCATGAAAAGACCGCCTCCTTCCACGTCGACGATCGGAAGGGTTATTACTACTGCTTCGGCTGCCACGCGAAGGGCGACGCGATTTCCTTCGTGAAGGAGACCGAGAACGTCGAATTCATGGAGGCGGTGGAAATCCTTGCCGGTGAGGCTGGCATGCAGGTGCCCCAGCCCGATCCCAAGGCGCAGCAGAAGGCCGACCGCCGGACCCAGCTGACCGAAGTCATGGAGCAGGCGGTGCGCTTCTTCCGCTTGCAGTTGCGCACCGCGGCCGGCTCCGAGGCCCGTGCCTACCTGCAGAAACGCGGGCTCGATGAAGCGGCGCTGGAGCGTTGGGAGATCGGCTTTGCGCCCGCGGCTTGGGAAGGGCTGCGCACGCATCTCGAAGGGCAGGGCGTGTCGCCGGACCTGATGCTGGGCGCAGGATTGGTGCGCCAGTCCGACAAGGGCCGTGCGCCCTACGACGTGTTCCGCAACCGCATCATGTTCCCGATCCGCGACGGGCGCGGCCGCGCCATCGCCTTTGGCGGGCGCGCCATGGACCCATCGGACAACGCGAAATACCTCAACTCGCCCGAGACCGAGCTTTTCGACAAGTCGCGCAATCTCTTTAACCTCCAGCCCGCCCGCGCCGCCGCGGGCAAGGGCCAGCCGCTGGTCGTGGCCGAGGGCTACATGGACGTCATCGCGCTCAGCGAGGCCGGTTTCGAATCCTCCGTTGCGCCGCTCGGGACGGCGGTTACGGAGCCTCAGCTGCAGCTCATGTGGCGGATGTCCGAAGAGCCGATCATCGCGCTCGACGGCGACACCGCGGGCCTGCGCGCCGCCTACAGGGTCATCGACCTTGCCCTGCCGCTGCTCGAGGCCGGCAAGGGCCTGCGCTTTGCCATCATGCCCGAGGGCAAGGACCCCGACGATCTGCTGCGCGCCGAGGGCCCCGAGGCGGTGCGCAAGTTGCTGGAAGGGGCGATTCCCATGGTCCAGCTGCTCTGGCGGCAGGAAACCGAGGGCAAGGTCTTCGACAGCCCCGAACGCAAGGCCGCGCTCGACAAGCGCCTGCGCGAGCGCATCGCGCGTATCGCGGACCAGGGCCTGCGGCGCCACTACGGCGACGAGATCAAGGAACTGCGCTACCAGCTATTCCGGCCGCAGCGTGCGCAACGCGGCTTTGGCGGGGCGGGGGGGCAGCGCGACCCGCGTCGCGACTGGAAGGCGCCGCTACCTGCCTCGGCAGCCGCGCGTCAGTCTCTTCTGGTTGCTGATGAACGCGGCCAGGACCGGCTGCGCGAACAGGTGGTGCTCTGCGCCATCCTCTCTGCGCCCGAGATCGCGCCGGAGTTCGAATCGCGTCTCGCCGATATGGCCTGTCTCGATGCCGACCACGATGCGCTGCGTGCCGCGATCCTGCGCAGTCTCGACGACACGAGCCTGATGCGCGAGGCCGCCGAGGCCGCGATAGGCCCCCAAGCCCTTGAAACCCTGCTGTCTGCGCGCCATGTAGCCGTCGTGCCCTGTATCCGGCGCCCGGGCGACGCGGAACTCGCCCGTCAGACCGTGGCAGAGGAACTGGCCAAGCTTGCGGCCCACCAGGGCTGGGCCGAGGAACTGGCCGAGGCCGAGGAGGATCTTGAGGACCGGGCGGATGAGTCGATGACCTACCGCCTGGGCCAGGCGGCCGAGGCACGCAATCACGCCGGACGATTGAGCGACGAAGAAGATGCAGACTTCGACATCGGTCCCAACGGGGCCCACATCGACCGCGAGGAACGCAGTGCATTCGATGCGCTGTTCGACAGGATTCGCTTTGAGAAATCCAAG
>CAYNKL010000053.1:0-25701 GCA_964397775.1 uncultured Rhodobacterales bacterium | reverse complement strand
ACACTTTCGCTAACAGATCAATGTGAATTACTTCACAGATCTAGATGATGTGCAAAAATCTTGTGACGCTACAATATGTGCGATGCGTCTTTGATCTTTGCCCTGTTTTTACCCCATTTATGACCGATTTCAGGTACCGCCGAAGCCCTGAAGTTGGCGAATCACGCGGGTGAGCGAATCGCCAGCTTGTCCCGCACCTTCCCGGCGAGTCGCACGACGGCCGAGGGGCGTGCGACGAGGGTCGCTGCGGCCTTGCCGAAGTGACGGGTCTTGAGGGCGTTGATCGCTGCCTCGACCGCGATCATGTCGGCCAGATTCCGGCCCCGCTCCCGCATGAGCTGCCGTGCGTCGGGGCTGAGCGAGGACGCATGACGTGTGCAGAAGGCGCTGTCGGCGGCGGTCAGGGCGCGGGCGTGACCAAGGTCCAGCCGCCGCGAGATCGACCCGTCCCGCTGTGTATAAAGATAGCCGGCCCCCGGCACGAACCAGAGCGCCCCTCCAAGCGCGAGCAGCTCGGCGACAAGATGAAAGTCCTCGCCGTTGCGAAGCGAGGGATCGTAGCGCAGGCCGGTCTTTTCGATGAAGCTGCGCCGGATGACGGGTTTCAAGTAGCCCAGCGCCGCCTGACCGGGCCGCGCCCCGCAGCCCGCAAGGAAACGCTCCAGCGTCCATTGCTCGGGCTGCGCGATCTTCAGGGAGGCCAGGTGGCTCGGCCCCAGGTCTTTACCCTCGGGGTCGACGGGCTGCAGGTCGTCGTAGACGCAATCGGCGCCAAGGCGTTCGCCAGCCGCGATCAGCGCGGCCAGACGGCCGGGGCGCATCTCGTCATCGCTGTCGAGAACCGCGACCCATTTGCCCCGGGCGATGTCGATGGCCGCGTTCCGGGCGACGGCGGGACCGCCGTTGCGCTCCAGCGACACCACGCGGATCCGCGGGTCCGCTTCCGCCATCTGCCGCGCCAACTGTGCGGTCCCGTCTGGCGAGGCGTCGTCGACCACGATCACCTCCATCGAGGGGAGGTCCTGTGACAATGCGCTGTGCACACTTCGCGCGAGACGGTCTTCGGCGCACCACGCGGCGACAATGACCGTTGCCATGACGTCGTTTTCGGTCATAATCGGTTCCTATTGTAGCCACGGTTTTTTAGATGATGATACTTAGCGTTTTGCGTAAGACAATTCTGTCGTTGCGCCGTCAGGCGATATTCGGAATTGCATGCGGGGTCACCCTCGCATTCTCGCCCTTACCGGTGATCGCCGCCCCAGAGGGCGCCTTTCTTTCGAGATTCGACAAGGGCGGCCCGCTTCCCGAAGGCTGGCGGATCAGCAATTTTGCGGTCGGGGATTCCCACTACAGGACCGCATGGTCCCGAAACGCGATCACCCGTGGCGGCATCCACGATTCTCCCCTGCGCCTGCACCTCTATCCGGCGCCCGAGGAATCCAGCAAGGCTTTCCTGGGTGGAGAGCTTCAGCGCATCCGGCGCACGCATTTCGGGCGCTACGAGGTGGTCATGACCGCCGGACGCGGCGACGGCGTCATCTCGAGTTTCTTCACCTACACCGGCCCCTATTTCGGCGATCCGCACGACGAGATCGACTTCGAGTTTCTTGGGCGCGACACGACCAAGGTCTGGGTCAACCGCTTCGCCAAGGGCGAGAAGCTGCCAGGAGAATGGATCGAGCTCGGCTTCGATTCCGCCGACGGACCCAACATCTATACGCTCGACTGGCTGCCCGACCGGCTCGTCTGGTATGCCAACGGGCGCGAACTGCTGCGTGTCGAGGCCAAGGATCGCGCGATCCCCGACATTCCGGGCCGGATCTACATCAACATCTGGACCGGCGGGCGCGGACAGTCCGGCTGGTCGGGCTCTGCAAACTCAGACACCGAAAGCGTCGCCTCCTATCACTGTATTTCCTACAGCCCGCCTGGCGAAGATGCCCCGATGTGCTCGGACGGCGACACGGACGTGGTGAAGATCAATGACTGACCGGGGTCCTGCCGATCCGAAGGTATCCGTCGTCATCGCCGCCTGGAACGCCGAGACGACCATAATGCGGGCCGTGGATTCCGCCCTTATCCAGAGCGTGCCGGTCGAGGTGATCGTGGTCGACGACTGTTCGACCGATGCGACGGCGGCGATTGTCGCGCAGGCGGCCGCCCGGGATCCGCGGCTGACCCTCCTGCGTCAGGATCGCAACGGCGGGCCGGCCGCGGCGCGCAATCGCGCGATCGCAGAGAGCGGCGCGCCCTGGATCACGGTGCTCGATTCCGACGACTGGATGGAACCGGAGCGCCTGGCGCTGCTCGTTGAACTGGCCGAAAGCCGCGATGCGGATTTCGTCGGGGACGACCTTTGGAAGGTGGATGAGGGCGCGCCTATCTCGGAGCGGCGGGCGATGCTTGGGGGTGTCTCGGGCACCCATGCCCTCGGTGCGGCGGAGTTCGTGCTGTCGAACCTTTCGGCCGGGCACGGCGGGCGGCGCGAGATGGGTTTCCTGAAGCCCCTCATGTCGCGGCGCTTCCTTGAACGGCACGGGCTGACCTACGACCCGCGCATCCGGCTGGGCGAAGACTACGTGCTCTATGCCAACGCCTTGCTCGATGGCGCCCGCTTCCTGCTCACCGGTCCTGCGGGCTATGTGGCGACGGTGCGACGTTCGTCGCTCTCGGGGCGGCACCCGACCGAGGCGCATGCCCACCTTGCCGCCGCCGACCGCGCCATGCTGGGGCGCAGGGGCCTGTCGTCCGACGTCCGCCGCGCGATCGAGGCGCATCTTCTGGAACAGCGCCGCAAGCTTGCCTGGCGCCGTCTCATCGACGCCAAGGGCGCAGCCGACCCGATCGCCGCGGCACGTTGTTTCTGGGCGCCGCCGAAGGTCTGCCTCGACCTCCTCGGACGCCTGACCAATGAAACGCTCGCGCGCCTGCGGCGCCGTGCAGGGACGGGCAAGGCATGACGCGGTCCTTTGATTGTCTTGTCGTCGCCGACGCGCGTTTTTCCGGCGGCAGCACCGCCGCGCTGGTGGCCGACGTGCAGGCGCTGTCCGCCCTGGGCGCGAACATCGGGCTTCTCTTCGTGCGGTCTGCCTACCTCGACGACACGCGCGACGCGCCGAGCCCCAAGGCGCTGGCGCTGGCCGATCTGCCGGGGGTGACGCTGCTGTCGCCCGGCTGCCGCGCGCATGGCCGGGTCGCCTTCCTGCATCACCCGCTGGTCTTTTCCCGCGGCATCGAGGAAACCGCCCGGCTGTCTGCAGACCGCGCCGTGATCGTCGCGCATCACCCGCCGTTCCGTCCCGATGGCTCGGTCGAGTACAACCCCGCCGATTCCGTCCGGCGGGCCCGCGCGGCGCTGGGCGTGCAGGCATGGTTCGCACCGGTCTCGGGGCTTGTGCGCGCGCAGCTCGCGGCCTTCGCGCCCTTCATCCGTCAGACCTCGGTCGACTGGCCGAACATCTTCGATGTCGCCGGCTGGCAGGTGACGCGGGCGCCGTTCTCGGGGGATGCCCCGCTGACCATCGGGCGGCACAGCCGCGCCGATCCGCTCAAGTTCCCCGCAACCGCAGCGGCCAACGATGCGGCCTACCCGGCGGGGCCGAACCTGCGGGTGCGGGTGCTCGGCTGTCCCGTGGACACGCTGCACGAGCTTGGCGCGCATCCCGACCGCTGGGACGTGGTGGCCTTCGGCGCCGAGCCGGTCGCCGAGTTCCTCAACTCGCTCGACATCTTCGTCTACTTCTACCACCCGCGCTTTGAAGAGGCCTTTGGCCGGACAGTGGTCGAGGCAGCGCTCTGCGGACGTCCCCTGCTGCTCGACCCGCGGCTGGAACGGACCTTCGGCAAGGCGGCACAGTACTGCACGCCGACCGAGGTCGCCTCGGCGGTGGACCGGATCGCCGCGAACCCCGCCGCCGCCCGCCAGCGCGCGGCCCGTGTCCGGCAGGAAATGATCGACCACTACGCCTGCGAGACCATCGGCCCTCGGCTGGAGCGGATCATGGCGGATCGCGGCGTGACCTCGCGCCGCGACGCCTCGGCAGGCCCCATTTCCGTCGCCCGCAAGCTCACGGGCCACTACCGCCGGCGCATGGCCGGCCTGACCGGATAGGACGCGCGCATGTACAGGATCACCTCCGACCTCGTTCGCCGGTACAATTCCGTCGCGATGCCGCGGCTCCGGCTTGTCCCCGCGAGTGCGGATGCGCCGCTCTTCGTCGTCGGCTCGGGGCGCAGCGGCAACACGCTCGTGCGTCGCATCCTGATGGCCTCGGGGCAGATTTACATCCCGCCCGAAACCTACGTGCTGGGCGAACTGATCGAGCTCTGGCCCCGGACTGTGATGCTGTCCTGGCGCGAACGGGTCTGGCTTTTCTGCGCCCAGTTCGAAAAGCACGAACACTGGCCCACCTTCGGCCTGCCGAACCTGGATGAATTCGCCACTGAGGCGCAGCATCTCAGGCCCCGGCGCCTGCGCCCGCTGATCGAGGCCTTCTACCTTTATCTCGCCCGCAAGAGCGGCTCGGCTGCGCAGCGCTGGGGCGACAAGACCCCGTGGAACACCTATCACCTGCCCTCCATCGCGCAGAGGTTTCCGGATGCCCGCTACCTCTGGCTGGTCCGGGACGGGCGCGACGTGGCGCTGTCCTACCGCGATTCCGGGCTGATCGGGTCCTTTGAAGGCGCGGCGCGCCGCTGGGGCGATGCGAATGCCTCCTGCGCGCGGCTGGCGCGCTGGTCGCCGAACGTGCTGCAGATGCGCTACGAGGATCTCGTCGCCGACCCCGAGACCGCCTTCGGCAAGGTCTTCGACTGGGCGCGGCTGGACTTCGACCCGGCGATGCTGTCGACCAGCGTCGGCCCGATGGGCGACGTCGAGCGGCTGAAGCACCACGCCAGCGTGGCGGGGGCCATCTCGACCTCGTCCATCGGCAAGTGGCGCAACACGGTCAGCGAGCGCGAACTTGCCGCCGCGCCCGCCAATTTCAATCACTGGCTCTCGTCGCTGGGCTACGCTTGAGCCTTCGCGCGCCCCGCGACCTGCGGCAGGATGTGGCGGTCGAAGAACCCCGTGAGCTTGCGCCGATAGGCCTCGGGGCTGAACTCGGCCGCCACGCGCTGCTTTGCGCTGGCCGCCAGCCGGTCACGCAGCTGCGGGGAGTCGAGCAGGGCGCCGAGGCCCCGCGCCATGTCCGCCGCATCGGGCGCCACCAGCATCGCGATCTCGTCGTCGAGCACCTGCGTGTGCGTCGGCAGGCGCGTCGCGATCAACGGCTTGCCGCTGTCGAGGTAGGAATAGACCTTCATCGGCGTGTTGCGACCCTGCGTCCGGGGCGAGGCCACGATATCGGCTTGCCCGAGGTAGTCGGCGATACGTTCGACCGGGCGCGGGCCAAGCAGGCTGACATGCTCGGAGATACCGAGCTCGCGCGCGAGATCGCCGTGCATCGCGACATGCGCGTCGGTCCCGCCGATGATCACCAGCCGGGCGCGGCGGCCCTGTTTCAGCGCCTCGGCAAAGCCGCGGATCAGAAGGTCGACACCCTGGTAGCCCTCGAGGTTGCCGACATACATCACCACGGGTTCGTCGAAGCGGCAATCGGCGGGGGGCTCGCCCGGCGTCTCGATCAGCGAGACATCCTCGATGGTCTGCACGGGCAGGCCGGGCGCGTAGGATTCCACCGTCGTCTGAAGCGCGCGGCAGCAGGTCAGGGCGCCGATGCTCTTGCGCGCGGCGCGCCCCTCGACCCGCGCGATCCCGTTGCGCAGCCAGGCCGGCAGACCGAACTTGTCGTCCATCTGCTCGGGGATCGAGCTGTCCATGTCGTAGACGTAGGGCACCTTGAAGACCGGGCGCAGCATCATGGCGATGAAGGCGGCTTCCTCGACCCCGATGACAAGATCGTAGCGCTCGCGGCGCATCTGCCGGAACGCAAGCCAGGTC
Source organism: uncultured Rhodobacterales bacterium (assembly GCA_964397775.1). Lineage (GTDB taxonomy): Bacteria > Pseudomonadota > Alphaproteobacteria > Rhodobacterales > Rhodobacteraceae > Allosediminivita. The sequence continues at coordinate 19,754 of CAYNKL010000053.1, read as the reverse complement.
ATCCCCATGTCGGCGATGACCTTCTTGGCCGAGAAGCCGGGGGGCATGTTGCGGGTGCCGGGCAGCGTCGGGATGCGCAGGATGCGGCAGCCTTCGATCTGCGGGTCCTCGCCTTCGGGAAAGGTGATGGCGTCGCAATTGTGCCCCTGCGAGGTCAGGACCTGCAGCAGCGCCCGGACGGCGATCGGTGTTCCACGTGGGACAAAGAAGGGCTGGGGGGCGAGAAGCAGGATCTTCATGCGGCTGCCGTCACCCGGCGCGCGCGCAGCAGGACCGGGTTGCCGTAGCGCCGCGCCTGCCGTGCCAGGGCCCGTTCGATGGCGCTCGAAATCTTCGGATTCTTCAGCTTGCGGTGCACGACGACCGGAAGGGCGAACTGGCCCTGATGCTCGTCGATGACAAAGCCGTTGCGCTCCAGCAGCTCGGCGATCTCGGCCCGGCCGCTGATCTTGTAGCGGCGGGTGTCGCCTTCGATCAGCCGCTTGGGCAGGTAGAACCACGTGCCGATCCGGCCCACGCCCTGGTTGCAGGTGTAGTCGAGGATCACGGCCTTGTCGGCGACGCGGCAAAGCTCGGCGACATAGCCGGCCGGGTCCTTGACGTGCGCCATCATGCGCAGCGACACGACCGCGTCGAAGCTGCGGTCCGCAAAGGGCAGATCCATGAGCGAGCCGACCGAGATGTCCTCGGTCGGGATGCCGGAGCGCAAAAGGCGCTCGGTCGAGGCCTCTTCGCTGACCATGACGCGGACATCGTGGCCCTCTTCACGCATCACCGGCGCGATCTGGGCGTGACCGCCGCCGACGTCGAGCACAGAGCTTTCGCGCTTTTCGGGCAGCATGGCGAGGATGATCGCCGCCTGGACGCTCAGAAGCCAGGCGCCCCAGCCTCCGGCGAACCTCAGGGCATAGGTATCGGTCGACGCGGCCGCATCTGCCGTTTCCACCGGTTTCGGATTGGTCAGTTCGGACGACCGCTCCAGCGAGTCATAATCTTCCTGTCGAATATGTATCATACCAAAACACCAGGGCACCAATTGTGCATCAAATGAAATTCAGCGTCGTACCATCACGACGGAGGTCCGCAGAATTGGACGGACATCGGGATAATGTCGTCATGCTGCAAGGTCGGGCAAGAAAAAGTTGCACCTTCACAAAGAGTCGTCCGGTCAGACATACCGCAGTTGACGGCTGATGCAGCTGTTGCCCTAGTAACGCACGAGTTGTCCGCGCCAGAGCGAGACGCGTGCAGAGTGACAGGGCCGTAGCGGTACGAATCGATGGCAAAGACATTTCTCGTCAACGCAGGCTCCCTGAGCGCCTCGCGCACGCTGCTTGCCCTTTCGCAGGTTCTGGTTCTTCCGGTCGTCGCGCGGTTCCTCACGCCCTCGGAATTCGGCGACATGGCCATCGCCATGAGCATCGTCATCTTCGCCCAGATGCTGAGCGACGCCGGGATGGGCCGCTCGCTGATCCGCCAGACGGCCTACGATCACGCCGAGTGGAACAGTGTGTTCTGGCTGCTGACGGGCATCGGTGCCGCCCTGTCGATCGTGCTTGCCGCCCTCGCACCGGTCTGGGCGGCCCTCTTCGACCGGCCGCCGCTGCTGTGGCTCGTGGCGGTGCTGGCGACACTGCCCTTCCTGAACGCGCTTTCGGCGGTGGCCGGGGCCCAGATGGAAAAGGACGGCCAGTTCCCGCGGCTGGCGCTGATCCGGACGGTGGCCGGGGTGCTGGGGATCGCGACGGTCCTGATCCTTGCCGTGTTGGGCGCCGGGGTCTGGTCGCTGGTGGCGCAGCAGATCGTGCTCGCGGGCGTCCAGACCATCGGCACCATGCTCTACAGCACCTTCCGCGCCGGCGCGCCGCGCAACTTCACGCCGCTTGGCGATCACATCCGCTTTGCCAGCGACAACGTTGGTGTCTCGCTCATCTTCAGCGCGCAGCGGCAGGGGCCGGTGCTGCTGGTCGGGGCCTTCCTTGGCGCCGTGCCGGTGGGTCTCTTCTCCATGGCGCAGCGCTTCCTGACCCTGCCCCGCAACGCCGTGGCAGGTCCGGTCTCGCAGGTGGTCTACGTCCGGATGACCAAGGTCCAGCGCGATCTGAAGGACGTGGCCGAGGTCTATGTGGCAAGCTGCCTGCTGCTCGCCGTCGCAGTCTTTCCGCCCATGGCGGTCCTCGCCGGCAGCGCGGGCAACCTCTTTCCCTTCCTGCTCTCGGACACCTGGGGGCAGGCCGCGGTGATCTTTGCGCTGGCCGCGCCCGGCATGATGATCGAGGTCGCCACCGGCAGCGCCGGGGTCATGCTGCAGGCCATAGACCGGACGCGCCTGCGGCTCTGGATGGTCAGCGAAAGGGCGATCCTGCGCACCGTGGCGGTCGCCGCCGCCGTGCCCTTCGGAATCGAGGCGGTCTCGATCGTGATCTCGGTCTTTTCGCTGGTCTACCTTCCCCGCTACGTCTGGTTCACGCAGCAGGTGGCGCCTGTCACGCAGCGGGCGGTCTTCGGCTCGATGGCGATCGCCACGGCGGCCTCGGCGGTGTCCTGGGCCGTGATGTACTATTGCGCGCAGGTCTTCGGCGGCTGGCAGATGCTCGGCCTCGCCTGCGCCGCGCTGCCCCTGTCGTGGGCGCTGGCGATCCTGCCCCAGATCCCGACCCTGCGGCGGGCGGTCGCGGCGCTCAACGGCTGAGACCGGGGCCGGATTAGGCCCCGTAGCCGTAGCGCGTGGCGAGGTTGCGCTGCGCCCAGGACAGCCCGCTGTCGGCCAGCGGCCGCGCCCGGCTTGCCCGGATGGTGACGCGCCCGTTCTCGAAGCGGTCGGGGTTGCCCTGCAGGCTGTGGAACGGTCCGAAATCGACCTCGGATTCGCTGGCGAAACCGTCCGATCGGCCGCGCAGCGCCGGAATCCACTGCTTGATCTCTGACAGCCCGGCCTGCGGCGCGGCGGTGAACTGCTCGAACCGCACACGCTTGTAGGGCATGGCCAGGCGCAGGGATTCGCAGGCCAGGTTCTTGAGCATCCAGCGCTTGTAAGTCTGCCCCTGGGTGTAGGTCGGCAGATTGTCGTCCATGGCGCCCTTGCCGCTGCGCCAGGATTCGGCGACCGAGACCGGATTCCGGACCAGGTGCAGGCACCAGACATCGAGGCCTGCGTAGCGCTTCAGGATCAGCGCCCGGGACGGGTTCTTCGAGGAATCGACAATGACCGAAACGCCGGCCACCTCGGCGATCCGCCGATAAAGCCGCGCCGTCAGCGCGCCGTAGCGTGTCAGGCGCGCGCGGTCGGCCTTGCCGTAGGCGCCGAGCAGCAGCTTCACCGCATGGCGCGAGCCATCGTAGCGCTCGAACCCGTCGACGAGTTCGGGCAGCGCCGCGGCAAGCTCGGGGTCCGAAAGAACCTCGCGCCAGAAGGCGCAGTCCTGCGGATAGACGCCGCAGCTGCAGCGTTTCTTGTTGCGCTGATACTGGTGGACGATCTCGTGCATCTCGTTGAACGAGGCGGCGCCTTCGACGGTGCCGATGCACCGGTCGAGCACGGTCGAGCCGGACCGCCCTTCGCCGGCGATAAAAATGACTGTGGGATCTGGGGAATTCGCCATGAAGATAAACCTGATACCTGATCTGAAATGCCCGGTGGCGTGGCGGCCTCTGCAGGGCCGGCCATCGGCGGAAGCTTGAAAATACGATATTCTAGCTTTGCCCGGACCGGCCGCGCAAGCGACGCGAGACCGCAGTTGGCAGGCATCCCGCAGCCGGGAGATCGCGGGATGATGCGCCGACGGGCAACATGCCTCGGCTTTGAGGTGCGTGTGTGCGTTGCGTGCAAGCCATGGTGGCGTTCTCAGGAAGATTTCCGCCAAAACAGACCGCAGAGTCCCTGACGGCACCCAATGTGCCAGTTTTCGGGTCTAATATTGCTTTTGCCACCGGGGGCGATGCGGTACGCTATAAGACATAGCTTGTTTTTTCTTACCTACGCTTTTCTACAGACTGATCGGACCGAATTATGACACGATCCCCGAAAGTTCTGCGACCGTACGGGTATCCTGCGCAGTTCAACACGCCCAGAACCCCGACGAACGTTCGCCTCATTACGCGGAAGTGGCTTCCGGCCCACAAGCTCTGGACGCCGCTCGAGGTGGCGCTTTTCACGCCGACGTTTGACGCGGATCTCGTCGCCACGTTCAACCGCATTCCGGTCGGTCCCCGCCCCTTCGTCATCACCTTCGAAAGCCATCTTCCGCGCCTCTTCGGCTACGAGGACAGCGCCGCCTTCCGCTTCTTTACCAGGCGATTGGTCGATCCCAAGTGCCGGGCGATTGTGCCGATCTCGAACTTCGCGCGAGGATTGTTTCTCAATCAGCACCGCGACGGTCCCTACTTCGATCTGCTTCAGGAAAAGCTGACGAATCCGATCCACCCCAATATCCAAGTGCCGGAGACCCGACCAAGGCAGGACCGTCGCGAGGAAAAGGTCCTGCGATGCATTTTTGTGGGCGGGCATTTCATGCGCAAAGGGGGGCTTTCCGTTCTTCATGCGGCCCGCAGAGCCCATGACGAGGGGCTGCCGATCGAATTCCACATCGTATCCGACATGACGATGAGCGCGGGCAGCGGCGTCTGGACCGACCCCAGCAATCTCGACTTCGCCGAGGATCTGCTTTCGGCAATGGACCTGCCGAACGTGCATCACCACGGCAAGATGGCCAACGAGGAACTCCTGTCCCTCATGAGCACCGTCGACGTGAGCCTGCTGCCGACCTTGTCGGACACCTACGGATATTCGGTCATCGAATCCTATGCGATGGGCGTTCCGGTCATCGGCACCGCCTGCTGTGCGCTGCCCGAGCTGATCTCGCACGGCGAGACCGGGTTCCTCGTCGATGTGCCGGTCAATGCGAACGGTGTCTGGGCGCCGCTCTGGAAACACGACCACGATGGGGACGAGTATTCGCGGATCCTGCTCGAGACCGCGGCGGATGTGGGCGACGGGATTCTGGCGCACCTCAGAGAGCTCATGGCGGACCGGGATCGGATCGAGGCCATGTCCATCGCTGCATACGATACGGCGCGCGACCGGTTCTGCGCCTCCGAGCGGGGCGCCAAGCTCGAGGAGTTCTACCTTCGGCTTCTTGATACACCCTACAGCCGCAAACAGGACTGCCAGGGCAAGGCCACGATCGCCTGATCCTGCCGTGGGCCCGGATGGGGCAGGGCATGCCCGCATCCGGGTGGTGCGACGGCGCCGGCCGTTGGGCCGGTCACTCCGCGTAGATGGCGGTCTCCGGGTCGCTGCCTTCGCGGACGCTGCCGCGGTACATGCCTTCGCAGTTGAAGGGCAGCGTGACGTTGCCTTGCGAATCCACGGCGACGAGCCCCCCCGAACCATCATTAGGCGCAAGATCCTCCATCACCACGTGGCGGGCGGCCTGCTCGAGCGTTTCACCCAGGTGGCGCATCCGGGCCGCGATCTCGGCCCCCGCGGTGTAGCGGATGAAGACCTCGCCATGGCCGGTGGCCGAGACGGCGCAGGTGGCGTTGTCGGCGAAGGTGCCGGCCCCGGGGATCGGCGTGTCGCCGATGCGGCCGGGCATCTTGGCGGTCATGCCGCCGGTCGAGGTGGCCGCTGCAAGGTTGCCGTCGCGGTCGCGGGCCACGGCGCCGACCGTGCCGTGGCGGCGGGCGGGGTCGTCATCCTCTTCGCCGCTTTCGCGCATCTCAAGCGTCTTTTGCAGGGCGTCCCAGCGCTTCTGGTCGAAGAAGTAGTCGCGGTCGCCGAACTCGAGCCCGGCCTCCTGCGCCAGTTCTAGCGCGCGCGGCCCGATCAGCAGCACGTGCGGCGTGCGCTGCATCACCGCGCGGGCCAGCAGGATGGGGTTCTTCGGTCCGAAGATGCCGGCCACGGCGCCAGCGCTGCGGTTGCGCCCGTCCATGACGCAGGCATCCATCTCCTGCGCGCCGGCGCTGGTATAGACCGCCCCGCGCCCGGAGTTGAACAGCGGCTCGTCCTCGAGCGCGCAGACCGCGGCCTCGACGGCATCCATCGCGCTGCCGCCGTCGCGCAGCACGGCCTCGCCGGCCTCGAGCGCCGTGGAAAGACCGGCGCGATAGGCGGCCTCCCGCTCGGGCGTCATCTTCGATTTCAGGATGGTTCCGGCGCCGCCGTGAATGGCAAGGGAATATCCGCTCATGAGAGTGTCTCCAGTCCGGCCTGTTCGGCGCAGTAGCGCGCGATTTCGGCATGTGTGGCGATCCAGCAATCGCCCTTGGCCCCGATATGGGACAGCAGTTCATCTAGAATGAAAATCCGCGACCGGTAGCCGGTGATATGCGGATGCATGGTCAGCAGGAACAGCCCGCCCTCGGCATAGGCGCCCTCGAACTCGCGCCGGAAGATGTCGAGCACATCCTCGGGCGGGGTGTAGGGGCGCTGGGCGCCGGAGCGGTTCATCATGAAATAGACGGCATCGTCGCGGATCCACTCCACCGGCAGCTCGACGATGCCGGTGGGGTCGCCGTGATCGAGGATCTCGTAAGGATCGTCATCGGCAAAAAGCGAGCTGTCGTAGAGCAACCCTAGTTCGCGCGCGATCTTGAGCGTCACCGGGGAATAGTCCCACGCCGGCGTGCGCATGCCCTGGGGACGGACGCCGGTGATCTTCTCCAGCGTGTCGGCCGCGCGCAGCATCAGGTCCCGCTCGGCATCGCCGGGAATTGCGGTGTTGCGCTCGTGAATCCAGCCGTGCAGCCCGATCTCGTGCCCTTCGGAGACGAGCATTTCCTGTTCCTCAGGGTGCAGCAGCGCCGAGACTGCGGGCACGAAGAAGCTGGCCCGCGCGCCGTGGCGGTCGAGCACTTTCTTGATGCGGGGAATGCCCCGACGCGCGCCATACTCGCCCCAGCTCAGCCGAGCGATGGACTCCGCGCCATCGCGCAGCTCGTTGGTCTCGTGATCGCTGTCGAAGCTCAGCGCCACGGCACAACGCGCACCGCCGGGCCATGTCGCGGGCAGCAGGCTGCGTCCGGCGCGGACCCGGTCGACAAGGCCGCGCCATGTCGTCTCGTCCCATTCGTGCGGTTCGCTCATCCCGCCTCTCCCTGCACGGTGTCTCCGTCGCAAGCTCTCGCTTATCCGGAGGCAACGCTCAAGTCGGCGGATACGGAAAGATGCTCAGGTGTCGCGCCGCAGCAGGCGGGTCACGGTGCCGACGGCGCCGGCAAGCTCGCGCATCTCGTCCACGGTCAGGCCAAGCGCCTCGCAGAGCGACATAGGCACATCTTGCGCCTCGGCGCGCAGTGCGGCGCCAGCTTCGGTCGGGGCCACGATCAGCCTCCGCTCGTCCTCGGTGTCACGGCGGCGGGTGATCAGCCCCGCCGCCTCGAGCCGCTTGAGAAGCGGCGTCAGCGTGCCGCTGTCGAGATGCAGCCGCGCGCCGATGGACCCGACGCTCTGCGGGGCCTCTTCCCACAGCACCAGCATCACCAGGTACTGCGCATATGTCAGGCCCAGCCGGTCGAGGATCGGCCGGTAGGCCCGTGTCAGCCGGTTGGACGCGGCATAGAGCGGGAAGCAGATCTGCCGGTCGAGCCGAAGGGGATCGTTTTCGTCATCCATGCCGGTCCATGTGGGTCATTTCGCGGTGACCGCAATCTCCACGTCCACATTGCCGACCACGGCGTTGGAATAGGGGCAGGTCTTGTGTGCGGAGGCGACGATTTCCTCGGCCTGCTCCTGCGACACGCCCGAGATCGTGACGTCGAGCTTCACCGCCAGCTGGAAACCGCCCGATTCGTTCGGGCCAATCCCCACTTCGGAGGACACGCCCACGTTGCGGTCACCGACCTTGGCATCATGTTTCTTGGCGACCATGATCACGGCGTTCTCGAAACAGGCGGCATAGCCGGCGGCGAAAAGCTGCTCGGGGTTCGTGGCGCCACCCTTGCCGCCCATTTCCTTCGGGATGGCAAGCTGAAGATCCAGCAGACCGTCATCGGTCTTGACGGTGCCGTGGCGGCCGCCGACGGCTTCGGCGCGGGCTGTGTAGACGGTGGACATGGGTAGGCTCCTTTGTCTGGTTTCGTCAAATTATATTGTGCGCAATTTAAATTTGGAAAGCCCGCCTCACACCCTTGTCATCGGGGCGGAGGCCGGACCGCCTATCCGAAGGGATAGCGGCCCCTGACCGGCTGCGCTTGCGGACTATCCGCTGGTACGCTGGGCGCGAGACAGGGCATCCCATAGAAAGGTCGTCACCGGGACATGTTCCCGAAACAGGCTGGAAACTCTCTCGGCCCCACGCTCAAGGACGATGCCCATGACCTTCGTTGAACTCGCTCGCGCCCGCAGGGTCGCGGCCCTGACCGCCTTCGAACGTGACCTTCTGCCCCGCAGCGCACGCCCGGCGCCGCCCCGGCGAAGCTGGCTCAGCTTCGTTTTCGCCTGACATTCGGTCGGCGGGCCCGCTGGGCCCGTCCTTTCGGAATGCCTGTGCTGGCGTTCCGGCGTACCGCGGGCTGCCGGTTCCCCTCTCGCCGGCAGTCCGCAATCACATTTGGCGCTTCGCATCCGGTCCGACCGAAGCCCTCAGCCAAGGTGCTTTCCATGTTGCCGACACTTCGCGGTTTCGCGTTCCGCCCCCTCACCCGGACACCTGCGCCCATCGACGCGCCTCGCTCCGAAGCCGGCGACGCCCTGCGCAGGTCGATCGCTCCGATGTTCGACGAAGCGCTGTCCTGGTCGGGGCTTGCCGAGGCACTGCGCACGCGGGGCTACGCCGTCGCGCTGCGCGAGGATCACCTCGTGGTGCTGGACCGGAAGGGCCGGATGCTCTGCACCGCCGAGGATCTCGGCGCGCCGCTTTCCCGCCTTAGCCGACGGCTCGGCCCGCCGCTGGCGGGCCTTGCGGGCCACGCGCACACGCCGTGCCGGGGGTTCACTCGGTCGGGTTGACCGGCCGGAAATGCCCGCTTGCCGGATCGTAGGCCTCGAGCCCGCCTTCGCCGATGGTGGTCCAGGTGCCGTGCAACGTCAGTTCATCTTCCTCGACCGCCTTGGCGACGAAGGGGAAGGTCATCAGATTGCGCAGCGAGGTCAGCACCGCTTCCTTTTCCAGCGCTTCGGTCTGCTGGTCCTCGGGCAGGCTGTTGATCGTTTCCACGCCAGGGCGCAGGATGTCCATCCAGCGGCCCACGAAGCTTGTCGTTTCCTCGAGCTCAGGCGCGCGGCCCTGGCACATGTCCAGGCACCCCTTCACGCCGCCGCACTGGGAATGGCCCAGCACGATCAGATGCGCCACCTTGAGCGAGGTGACGGCGTATTCCACTGCCGCCGAGGTGCCGTGCTGCTGGCCGTCGGGCTCGTAGGGCGGGACGAGGTTGGCGATGTTGCGGTGCACAAAGAACTCGCCTTGGTCGGCGCCGAAGATCGAGGTGACCTGCACGCGGCTGTCGCAACAGGCGATGACCATCGCGCGCGGGCGCTGCCCTTCCGAGGCCAGACGGCGGTACCAGGCGCGGTTTTCCTTGTAGGTGGTGGCCTTCCACCCAAGGTAGCGCTGGACGAGGTAGGTGGGCAGTGGGCGCGCGTGCTGCATGCGGGTCTCTCCGTGTGCTCAGAAGATCACCCGGTGATCTAGACCGGCCTTGCACGAAATTCGAGAAAAAACCCGCGTCGGGTCTAACGAAATGGGAACCTGCGGCTGCCAGGCTGCGCCCCGGTGGGACGAATGAATGAGATTGGGGAACGAAGTGAACGGGGTAATCCTGCTTGCGCCCAAGGAACGACCGCAGCTCGATACTGTGGCCGTCCAGGCGCTTTGTGACGAACTCGGGCCGCACATGGCCGAAGACATGATGTGTCGCGCGATGGAGGAGCTTTCGCTCCGCCTCTGCCAGATGCACGACCTCGCCGGCTCCGGCACGGTCGAGGATCTGCACAAGTCCCTGCGCGGGCTGGCGGCCATTGCCGAACAGATCGGCCTCCGGGTTCTCGCGCGCGTGGCGCGCGATGCCATGACCTGCATCGAGATGGGCGATCCGGTCGCGCAGGCGGCCACGCTGGCGCGCTTGTCGCGGGTGGGCGAGGGGGCGCTGACCGCGCTCTGCGACCTGCAGGACATGCCCGGCTAAACGCGTGCCGGCTCCGCGGCGCCGGGCAATCCACTTGCCCGGTCGACACCGGCGGCGTAGGTCTGTGGCGTCCGAGTAGCCAGGAGTGCCCATGCCCTTCGCCTTTGCCGACGCCGGCACCGAAACCCGTCCCCTCCACGTGCTGCAGCCCGACGACCTGGCTTCCTGGGCCGGTCAGCAGGATGACGCCACCCGCAACTGGGTCGAGGCCTCCAGCTTCTCCGGTGCGCTGGGCACGGCGCTGATGATCCCCGGTCCCGACGGCCGGCCGAAGGCCGCGCTTGCCGGCTACGGCACCGCCGCGCAGCGGGCGCGCCACCGCTTCCCGCTTGCCGCGGCGCTGCCGCAGCTCGCGCCCGGCACCTACGAGATCGCCGGTGGCATCGCGCCCGAAAACCTGCCCAACGAGACGCTGGGATGGCTGCTGGCGGCCTACGGCTTCTCGCGCTACCGCGAAAACGCCCCCAACACGCCCGGACTCGTCGCACCCGCCGGTGTGGACGCCGCCCGGATCGAGGCGCTGGCCCGCGGCGAGGCGCTCACCCGCGACCTGATCAACACGCCTGCGAACGACATGGGCCCCGAGGCGCTGGAAGAGGCGGCACGCAATCTCGCGGGGACCTTCGGCGCCGACATCGCCGTCACCACCGGCGACGCGCTTCTCACCCGCAACCTGCCGCTGATCCACACCGTGGGTCGCGCCGCCGCGCAGGAACCACGGCTCATCGACATGCGCTGGGGCGAGACCGGCCCGACGCTGACCCTCGTCGGCAAGGGCGTCTGCTTCGACACCGGCGGGCTGAACCTCAAACCCGGCAGCTCCATGGGCCTGATGAAGAAGGACATGGGCGGCGCGGCCAACGTGCTGGGGCTCGCCCAGATCATCATGGCGCTGAACCTGCCGCTGCGCCTGAGGGTGCTGATCCCGGCGGTGGAAAACAGCGTCTCGTCCGAGAGCTTCCGCCCGCAGGACATCCTGATGTCGCGCAAGGGGCTGACGGTCGAGATCAACAACACCGACGCCGAGGGGCGGCTGGTGCTGGCCGACGCGCTGGCGCTCGCCGACGAGGAAATGCCCGATCTCATCGTCTCCATGGCCACGCTCACCGGCGCGGCCCGCGTGGCGGTGGGCCCCGACCTCGCGCCCTTCTACACCGACGACGAATCCCTCGCGGCCGCTTTGCAGGCGGCGGGCACCGAGGCCGCCGACCCGCTTTGGCGCATGCCCTTCTGGGAGCCCTACGAGAGCATGATCGAGCCCGGCATCGCCGATCTCGACAACGCGCCCTCGGTAGGCATGGCGGGCTCGATCACCGCCGCGCTCTTCCTGCGCCGCTTCGTCGAGGCGACGCCGCGTTACGCCCATTTCGACATCTACGGCTGGCAGCCGAGTGCCGCGCCGGGCCGCAGCAAGGGCGGCTTGGGCCAGGGGCCGCGCGCCATTCTCGGGGCACTCGACAAGGTCCTGCCACTTTGAGCGACCGCCGCCTGACCCCCGCGAACGGCCGTGTCGCCGCGGCGGATCTGCGCGGCATGGTCACCGCCGACCGCTACGTGACAGGCGAGGCTGCGAGCATCGCCGCCCCCGTGGCCGACCTCTGCGCCGCCCCCGGTGGCGCGCGCGACCGCCAGCTTCTGGCCGGCGCGGAGGTCACGCTCTACGAGGTGCACGAAGGCTGGGCCTTCGCGCGGGCCGCGGCGGACGGCTATGTCGGATATGTCGCGCACCGCCACATCGGCCCCGCGACCGCGCCCACCCATGTGGTCAGCACCATGGCCACCCACGCCTACCTGAAGCCCGACATGAAGAGCCCAGACCTGCACCATCTCTCCATGGGCGCGCGGCTCGCCGTGACGGGCGCGCAGGGCAGGTTCCTCGAAACCGACCGGGGCTTCGTTCCCACCAGCCACCTCAGGGCAATCGACACAGCCGAAGACGATCCTGTCACCGTGGCCGAACGTCTGCTGGGCGTGCCCTACCTCTGGGGCGGCAACAGCGCGCTGGGCATCGACTGCTCTGGCATCGTGCAGCTCTCGCTCGCGCTCTGCGGCATCCCGGCCCCCGGCGACAGCGACATGCAGTTCCGCGATCTAGGCACCACGCTGCCCGAGGGTACGCCGCCCGAGCGCGGCGACCTCATGTTCTGGAAGGGCCACGTGGGCTGGGTCACCGGTCCCGACACGCTCCTGCACGCCAACGCGCATCACATGCGGGTCACCTACGAGCCGCTGCAGGCCGCCATCGCCCGGATTGCGGCACAGGGCGACGGCCCTGTCACGCGCCACGCCCGGCTCTCCTGAGACGGCGCCAGCGCTTCTTCTCGCCGCAAATACCTCGGGGTCCGGGGCAGAGCCCCGGTCCGAGTGCCACCAGGGGCCTTGACCACCGGACTGAGGGCGCCACTCTGGCCGCAACCTCAAGGAGCCGCCACATGCCGTCCGACCCCTTCTTCCACCCCGTCTCCGGCTTCGACCTGCCCCGCTTCGCCGGCGTGCCGACCTTCATGCGCCTGCCGCACGTCCCGCCCGGGCACGCGCGTTTCGATGAAGTCGAGATCGGGATCACCGGCGTGCCCTGGGACAGCGGCACGACCAACCGTCCCGGCCCGCGCCATGCGCCGCGCCAGTTGCGCGACGCCTCGACCATGATCCGCGCCCAGCACGCGGTGACCGGCCAGCGCCCGTTCGAGGCCGCAAATTGCGCCGATCTCGGCGACGTCGGCCCGAACCCCGCCGACATTCCCGACAGCATGGACCGGATCACCAGCTTCTACGGCGACCTGGTGCAGGCCGGCATCCGCCCCCTCACGGCGGGCGGCGATCACCTGACCTCGCTGCCGGTGCTGCGCGCGCTGGCCAAGGATGGCCCGCTGGGCATGGTGCACTTCGACAGCCATACGGATCTCTACAAAAGCTACTTCGGCGGCACGATGTACACCCACGGCACCCCCTTCCGCCGCGCGGTGGAAGAGGGCCTGCTCGATCCGGCCCGCGTGATCCAGATCGGCATCCGGGGCAGCATGTACGACACCGAGGACGTGGATTTCGCCGCCGCCAACGGCATCCGCATCGTCCGGATCGAGGAATTCTTCGACCGCGGCCCCGAGGCCGTCATGGAAGAGGCCCGCGCCGTGGTCGGCGACCTGCCCACCTACGTCAGCTACGACATCGATTTCGTCGATCCGACTTTTGCACCCGGCACCGGCACACCCGAGGTGGGCGGCCCGAACAGCTACCAGGCGCTGCAGGTCTGCCGAGGGCTGCACGGGCTCAACATCGTCGGCGCCGACATGGTCGAGGTTTCGCCGCCATTCGATGCGAGCGGCAACACGGCCTTTCTCGGGGTGACGGTCATGTTCGAGCTGCTCTGCGCGATGCTCGCCGGGCGGGGCTGAGACCCGCTCAGTCGTCCACGGCGCGGATCAGCTTGCGCTCCAGCACGCGCAACACGGTCTTCAGGTCGTGCCCGCGCTTGAGCACCTGCCCGTCCATGCCGATGACTGCGTACTGTCCCTGCCTGTTGCGCAGGCGGGGGCGCTTCTCGATGCGGTAGAGCGGGTGTTCGGCGGTGCGGCGGAAGACCGAGAAGACGGCAACTTCGCGCAGCGAGGAGATGCCGTAGTCGCGCCACTCCCCCGCAGCCACCATGCGTCCGTAGAGCGACAGGATCACGTTCAGCTCGGTCCTGTGGTACGAGACCACCTCGGGCTGGGGTCCGCCGGGAAAGGGCGTCAGGCTGTTCATGATACCGATCTTGCCTCGCAATCGCGCGAAATCAAGGGCCTTGCCCGGTGAATTGAGCGCAACACCCCGACGCGCAGGCAGCTCCCGCAGGGCTCAGCCCAGATCGGCAGCCGCCTCGCGGTCGCACAGGATGGTCACGTGGGGATGCAGCAGAAGCGCCGAGGCCGGGCATGTCGCATCGGGTGGTCCGGCCACGGCCCGTGCCAGCGCCGCCCGCTTGGCGCCGCCCGTGGCGACCAGCAGGATGCGCTTTGCCTCGAGGATCGTGCCGATCCCCATGGTCATGGCCTCGCCGGGAACGGGCTCGCCCTCGGGGAAATCGGGCGCGTTGGCCGCGCGCGTTTCCTCGGCCAGACGTACCACCCGGGTGCGGCTGTCAAAGCGCGCGCCGGGCTCGTTGAAGGCGATGTGCCCGTTGCGCCCGATGCCCAGAAGCTGCAGCCCCATCCCGCCGGCGCGGGCGATGGCGGCCTCGTAGGCGCTTGCCTCCGCCTCTGCATTGCCCAGCCCCGCGGGCATATGCGTCGCGCCCATCGCGACATGGTCGAAGAGATTGCGGCGCATATAGGCGGCAAAGCTGGCGGGGTGTTCGGGGTCCAGCCCGCGGTATTCGTCGAGGTTGAAGCTCGTCGTGCGGGAAAAGTCGACCCGCCCGTCGCGCGCGGCCGCGACCAGCCGGGCATAGATTGCCAGCGGTGTCCGGCCGGTGGCCAGCCCTATCACCGGGCGCTCCGAGCCTGCCACATGCCCGGCGATCATCATGGCGGCGGCGGTGGCCACGGTGTTGGCGTCGTCGAGCACCCGCACCGTGGGCCGCGACACGACGCCGTCTCTTTCGGCCAGACTCACGCGGGAATCTCCTCAAGCTGGTCGCAAAGGGTCAGCGCCGCGGCCCGCACGGCCCCCATTGCGCCGGCCCGGTTGCCCAGCCGGCTGATGCGGCAGGCGACGGGCTCTGGCGAAAGGCGGGCAAGTTCCGCCTCGATCCGGGCCAACAGGTCGGCGCAGGAGCCGATGCCGCCGCCGAAGACCACCAGTGCCGGATCGAGCACCGCCTCGATGGACAGGACCGCCCGGGCCACGCGCCGGGCAAGCTCCTGCAGGACCTCCTCCATCAGCGGATCGGGCGCGCCGTCGCGGGTCAACTCGCGAAAGGTCGTGCCGGGCCGGCTGCCGCCGCGCGCGCGGTAGCTCTCGGCCAGCACCTCACCCGCCACCACGCTTTCCAGCGCGCCGCTTTCGTGGACACCCGGGTCGGCGGGATCGCCGCCGATCGGCAGCCAGGCGATCTCGCCCGCCGCGCCGCGCGCCCCGCGCAGCATCCGGTCACCCCAGGCAAGCCCCATGCCGATGCCGGTTCCCAGGGCCACGAAGGCCAGCCCGCCGTCGCGCACCGAGGCGCTGTCCGCGCCGTGCCCGCGCCAGCACTCGCCGAGCGCTGCCAGCGTCACGTCGTTCTCGACCGCCACTGGCAGGCCGAGCCGCGCGGAAAGCGCGCCGCGCAGGTCCCGTGAGGGCATGGCAGGCAGGTTCGGGGCGCGGCTGAGGTCGCCGGTCACCGGATGCACCGTCCCGGGCAGGCCGATGCCCGCAGCCAGCACGGGTCCGGCGTCTCCGGCATCAATGGTCAGCTGCGCAAGGTGCCGGGCAATGAGATCTGGCACGGCTTCTCCGCCCGCCCGCGGGGTGGCATCGCGCGCCTCGGCCAGCACGGTGCCCGCAAGATCGCACAGCACCGACTGCACCTTGGTGCCGCCCACGTCACAGCCGAACAGCAGGCCCGTGCCGGACAGTTCGCTGTCGGGCACACCCTGCCGAAGCGCCCGCGCAAGCCGGGTCCGGGCGCTGGCTGAAAGTCCCGCGCCCAACGTCCTATCGGAGACCACCTGGGTCATGCACGACCCGTCGCTTTCTCCGTCTCCGGATCGAAGAGATGCACCTTGCCCGGCGCGGTGACCGCGGTGACGGTGCTGCCGATGGCCGGAATTTCGTGCCCGGGGGCCGAGCCGATGACAGCGTGGCCGCCGGTCTCGAAATGAACCAGCGTCTCGGGGCCCAGCGGCTCGACCGCGGTGACCGTGCCGCTCAGAACCATGCCGCCCGACTGCGGGGCCTCGCCCACGCGCAGGTCGGCGGGCCGCAACCCGGCCAGCACCGCAGGCGCCCCCTCGGCCAGCTCCATCCCCGCGCCGGTCTGGCGGGCGGGCAGGACGTTCATCGAGGGCGTGCCGATGAAGCGCGCGGTGAAGACATCGACGGGGTTGTCGTAGATCTCCATCGGCGGGGCGGCCTGCAGGATATGGCCGTCCTTCATCACCACGATACGGTCGGCCATGGTCATGGCCTCCACCTGATCGTGGGTCACGTAGGCGATCGTCGTGCCAAGCCGCTGATGCAGGGCCTTGATCTCGATCCGCATCTGGGCGCGCAGCTGCGCATCGAGGTTCGACAGAGGCTCGTCGAAGAGGAAAGCCGCCGGATCGCGTACCATGGCGCGGCCGATGGCGACCCGCTGCCGCTGGCCGCCCGACAGCGCCGAAGGCCGCCGGTCCAGAAGATTGGTCAGGTCCAGCATCTGCGCCGCATCCTCGACCTTGGCGTTCTTCTCCTCCTTCGACATCTTCGACGTATAAAGACCGAAGGCGATGTTCTGGCGCACGCTCATGTGCGGGTAGATGGCGTAGTTCTGAAAGACCATGTCGATGTTGCGCGTCTTGGGATCGACCTCGTTCACCAGCCGCCCGCCGATGCGCACCTCGCCGCCCGACACCTCTTCCAGCCCCGCGATCATGCGCAGCGTGGTGGACTTGCCGCAGCCCGAAGGGCCCACGAAGACGACGAACTCGCCGTCGGGCACCTCGAGGTCGATGGAGTGGATCACCTCGGTCCGGCCATAGGATTTCACAAGGGATTTCAGCTCGATGGTTGCCATTCAGCAGGCCTCCGTCAGGGCGTTGAAGGCGGCGTCCAGCGCCTCGGCCGCCCGTGTTTCCTGCGCGTGCCGGGCGCGCGCAGTGTCCTCGAAGCGCGACAGCGCCGCGCGGTAGGCGGTGATCGCCTCGGCCATGGCCGCGGGCGCGGGGCCGCCGAAGCGGTCGCGCACCGCCACGAAGTACTCGGGCGACACCGCCTCGGCGAAGCCCGCCTCGTCCATGGTCGTCTCGCGGTCCGTGGCCTCGCGGAAGGCCGCCGCGAAAGGTGTGAAGCCCGCGCTCAGGCTTGCGCTCTCGGCCACCACGGCCTTCGCCGTCGCTGCCGCGATCTCGTGCGCCTGACGGAAGGACAGGCCTTCGTGGCGGACAAGCGTATCGGCCAGCTCGGTGATGGTGATGCAGGCACGGTCGATATTGGCCGCGACCCGGTCGGGGTTGATCTTCAGCGCCGGCACGAAGGCCGCCAGCAGCCGCAGCACCCGGCTCCCGGTCTCGAATGCGCCGTAGCCGGCCTGCTGGCTCTCGCCCTCGCTGTCGTTCATGTCGGTGAAGGGCGTGTTGTGCATGATGTCCTTCATCATGCGGGCCTTCCCCATGGCCTGGCTCGACAGGTGGCGCATGTGCTCGATGGGCACCGGGTTGCGCTTCTGCGGCATGATCGAGCTGATCTGCACAAAGGCATTGGGCACGTAGATCTGCGCCACCTCGAAGCTCGACCAGACCTGGAAATCCTGGATCAGCCGCCCGAGGTGCAGGAACAGCAGCTCGACGGCAGCATAGGCGCCGGTCGTGTAGTCCACGGCCGCGATGCAGGAATAGCTGTTGCGTTGCGGCGCGCCGAAGCCCAGCAGCTCGGCCACCATGGCGCGGTCCACCGGAAAGCCGCTCGTGGTGATCGCGGCGGCCCCCATGGAGCTCAGGTCCGCCACGGCATGCGCCGCCTCGAGCCGCTCGATGTCGCGGATCAGCACCTCGATCGCCGCGCCAAGGTAATGGCCAAAGGTGGTGGGCTGCGCGGGTTGGCCATGGGTATAGGCCACGATCAGCGTCCCGGCCTCGCGCTCGGCGGTGTCTGTCATGGCCGCCAGCAGCGCGCGCGCCTCGTCCAGCAGGGCCGCAAGCCGCGCCTTCAGCGCCATCTTGAACAGCGTGTGGTCGATGTCGTTGCGCGACCGCGCGGTGTGCAGCCGCCCGCCGGTGTCGGCGCCGACACGGGCCTTCAGCTCGGCCTCGCGCAGGAAGAAGTAGTCCTCGACCTCGCCGGTGTATTCGAGCTGCGCCGGGTCCACGGTCTCGTCGATCTCGACCAGCGCACGGGCAATCCTGCCCGCCACGTCGCGCGGCAGGATGCCGGTCTTTTCCAGCATCACGAGATGCGCCCGGTCGATGCGGCGGAACCCCTCGGCGTGGTCGTCGCGCGCGTGATCGAAGAGCGGGGCAAGCACCGTGTCCTTGTAGACCGGGTCGGGAAAGCGCGTCCGGTCGTCTGTCGCGTTGGTGTTCATGGTCCTGTCCGTGTTCATCCCTTCAGCCCCGCCAGCATCACGCCGCGCACGATGAAGCGCTGCAGCAGCAGGAAGACGACCAGCGTGGGGATCGTGGCCAGCGCCGCGCCCGTCATGATCTTTTCCCACTGCACCTGCTGCTCCACGGCGAAGGAGGTCAGGCCGATGGGCAGGGTGTAGAGCTCTTTCGAGGTGGTCACGATCAGCGGCCAGAAGAAGGCGGTCCAGTTTCCGAGGAAGGTGAAGATCGCCAGCGCCGACAGCGCCGGAGTGACCAGCGGCATGGCGATCTTCCACCAGATGGTGAATTCGTTCAGCCCGTCGATGCGCGCCGCCTCAAGGAAGTCGTCGGGCACCGTTTCGAAGAACTGCTTCATCAGGAAGGTGCCGAAGCCGGTCATCATGCCGGGGAACATGATGCCCCAGTAGCTGTCCAGCCAGCCGAAGTTGGCCGACATCAGGTACCACGGGATCACCAGCATCTCGGTCGGGATCATCAGCGTCGACAGGATCGCGATGAAGACGAACTGCCGACCGCGGAACCGGAACTTGGCCAGCGTGTAGCCGACGAGGCTGTCGAAGAAGCAGTTCGAGGCGGTCACGCAGATCGCCACGATGGTCGAGTTCACGAACCAGCGCAGAAAGCCGTTCTCGGTCAGAAGCTGCACGTAGTTGGCCAGCGTCGGGCTCTCGGGGATCAGCCGCAGGTCATAGACCTGCCCCGCTGTCTTGAGCGAGGTCGAGAACATGAAGAGCAGCGGCGTGATCATCAGCATTCCGCCGATGAAGAGCACCGTCCAGAGCAGGATCCGCCCCGGTCGGATCCGGGCCTTGGGCAGGGGCGTGTCGGTTGCGGTGGCGGACATCAGCGTTCCCTCAGGACCCAGAGTTGCAGAAGCGAGACGATCAGCAGGATCGTGAAAAGGACCACGGTCTGCGCGGCGGCGGCGCCCATCTGGAAGGACGAGAAGGCGGTCTGGTAGATCATCAGGACCAGCGGCTTGGTGCTGTTGAGCGGCCCGCCGGGGTCGTTGTTGGTCATGTTGTAGACCTGGTCGAAGATCCGCAGGAATCCGATGGAACTGAAGACGACGAGGAAGACCGTCGTGGGCTTCAGCAACGGCAGGGTGATCTTGCGCAGGATCGCCCAGTCGCCCACTCCGTCGATGCGCGCGGCCTCGTAGTAGGTGGTGGGAATGGCCCGCAGGCCCGCCATGAAGATGATGATCTGGAACCCGAGCCCCGCCCAGATCGCCGTGACCATGATCGAGGGCAGCGCCCAGGTGGTCGAGCGCAGGAAGTCCATCTGCCCCATGCCCATCTGGCTCAGCACCGAGTTGATGATGCCCGTGGGCGCCGGCTGATAGAACCAGCGCCAGACCCAGGCCATGGCCGAGGCGGGGTTCAGGAACGGCAGGAAGTAGAGCGCGCGCAGGAAGTT